>JBNAWD010000041.1:13512-20238 GCA_049699995.1 Minisyncoccia bacterium | reverse complement strand
TCGAGAGGGGGGCAGATATTATACAAAACAGGCTTCCCATCCGCCTTTATCCCTACCGCACTTGTAAAATCCGTTCCGTTAAAGTAGCAAGATAAGGCCCCCGCAGGGCAGGGGTCAAGGTAGTCTTTGTGTTCATGATAGACCAGTTCCACCCGCACCGCCCCTAACCGGTGGGCGAATAAAACATCCTTGGCCCATCCGGCCGGGACGTAGACCGAATGGAAATCATCGGGGTCCTGTCCGTCCTGATGGACCTCTTTAAGATCCGAGGTCCACGCAAGGACCCCATAAACGATGTCCTTACTCAAACAGTAAAAATTTCTCCAAACACTCTCAGGAGACTGGCCGATTATCTTGGCCAGGTCTTTCAATTTTACCCATCCCCAACCGAAGGGGCCTGGATAAATTTTCATTTTTTTCACTCCTTTCAATTTTTTAAGGTGCTAATATATATTATAGCACAAAGATTAATATTTGTCAATAGATTAAGGAGGGAATAGTAAATAATAGACAAATAAAAATAAAAATTTTTTGAAATTTCTCTAAAAAATATTAAAAATTTTCTTTTGTAAAATATGGTTCAAACTGATTTTTTAAATCTGGCTCTTATAGTGTTTTTTAAAAATATCATAAGTCCCTTACAGAGGCATACCATCCGTTGTTGTTCCAAATAAATTTGGATTTTGTTGTATAACTTTGTTGTTGAGGAACAAATAAAATAAACTACAAAAAAAGTCAATCTCCTTGACTTTTTTATTTATTTTTTGTATAAGTCTTTTGAGGGTTTTAGAGGGTAAAATAAAAAATAATAAATAAAAATATATGAGTGATAATATGCTTCCAAAACCAAAAGTTTTATTCAATAATAACAATTTTTATAAAATTTATTCGCTGGTGATGACCGGCGCTTTTGTGGTTTTATTAATTATTTTTCTTTCCTTTGTTCTCCCAAAAGGCAAAGAAAAGATTTCTCAGGAAACCACTACCACTACTACTTATGAGGATTTTCAAGAATTAAAGAATTCTTTAATAGAAGAATATAAAGACAAAGTTCCTACTCAATGGGGAGAGAACTTAAAAGGAGTAAAGACGAAAGTAAAAAGCGAGAAAAAAGTTTTAGCTTTAACCTTTGATGCGACAGGAATTGAAGCAGGAAAAGGATATGACGAAGAATTAATAAATTACTTAATAGAAAATAAAATTCCAGCCACTTTGTTCTTATCTGGTTTATGGATAGACAAAAACCCGGAAATCGTTAAGGAATTAGCAAAAGTCCCATTTTTTGAAATTGCTAATTTAGGTCTTCGACATTTACCCTGTTCTTTAAACGAAAAGGAGATTTATGGTATTAAAGGGACAAAAAATATAGAAGATATGATAGAAGAAATAGAAGGAAATGCTTTGAAAATTGCTGAATATACTGGTCAAAAGTCGAAGTTTTATCGGCCGGGAACCGCTTATAGTGATGAATATTGTCCAGAGGTCGCTAATAAATTAGGATATGAAGTCGTTGGTTTTAGTGTCTTGGGTGACGCGGGCGCTACTTATTCCAAAGAAAAAGTAAAAAATGCTCTTTTGAGCGCTCAACCCGGATCTATTGTAATTTTACATATGAACCTTCCCAAAAGTGAGACTTTTGAAGGACTTAAAGAAGCTATTCCTGTTTTAAAAGAACAAGGTTTTGAATTTGTAAAATTAAGCGATTATCCATTGGAATAAAAACTCCTCATAGCAAAAACCCGCCTTTAAAGGCGGGTTTTTGCTATGGGATGATCTCCATTATCGTCTCTTTGACTCCAAAAGTTATTGCCATTTCTTTTGAGGGGAACCAAATATCCACTCTGTTTTTAGAAAAACGAGAGTGCATCCTATCCTCTACAACAAAAATCTTGTCAGGATAAAGCAACGGAAGTCTTACTTTAGTCCCAAAAGGGAGGAAGTTGGCTGCAATGATTCCGTCCCTGACAAATTTTCCTGAGGCAGTAATAAAGGGATCGTTATCTGTTTCTTCAGGGGTTGACGAATAACCAGTTACTAGCACTATCATTGTATGGGAATAGTCAGGGATTTTATCTATGGCTGGGATTAAAAATGTGTTGTCGACTAAATTTATTACTTCCGTTTGGGTATTTGATTGAGGATTACTCTCTTTCTCTTTTTTTATCACTTCGGTAATAGACCCCTCAGCCACAGGGCTTAAAGGAGTAATAGTCATAAAAAAGAGAGAAAGGCTGCATAAGAGGCTAAAAACAGCTTTAAATTTAGGGTTTTTTCTTGTCAAAGAGACTTCTAGGAGATCGGAAGAAAGTATTTGGTGTCGCATTAGTTTTTCAAATTAAAAACTCCCTTTTGGGGAGTTTATAACTTTATTTTAGCATATTTTCAAATTTTGTCAAGTTTTGCTAAAAAAGTCAAAGAAATGGCAGTAATGGCTTGATTTTTTAATAAAAAGTTTTATAATTAAATATAAGATCTAAAAAAGATCTTTTTTAATTAAAAAGCGGGTGTAGCACAGTGGTAGTGCACTTGCCTTCCAAGCAAGAGACGAGGGTTCGATTCCCTTCACCCGCTCTTTTATGAGTAATTCTTCATTAAAAAATAAAAAAATTAGAGTTTTTTCTGCTGCTCGACCGACTGGTTTTCTCCATTTAGGCAATTATTTAGGAGGAATTAAAGGTTATTTAGAACTTCAGGATAAAGAAGAATATAACTGTATCTATGGGATCGCGGATCTTCATGGTATTACTTCCCCTTACAACCCTCAAAATTACTCCGAACAAATCAAAGAATTAGCAATAGAATATTTAGCCTGCGGTCTTAATCCGGAAAAGGCTCATTTAATAATTCAGTCTCAAGTTCCTTACCATGTGGAACTTTTTTATTTTCTCTCGACTATTTATCCAGTTTCTCGCTTAACTCAATTGCCAACCTATAAAGAAAAAGCCAAACAACAGCCAAAATATGTAAATTTAGGGTTACTTTCCTATCCTATCTTAATGGCAGCTGATATTTTGCTTTATAAGGCAGAATTAGTGCCGGTTGGCAAAGATCAACTTCCTCATTTGGAATTAACTCGAGAGGTTGCCCGAAATTTTAATCGCTTTTTTGGTTTTACTTTTCCTGAACCGCAGGCTTATTTAAAAGAAGGAGCTTATGTCCCTTCTTTGACAGGAGAAGGGAAAATGTCAAAAACAAAACCAAATAGTTACATTGCTTTAATTGATGATTACAAAACTATTAAAGAAAAATTATCAAAAGCGCCAACAGATATTGGTTATGGTAAAACACTTCCCAAAAAGGGAGGAGTTTATACTTTATTAGTTTTAACGGAATTGTTTATTTCTAAAGAAAGAAGGAAAGAATACGAAAAAATGTATCTTTCAAAAGGAATCAAATATCAATCTTTAAAAGAAGAATTGGCGAAATATATTTATGAAGAATTAAAGCCGATCCAGGAAAAAAGAAATTATTACTTAAAAAACCCAAAATTAGTCGAAAAAATTTTAAAAGAAGGCCAAGAATATGCCATCTCTATTGCGAGGGAAACTATAAAGGAAGTCAAAGAAAAAATGGGTTTTGAAATAAAATTTTAATTATGTCAAATAATTCATCGATTATTCAAGTAGAACATCTTTGTAAATACTTCGGTCCTTTAAAGGCAGTTAATGACATTTCTTTTGAAGTGAAAAAAGGAGAAATTTTCGGCTTTTTAGGCCCTAATGGCGCTGGGAAAACTACTACCATTAATATTTTGTGCACTTTAATGAAACCGACCTCTGGCAAAGTCGTTATCAATAATTATGATTTGCTTAAACAATCCCATTTAGTGAGAAAAAGTATTGGTTTGGTTTTTCAGGAGACTATTTTAGATAATCATTTAACGGCCGAAGAGAACTTATATTTTCACGCAATGCTTTATGGAGTGCCTCCCCGAGAATTTTTAGAGAAAAAGAGAGAGGTTTTAAGATTATGCGAGCTTTGGGAAAAAAGAAAATGGAAAACCAATAATTTTTCTGGAGGGATGAAAAGAAGACTAGAGATTGCTCGGGCTTTAATTCATCATCCAAAGATTTTATTTTTAGACGAACCGACAATAGGATTAGATCCCCAAACTCGAAATAAAATTTGGGATTATATTTTTGCTATCAGAAAAAAAGAAGATATGACAATTTTTTTAACTACTCAATATATTAATGAAGCAGAGATTTGCGATCGGATTGCTATTATTGACCATGGAAAAATAGTTGCTTTAGATTCGCCGGAAAATTTAAAGAAAATGATTGGCGGAGATGTGATAGTTTTTAAGACAGAGAATAATGATTTAGCCGAGCAGGAATTTAAAAAAGCTTTTCCGAAGATTCCTCTTAAGAGAATTGGAAAAGAGTTTAAAATAGAAATTTCTTCGGGAGATGAGTTTTTACCTAATTTAGTGAAGGCTATTACTCCTCGAATAACCTCAATGGAACTTCGCCGGCCGACTTTAGAAGATGTCTTTTTGGAAATTACCGGTCGAAAAATCCGGGAAAATGGATCGGAAGAACCCAGGGGTTTTGATTTAGAGTCTTTAATTTCAATGTTAAATCCTTTTGAACCTCTTTTGCCGAAAGAAAACAAGGAAAACAAGGCATTAAATAATCATAATAACAATGAAAAATTATAAAAGCCCTTTTTTCCCATTATATATTATTTGGTACAGAGAAATTCTTTTGTATATTCGGAATTCGCTGAAATTTTTTACTTCTATTTTTGCTCCTATTTTGATTTTGGTTTTTTTAGGAACAGGATTGAAAACTGTTTTTTCGGTAGATCTTTTAAACTATGATTTTGTTCAATTTTTCTTTCCGGGAATTTTAGGTTTAAGTTGTATTGTGATGGTTTTGTCTTCAACAATTTCAGTTGTTTGGGATAAAGAATTCGGTTTTTTAAAAGAGTTATTGGTGGCTCCGGTTAAAAGGTATCAGATTGCCTTTGGAAAGGTTTTGGGCGCGACTACTACTGCTTTAATCGAAGGGCTTTTAATTTTATTAATTGCTCCCTATGTTGGTATAAACATCTCTTGGGAAATTTTATTACAATCTTTAGGCGTTATTTTTCTTCTTTGTTATGGAGTTGGGTGTTTTGGTCTCTTTTTGGCCTCTCGCCTATCCCGAGTGGAAAGTTTTTCTATTCTTACCCAATTAGTGATAGCGCCAATGGTTTTTTTATCCGGCGCTTTTTATTCATTAAAAAATCTTCCCTCTTGGATGATTCAAATTGCCCATTATAATCCTTTAGCTTATGGAATTGACGCTTTAAGATGGTCTATCCTTTCTTTAACTTTTCCTGCCGAAAGTTTATTTAATTTAACTCTTTTTTCCTTTTCGCAAGCGATAACATTTTTGATAGTTTTTGATCTCATTATTAGTCTTTTGGCTTTGAGGGTTTTTTATCGTTATCTAAAATAAAGGTTAGACAAGCAAGAAAAAATGTGGTAAAATTTTTTATCCTTCTATGACCATTCAATATTTTGGCCATTCTTTTTTAAAATTGGAGACAAAAAACGGAATAATTGCCATCAATCCTTATTTAGAAGAAAAATTAATTAAACCTCCTCGTTTTAAAGCAGATCTTCTTTTAATTTCTGAAAATAGTCCTTTTTTCAATAACAAAAAAGCGATTTTAGGCCAGCCTTTTACAATGGAAGAACCCGGTGAAATAGAGATTAACCATATTTTTGTGAAAGGGATTTTTAATTTTTCCAAAAAAGAAGATAAAGAAAAAGAAAAAATAAGCAATATTATTTTTCGAATAGATGTTGAGGATATTTCTTTAGGAATTATTTCGGATCTGAAAGAAAAATTAGTCAAAGATGTTCTTTTTGAAGAGCTTTCTTCTTTGGATATTTGTTTCTTGCCGGCAACAAAAAATTCTTCTTTAGATGTTGAAATGGCTTCCTCTTTTTTAAATCAAATTGAACCGAAAATTTTTATTCCTCTGTTTTATCATCCTTTGGGTTTTAAAAAGGATCTTTCAGACGTTTATAGTAATTTTTTTAAAGAAATAAAAAAGAAAGGTGAAGTTTTAGATAAGCTAACCATTAAAAAAAATCAGATCCCTGAGGAAACAAAAATCATAATTTTAAAAAATTTAGCAATTAACTAGAAATGAAAAAAAATAAAGAAATAAATAAAAACAAAAATAATAATGAAGAAAGAGAAAATCCGCGAGTGATCGCCCGAAACATTAGCGAGGAATTGAGGGAATCTTATCTTGATTACGCAATGTCAGTAATTATTTCTCGGGCTTTGCCGGATGTGCGGGATGGATTAAAACCGGTTCAAAGAAGGATTTTATATGTCATGCATGAAGAGGGGTTAAGGGCTAATGCTAAATTTAGAAAATGCGCGACTGTTGTTGGGAGTACTTTGGGTCGGTATCATCCTCATGGTGATATGGCAGTTTACGAAGCTTTGGTCAGGATGGCTCAGGATTTTTCTTTGCGATATCCTTTAGTCGAAGGTCAGGGAAATTTTGGTTCTATTGATGGAGATCCGCCGGCAGCTCAAAGATATACGGAGTGTCGGTTGACTCCTTTGGCAGAAGAAATGCTGGAAGACATTGAAAAAGAAACTGTTGATTTTATGCCTAATTATGATGGAACAAGATTAGAGCCAAAATATTTACCTGCCAAAATTCCCCAATTGCTTTTAAATGGCACCATGGGAATTGCTGTGGGAATGGCTACTT
>JBNAWD010000041.1:8761-13502 GCA_049699995.1 Minisyncoccia bacterium | reverse complement strand
TCCATTCCGCCCCATAACTTAAAAGAAGTTTGCGAGGGACTAATTTATTTAATTGACCATCCGGAAGCAACAGTTGAAGATTTAATGAATTATATCAAAGGTCCTGATTTTCCCACTGGCGGGATTATTTACGGCAAAAAAGATTTATTAGAAGCTTATTTTAACGGCAAAGGCCGGGTTCTCTGTCGAGCAAAAGCAGAAATTGATGAAGAAGAAAACAAAATTATCATTACCGAAATCCCCTATCAAGTAAATAAGGCGGAATTATTAAAAACTATCGCTCAATTAGTTGAGAATAAGAAAATCGAGGGCATTAAAGATTTAAGAGACGAGTCAGATAAAGAGGGATTAAGAATAGTAATAGAGTTAAAGAATAATGTTTTAGCCAAAACTATCTTAAATCAGCTTTTTCATTATACTGATTTAGAAAAATATTTTTATTTTAATTTCTTAGCTTTAACAGAAAATGGTTTACAGCCACAGATTCTCTCTTTAAAGGGAATTTTAGAAGAATACATTAAACACCGTCAACAGATTATTTATCGCCGGACCTCTTTTCTTTTGAAGAAGGCTCAAGAAAGGGCCCATATTTTAGAAGGATTGCAAAAAGCTTTAAATCATATCGACGAAATTATTAAATTAATAAAGAGTTCTTTATCAAGAGAAGATGCCTTTATAAAACTTCAGAAAAAATTTGGTTTTTCGGAGATTCAAGCTAACGCTATTTTAGAAATGAAACTTTCTAATTTAGCTCGTTTAGAAAAAGAAAAAATTGATAATGAATTAGAAGAGAAAAGAAAGTTAATCAAAGAATACACTTTTATTCTTGAACATCCGGCAAAAATAAAAGAAATAATTAAAGATGAGTTAAAACAATTAATAGAAAAATATCAAGATGGGAGAAGGACAGAAGTTGTTGATGTTTTACCTAAAGCTGGAACTTTTGAGGATTTAATTCCTTCTGAAGAAACTTTAATCGTTTTTTCTCAGGGAGGTTATATTAAAAGAGTCAAACCAACAGTATTAAAAGAACAAAAAAGAGGAGGCAAAGGAGTGATTTTGTTTGAAAGCGAGGATGATAATTTATATTCTACCTTTTTATGTAATTTAAAAGATGATTTATTGATTTTCACAGAAAGCGGAAGACTTTTTAAATTAAAAGCTTATGAAATTTTAGAGGGGACAAGAACTTCAAAGGGTAAAAAGATAAATAATTATCTTGATTTGCCGGATAACGAGAAAGTAACAATTATTACCCCGGTTTCTTTAAAAGAAACCGATAGTTATCTTTTTCTAGCTACCGCAAAAGGAATTATTAAAAAGACCAAACTTTCTGAATATCAAAATATCAGAAAAACCGGTATTTTGGCTTTAAAAATAGAAAAAGGAGATAAATTAATTGGCGCGAAAATTTCTTCTGGCAGTGATGATATTATTTTGATTACCAAGAAAGGTCAATCCATTCGGTTTAATGAAAAAGACGTTCGTCCCCTTTCGCGGGTAGCCACTGGTGTAAAAGGAATGAGGGTTAAGGGAGACGATGAAATAAAAGACCTTATCGTTATTAATAAAAATCAAGAAAAAAATAGTTCTATTTTAGTTGTTACAGAAAATGGTTATGCCAAGAAGACATCATTGAAAGAATATCGTTTGCAGAAAAGAGGAGGGGGAGGAATAAAGGCTTTGAAAATGACTTCAAAAACTGGTTATTTAGCCAAAGGCGCTTTAGTTTTAAACCAAGAATCGGCAATTTTTACTTCTTTGCAAGGGCAAGTGATAAAAATCCCTTTGGAGAGTGTTCCCGTTTTATCTCGTTCTACTCAAGGGATAAGAATAATGAAGTTGGAAGAGGCTGATAGAATTATAGGTCTCTCTTTAATTTAGTTGTGATTTTTTTAAATTTTTTTTATAATTGATAAAAATATGCCTTTTTTAAACCCCCAAGAAATTGTTAAACTTTTTCCTTTGAAGGAAGGAATGACAGCAGTTGATTTTGGTTGTGGTTCTGGGTATTTTTCTCTGGCTATGGCTCAATTAGTAAAACCTTCAGGAAAAATCATTGCTTTGGATATTTGGCAGCCAGCTTTAGACGCTTTGTCTTTTCGGGCTAAACTGGAAGGACTATCAACTATCATTCAGGTTAAATGGGCAAATTTAGAATTAGAAAAAGGCAGCGGTTTAGAAAACGAATCTTGTGATTTGGTTTTGGTTTCAAATATTTTATTTGAGATTGAAAATAAAGAGGTAATAATTAAAGAAGCCAAAAGGATTTTGAAAAATAATGGTTATTTAGTTATTATTGAATGGTATCCAGAAAAACTCCCTTCCAAAGAAATGCTTTATCCAATTTCTAAAGAAGAAGCAATGGCATTAGTGGAGAAGGAAGGCTTTGTTATCGAAAGAGAACTTTCTTTGGGGGTGACTCACTATGGCTTTTTAGCTCAAATCAAAAAAGAAGAATAATTTATGGGTTTAACTGTCAGCCAAAAAAGAATAATCTTAGGAGTAGTCGCTTCTTTTATTATTTTTTTATTATTAGTTTTTTCTTTTCGCCAGAAAAGGCCACCATCAGTTACTTTAACTATTTGGGCTTTAGAAGATGATCAAAAAACTTTTCAGCCGATTTTAAAACAATTTCAATCTTATTACCCCAATGTTAAATTTAACTATGTTTTAAAAGACGAAAAAACGCTGGAAGAGGATTATATTAAGGCTTTGGCCAACAATAATCCTCCTGATATTTTTATGATTTATGATAGTTGGCTTTCTGTTTTTTGGGATAGAATAGCTTTTTTAGATCTCTCAAAAGAAAAGAATTTCAATTCTTTTTATGTTGATCAGATTTATCCCGACAATATCAAAGCAAGAATTTTTCCTGAAAAAAGATATTTAGCCGGTGTTCCGTTGTATATCGACACTTTAGCTTTATACTACAATCAAGATTACTTTAATTATTTCAATATTCCCTTACCTCCAAAGAGTTGGGCGGAAGTAATTTCTTTGATTCCGAAATTAAGAAGAATTAACGAAAAAGGTCAATTAGTTCGTTCCGCTATCGCTTTAGGAACGGTTAATAACATTGATCATTTCAAAGATATTTTGGCGATGTTGTTTTTTAATTTTGGCAATAATATTATTGGTCCGGAGAAGAAAAGCTTATTAAAAGAAAAATCTGCTCAAGAAGCTTTACAGTTTTATCTTCAATTTTCCGACTCTAAATCTTCAAATTATACTTATAATGAAAATCTTGATAATTCCTTAAAATCTTTTGCCGAAGGAAAAACAGTAATGGTTTTGGGTTATTATACTGATCAAAAAACTATTCAAGAATATAACCCTAATTTAAATTACAAAGTCACCTATTTGCCCTATTTTTCTTCTCCCGAGAGTAAAATCAATTATGCTCGTTCTTTATTGGTGGTTGTTTCTGATCGTTCTCCGCGGTATTCTTATGCTTGGGCATTTCTAAAATTTTTAGCCCAAAAAGAGACAGGTAATCTTTATTATTCTTTAACCGGTAAGCCTCCCGCTCGAAAAGATTTGATAGCTTTATATTTGAATGATCCCAAAAGTGGGGTTTTTGTTCAACAGATTTTAACTAGTCGGTTCTTTTATCAATTTAATCCTCAAAAAATAGAAGAGGTATTCAAAACTTTATTAGAAGAAATTATTTATCAAAATTATCCTATTGAAAAAGCTCTTGAGAGGGCAAAAGATCGCTTTGAATTTTATTGGCAACAAAAATAATGAATAATATTAAAAAATTTTTCAATTTCTTTTTATTAATTCTTTTTGTTTTACCTTTAATAACCCATTCTGCTGGTTTAGTGCCTTGCGGAGGGCCTGGAGAAGAAGAGTGCACTTTGTGCCATCTTTTGGATATGATAGAGAACATTATTAATTTTCTTTTTCAGAATGTTTTTGTTTATATAATGATAGGAATGATTTTTTATGGAGGATTCTTATGGATGTTTTCAGGCGGGAGAGAAGAAAACATTAAAAAGGGTCAAAGATTAATGATGAATGCTATTATTGGTTTTGTTATTGCTCTTTGCGCTTTTATTATTGTCCATACCCTTTTCTGGATTATCGCTCAACTTGGCGGCGAAGATTTTACTGGCACATGGTTCAATATTAAATGTCAATAATTATAAATAATTTTAAATTATGAAAAAAGCAAAAATATTTAGAGCAGTCCCCTTTATTTTATCTTTATTTGTTCTTTGCTTATTTATCACTTCGGAAAGTTTTGCTGATTTGACTATACCTACTCCCATACCCCCAACTAGTACTGTTTGGGACTTAATCGAAGGTCTATTAAAAGTCGCTTTTAATTTGGCTATTCCTTTATCTGTAGGAGTAGTTATTTATGCTGGTTATTTATACATTACTTCCGCTGGCAATGAGAAGAAGGTTCAACAGGCTCATAAAACTTTAATCTGGGGTTTGATTGGCTTTGCTGCTATTTTGATTGCCAAAAGCGTACCTAAGATTATTGAAAACTTTCTCAAAAGTTAAGAGATATTTGACAAAAGATAATTTATTTTTTAAAAAAATTATTAACAATTTCTAACATTATTTTTCTGGTTTTTATATTTTGGATTGACAGTCGCTATTTTGGCAAAGGCCTTGATTAATTTAGTTAGTCATTTCCTCAATAATAAATATTTTAAATTATGAAAAAATCAAAAATATTTAGAGCAGTCCCCTTTATTTTATCTTTATTTGTTCTTTGCTTATT
>JBNAWD010000041.1:0-8661 GCA_049699995.1 Minisyncoccia bacterium | reverse complement strand
AAAACTTTCTCAAAAGTTAAGAGATATTTGACAAAAGATAATTTATTTTTTAAAATTTAAGAAATATTAAAAATTTAAAAAAATATGAAAAAATTATTAACAATTTCTAGCTTTATTTTTTTGGCTTTTATATTAGGAACAAATATTCTTTTTGCTGAGGATTACAATTTACAAGAAATTCCTAACATAGACCTTGATCCTTTTACAAAATTATGGGATGCTATTAACTGGTTCTTCAATATCGTTATCATTTTGTGTATCATCTTCATTATTTATGCTGGCTTTACTTATGTTACCTCTGGTGGTGATCCAGGTAAAACCAAAAAAGCCCTTCAGATTCTTATCTATGCTTTAATTGGATTAGCAGTCGCTATTTTGGCAAAGGCCTTGATTAATTTAGTTAGTCATTTCCTCGGGGCTGGCCAAATTATACAAGAAAATACTGGGGGGCAAAGTGGTGGTATAAGTGGAAGTGCGAGCGGAGGAGCAGGTGTAGGTGCGTCTGGATCAGGAGGGACAAATAAACCGGCAGAAGTATATAATCAACCCTAACTACAACAAAGCCTTAATAGATTTTTTAGAAAAAACTATATAAGGTAAACAAAATCTAAAAATTAATAAAATAAATATATGCAAAAAACTCATCTTTTCCTAAAAATTTTCTCCTTTTTTGCTCTTTGTCTTTTTACTTTTACTCCTTTTACTTTGGCGCAAACAGAACCACCTGTTAATTTTGCTAACGCTACTCCCAGTACAATTGACATTTGGGGTTCGCAATCTCCTTTAGTTCGAGCGGTTAACTGGTTCTTCAATATCGTTATCATTTTGTGTATCATCTTCATTATTTATGCTGGCTTTACTTATGTTACCTCTGGTGGTGATCCAGGTAAAACCAAAAAAGCCCTTCAGCTTCTTATCTATGCTTTAATTGGATTAGCAGTCGCTATTCTTTCAAAGGCATTAATTAAATTGGTAGCTACTCAATTTATAGGAGCACCCGAGATTCAATTACCTGAAGGATTATAAAAGAAGGGTTATAAAAATAAAAAATAAAAGGTCGAAAAAATAAAAATTAATTTAAAAATAAAAAGTCTAAAATCAAGATTAATTAAAAAATATGAAAAAAATTTTATCTTTATTCCTAGTCGGGACATTGGTTTTGGGTATAGGAATGGCTGTTTTGGCTGAAGATACCACCACTACCACTACAGCGCCAAATGATCAACAATCCCCTTTAGGGAATTATCCTATAGGAGAATATCAAACTGTGACTCAAGGTGTTCAAATTAAACCCGGTCAATTATTGGTTGATGCTTTAAATTGGGTATTTAACGTTGTTTTAATTATTAGCATTATTGTTTTGATTTATAGCGGTTATTTATATGCCACTGCTGGCGGAGATCAGGCAAAGACAAAAAAAGCAATGAGCACTTTAATTTATGCCATTATTGGAATTGCTGTTGCCTTGGCTGCTCGGGCAATAGTAAATTTAGTTACCACAACCTTAGGAGGTCAAAATATACAAATTAAAAAATAATACAAAAATTGGAATAACCAAAATCAAACCGCCCTTTAAAGGGCGGTTTGATTTTGGTGCCGAGGGTGGGATTCGAACCCACAAGCCAAAAAGGCACAAGGTCCTAAGCCTTGCGCGTCTGCCAATTCCGCCACCTCGGCTTTTTTATTCTTCTTCAAGGATTTTTAAGGATTTCTTTTTGTTTTTTTCAATTTTTGGCAAGCGGATAGTTAAAAGTCCATTTTTTATAACCGCTTTTGCCCGATCCGCATCTATTTCTTTAGGGAGAATAATTGATCTTGAAAAAGGTCCCCAAAAACATTCTTGATAATAGAATTTTTTTATTTCTTTTTCTTCTTCTGGAAATTCTCTTTTCCCAGAAATAGTGATCATGTCGTTGGTAATAGTAATATCTAAATCTTCTGTTTTCACTCCGCCAATTGATGATTTTAAAATTAATTCATTTTCTGTTTCAAACAAATCAATTGCCAGTTCCCCTTCTTCTTCTTGAGAGGGCCAATGGACTTTTTCTAATCCTTCATCATTATTTTTAATATTTTTAATTGGAATCATATTTTTTTATTTTAAATTTAGTTAAATTTAATTATAGCACAAAAAGAAAAAATTAAAAAGGATATTGGATTGGTTTTTTTATTGATTTTAAGATTTGACCAAATTTAAACAATAAACTCATTATCACGCCAAAGAAAGCCAAACCAATAATAAAAGTTGTAAGGCTAAAATTAATCATTAAGAAATTAAAGAACCAGTGAGCTAAAGAAGAAAAAATTAAACCTAAAAACAAAAAAGAAGCCTTCTTTTTTATTAAATATAAAGCAAAGAAATAACCCAAAAGACCGCCAGTTAAAGCATGTAAAAGATTGGCTCCTAAAAATCTTAGAAAAAGATAAAGAAAAACATTGGAAAAACTATGATTAGAAACTAATTCTTCAATTGTTATCCCTATATTTTCAATAAAGGCTAATCCTAAACCGAAAACTATTAAATAGATTATTCCATCAAAAGCTTCATCAAAATATTTATTTTTCTTTAAAACTAAAAAGGGAATCAAAAGTTTAAAAATTTCCTCAATTAAGCTTACAAAAAAAAGATTTAAATTTTGATTAAAATAAGAAAAATGGAAAAAACTTTGTAAGTGATAAATTAAGGGAGTGCAAAGAATTCCTAAAAAGAAAATAAGTAATAGCCATTTAAATGGTTCGGGTTTTTCTTTGTCCCATTTTAAAAAGAATTTTAACCAAAAGTAAATAGGTAAATAAGCCAAAAAAATTGCCAGCACTAAAGAGTAGGCCATTTTTCAATTAAAAGTAATTTTTCTTTTTTCTCTAAGTCTGGTAATTGTTGATAAATAAATTCAGTAAGAAAAGGCATAAAGGGATGAAGAGCTATTAAGCAGTTTTTTAAAATTAAATAAAGCAAATATTGGGCTGAAGGTTTATTTTTATTTTCTTTAATCCTTATTTTCATTTCTTCGATGATTTTGTCCGCGAAAGTAAACCAGAAATATTGGTAAATTGTTTCTCCAGCCAAAGAAAATCGGAAAGAATTTAAATGTTTCTCTACTTGTTTTATAACTTTAAGACAATCTTTAAGAATTTTTTTATCATAAGGAATTAATTTTGGTTTTCTTTTTAAATCTTCAATATTCATTAAAACAAAACGAGAGGCGTTATAAACTTTATTGGCGAAATTCCGAAATCCTTTAATTTTTTCTTCAAATAAAATTAAATCCGATCCCATCCCCGTTCCCATTATTAAAGCCATTCTCAAAGCATCCGCGCCATAAAGATCTACTACCCCTAAAGGATCAATGGCATTGCCCTTGGATTTAGACATTTTTTGTCTGTCTTTGTCTCTCACTAATCCATGAAGATAAACTATTTTAAAAGGAACTTTCTTTGTGCGATAAAGACCTAACATGATCATTCTCGCTACCCAGAAAAATAGAATGTCCCAGCCGGTTTCCATGACATCAGTAGGATAGAATTTTTCAAAATCCCCTTTTTTCGTTGTCATTAATGTAGCAAAAGGCCACTGGCCAGAAGAAAACCAAGTATCTAAGACGTCTTGATCTTGAATAATGTTTTTGCTTTGACAATAGGGACATTTGTTAATCTTTTTTCTGCTTACAATAATTCCCTTTTCTTTTTGACATTTTTGATTTTTTTGATCTTGGCAATAATAAACCGGAATTCTAATGCCCCAATAAATTTGCCTTGAGATATTCCAGTCTTTGAGATTCTCCATCCAATGGAAAAAAATTTTTTGAAAATTTTCTGGAATAATTTTAATTTTTCCAGATTTTACTGCCTCGAGAGTCCTTTCTTTTAAAGATTTTTTTTCTTTCCCAAAAGGTTTGTTAACCGCCACAAACCATTGATCCATAATCATTGGTTCAATAGCGGTTTGACATTTATAACAATAACCCACACGATGAATTATTTCTTCAATTTTTACTAAATCTCCTTGATTATTTAAAATTTCTAAAGCTTTTTCTCTGGCTTCCAAAATCCTTAAACCCTTTAATGGACCGGAAAGCTCATTTAATTTTCCTTCAAAATCAATAACTTGTCTTATTTCTAATCGATGATCTTTACCTATTTCAAAATCCAAAGGATCATGAGCAGGAGTGATTTTTAGTACTCCACTGCCAAAATCTTTTTCCACTCGGTAATCAGTAATAATAGGAATTTCTCTTTTAGTAATGGGTTCAATTGCAATTTTTCCAATTAAATGACGATATCTTTCATCAGAGGGATGAACAGCTAAAGCCACATCGCCGGGAATTGTTTCCGGTCTAGTTGTAGCCACAACGATTCTCTCCCCTTCTTTTAACTGGTAATGAATGTAATATAATTTTCCTTTTTCTTCTTTGTATTTTACTTCTAAATCTGAAAAAGCGGTTTGGTGTTTTGGGCAGTAATTAACGATCCTTTTCCCTCTATAAATTAACCCGTCTTTATAAAGTTTTTCAAAAGTTTCTAAAACTATTTCAACAATATCTTTATCTAAAGTAAATTTTTCCCGAGAGAAATCGCAAGAAGCGCCCAATTTTTTTAATTGATTTAAAACTATTTTTCGATTTTTTTGAGTGTATTGATAAATTAATTTATAAAATTCTTCTCGGGTAAAAGAAAATCTTGATTTTCCTTCTTTTTCTAATTTTTTTTCAAAAACCACTTGGGTTTCGAATCCAGCGTGATCGGTGCCTGGTAACCATAAAGCTCTTTTTCCTTTAAGTCTTTGATATCTTATAATTAAATCTTGTAAAGAAACAAAAACTGCATGACCGATATGTAAAGGATCGTTAGCATTTGGTGGAGGCATAATGATACAAAAATGCCCTTTTTTTGTTTTAGGTAATTTATCCGGATCAAAATATCCACTTTTTTCCCAGAGCCGGTAAATTTTTGGTTCTATTTTATTTGGTTGGTAAACTTTTGATTTGAGCATATGAGTTTAAAAGAATTTATTGGCTTCAACTTTGATTTTTTTAAAATTCAAGATCAATTCTTTTCTTTTCCTATTATCATAATTAAAAAATCCCGCCAAAGCAATCATTAAGGCATTATCCAAACTATATTGTATTTGGGGAAAAAATATTTTCAAAAAAGGATATTTTTTTTGTTCTTCTAAAATTTTTTCTCTTAACCTTTGATTGGCACTCACTCCCCCACCCAGGATTAATGATTTAAAGGAAAATTTTTCTATTGCCTTAAAAGATTTTTTTACCAAAACATCAGTAATTGCTTCTTCTAATTCATAAGCTAATTGTTCCCTTTTCTTTTTTCGTTCGGAAGGCGTTAGCTTTTGATAAGTATAAAGCAAAGCGGTTTTTAAACCGGAAAAAGAGAAATTAAAATCTGAAGAATTAATCATTGGCCGAGGTAATTTTAAAGAAACCTCTTTTTTATTTTTGCTTTTTTCTCTAAAATTTTTAGCCAATTTGGCAATTTCTGGTCCGCCAGGATATTTTAAACCTAAAATTCTAGCGCCTTTGTCAAAACATTCGCCCGCCGCATCATCTAAAGTTTGACCAATAATTTTATATTTTGAGAAATCTTTTACTGCCACCAAAAGAGTATGTCCGCCGGAAACAATTAAAGCTAAAGCGGGAAAAATTTCTTTTTTTTCTTTCTCTAAAAAAATTTTTTCTTCTTTTAAAGAAGGCAAAAGAAAACTTAAAAGATGACCTTCTAAATGACTAACACCAATTAAAGGTTTTTCTAAATACCAGCTTAAAGCTCGGGCAAAATTAACACCAATTAACAAAGCTATTTCCAGACCCGGTCGGTTAGTGGTAGCAATTAAATCTATGTTTTGAAGAAATTCTTTATAACTTTTTTGATCCCCAGAAGCTTCTTTGAGGGCTTCTTTAAGGACAAAATCAATATTTTCGCTATGTGCTCGGCAGGCTAATTTTGGCACTACTCCTCCAAATTTTCGATGGATTTTAATCTGACTTGAAACAATATTTGATAATGGTGTAAAGATGAATTTGTTTTTTTCTTTTTTGGCTGATAAAAAAGCAATAGCTGTTTCATCGCAAGAAGTTTCAATTCCTAAAATTAACATTGTGTTTATATTAAAGATGAAAAATTAAGCGGCGCCAATGGGATTTGAACCCATATTACGGGATTGAAGGCCCCGTGTCCTAACCAGGTTAGACGATGGCGCCAAAGACTTTTCAATTTTAGCAAAATTTTTTTTAAAAATCAATAAAGATTTTATCTCTTGACAGAAATTATTTTTTGTGATATTCTTGATTTAGTAACTTAAAAACAAGGGAGGTGTTTGATGTGAAAAATTTGATACTCTTGATGTTGGTGATTGTGGCAGTGATAGTTTCTGTAATATTTTCTGGGTGTACCATAGAAGTGGTATACCCGGAGCAGCCTCAGCCACCGCAATGCACGCAGTGCCTGCCCCAACCGCCTCAGTCTACGTGTTTTGTTAAAGTTACTTCCGCCCGCTCTGACGTGTGGGGATTTGTTTGGGCGGACGGAAAAAATACCGGCGTATATCTTGATTGTTTCTCTACAGTAGTAGTGCCAGTACCTTGTGGGAAATGCTTTGTGGTGCAGATTGTGGACCAGTGGGGTGTTGGATCCCACTGGGAGTATAGTTGTGGAGGAGGTGAGGTAGTTTTTTCTTATTGGTAATTTTTATTGGTAATTTTTAAATAAAAAGCCCCCTCTTTTGAGGGGGCTTAAATTAATTTTCTTCTTTTTCTTTTCCCTCTCCTTTTTTTAAACTTTCACTTTCTAAAACAGGAAAATATTTCAAAACCCAAGGAGCATAAAGATGCGTAAAAACCATTGCCCCTTGAACCATTTTTATTATCACAAAGATTAACCCAATAAAAAATCCGCTACCAATTAAAACCCAAATCCACCACACCTTAGATACCTCCTTTTTGAAAAATTTTTAAAGAGCAAAGAGTTTGAGCATTTTAAAAAAACATTTTCTTTTTGTCAAGTTGTCTAATTTTTGTTAATATTTTAATATAACAATATAAAATTAAATGGAATATGTCATTTAAAGAATTGAAAATTTTTCTTTTTATTTTTATAATTTTCTTCTTAATCGCCTTTTTCCTTTTTATCGGTTTAGGAGTTTTTAATATTTTTGCTTATAAGTTTAAAACCTTTACTCAGGGAGTAAAAGAAGAAATTACTTCTGTTCCTCCTATTTTTCCTCAAGGAGAAAAACCAAAAGAAAAATCTCAGGAAGAAATTTTAAAAGAAGAATTAGAAAGTTATTTTCAGGAATTTTCCGGGAAAAAGGTTTTAATTTTAAAAAAGTTTGGGATTAAAGCGCCAATTATTCCTGTTAATCAATTAGATTTAAACCTAATTTATAAAAAACTAAAAGAGGGAGTAGTTTTATTTCCAAAAACCGATCCCCCCGGTCAAGGCTATTCTATTATTATTGGTCATTCTTCCCAATATCCTTGGGAGGAAGGTAATTATAAAACAGTTTTTTCCCTTTTGTCAGAACTAGAAAAAGGAGATAAAGTTTTTGTTATTTGGGAAAATAAGGGTTTAGTTTTTGAAGTGGAAGATAAGAAAATATTTTTGCCTTGGTCAGAGGGAGGCCAAACGACAGAAATGGTTTTTCCAAAGGAGAAAAAACCGATTTTAATTTTACAAAGTTGTTGGCCCGCGGGAGTAGCCAAAAAAAGATTGGCAGTAAAAACCTCTCTTCTTTTCGAATATGACTTTTCTCGACAAAAATAAAATTAACGGCCGGAAAGCCGAAGATTTGGCTGTCAATTACCTAAAAGAGAAAGGTTATCAAATTTTAGAGAGAAATTTTTGGAAAAAATGGGGAGAAATCGATATTGTTTGTTTTGACAAAAAAACAAAAGAAATAGTCTTTGTGGAAGTGAAAGCTAGCGAGAAAAATTCTTCAATTAACCCAGAAGAAAGATTAACTTTTTATAAAAAAGAGAGGATTAAAAAAGCTATTTTAAGTTATCTTTCGAAAATTAAGAAGCCAGAAATTAAATGGCGATTTGATTTCATTGCCATAAAAATTGACGCTTCTAATTTTAAAAGAAATGTTATCACTCATTATTCTAATCAAGAGATAGAATATTCTTGACAAAAAATAAATTTTACTTTATAACTTAAGGAAGTTCTTTGAAAAGAAGGGAGGTGAAAAAATGATTCTGAATTACATTTTTAGAAATTCTCCGATTTATAAAATCGAGGAGAAGATGAAGGAAGCGGAACAAAATAGCCAAGAACATCTAAAAAAGGGGTTGCAAGAAAAAGCTAAATTTTATATCTGGTATGAGTTAAAGCATCACAAAGAATTGACAGAAATAGAATATAAGAAAATTTTTAAACAGCTTCTAAATAGTTTTAGTAATTTCTTCGAAAAAGATGAGATTGAATTAATTTTTTATGGAGAATGGGAAAAAATAAGACAGCGCGAAGCAGAGAGAAAATAGAGAAATTAGAAAACATTCTTCAGTACTTGTCAAGGTTTTAGTGTGTATCACTTAATTTAAATCCCCCAGTTTGTTTCCTGGAAAACAAACTGGGGGTAAGGTAATCATCTTTTTCAAAATGTTTCACGTGAAACACTTTGAGTCGTCAAAGCCCCCCAAAAAGCCA
>JBNAWD010000040.1:0-2142 GCA_049699995.1 Minisyncoccia bacterium | reverse complement strand
AGCCTTTAAAATTTTATAAATATTATGACCTTTTGAATCTTGAGATATGCTTTTTCTAGCATAATGACCAGTAGCTACCAAATCTATTCCCAGCCCTTGGGCATAAGAAATTAAAGTAGGGAATTTAATGAAAGAATTACAACGAATACAAGGATTGGGAGTCCGACCGGCTAAATATTCACTAATAAAATTTTGAATAATTAATTTTTCAAATTTTTTAGAAATATCAACTATATAATGTGGAATATTTAATTTTTGACAAATTTGACGAGCTGATTCGATTGCTTCTAAAGAACAACAAGCTTTTGTCCGTTGCGTATTCTTGGCGTAACAAAATAATTTAAAAGTAATGCCAATTACATCATAACCTTGTTCTTTCAACAAAGCTGCTGCTACTGAAGAATCAACGCCTCCTGATAAAGCACATAAAATTTTATTTTTTTTACTCATAATTACTCATTAATAACTAGCATCGTTCGCCCCTCGCCCGTTATTTCTTTTTGGGCGTCGATAGCTGAAAAAATTACTTCCCAGGGATAAAAGTAATTTTCCCCCTCTTTAATCCCCGCATCATTAGTAATGACTCCCTCTGTATTATAACCCTTAATTAAAATAAAATGATAAACATTTCGAGGTCCATAATGAGGATTAAGTAAAGAATGAGTCATTACTGGCACAATCACTAAATTATCTTTAGCAATTTCTCTTTTGACGTCTTGAATAGTTATATTATTAAAGACTTTTGAATTTTTATATCCATAATAATCATGAACAAAACGGGCTGCCTCCATACAAGTTAAATCCTTTTCTCTTCCATAATGATCTTTTTGCCACTGTCGCATTTTTAATATTTCTTGATCAGCATATTCGGGATTTAAGTCCATTTTTTGAAGATAAGCATAATTCATTAAAATAGCCGCCTCTTCGCAAGAATCCTCATGCACTGACCAATTAGCAAAGGGAGCCTGACAAATAAAGGGTACCTTAATAACTAATTCTGAAGGTGGAGGAGCAAAGGTTTTGATTTCGCTTTTAATTAAATTAATTCTCGGATTAGCTATTATTTTCTTTTCTATAATATTTCTTTTGTATCTATTTCCTATTATTAAAAGAGTCCCTAAAAATAAAAAGACAAATAGAGTTATTATAAATCTATTTAATTTCATTTTTCTTTTTTCGATAATTTGCAATAGCTTTTTTTAATGCCCGATCCGCTAAAAGAGAACAATGTAATTTTGAGGGGGGGAGTCCATCTAATTTCTTAGTTATATTTTGACGATTTGAGATTTTTATAGCTTCTTTAATAGTTTTGCCTTTAACTAATTCAGTAACCATCGAAGAAGTAGCAATGGCTGCTCCACAACCCAAAGTTTGAAATTTTATATCCTTAATAAATTCTTCGCCTTTTTTATTTTTATCAACTTTAATGTAAATTTTCATAATATCGCCACAAATAGGATTACCTACAATACCCACGCCGGATGGTTTTTTAATTACTCCCATATTTTTAGGATGAGTAAAATGTTCAATAACTTTTTTAGAATAAAGTTGCATAATTAAATCAATTTAAAATGGGCTTATTTTTCTTAACCTTTGAACAATTTTGGGCAATTCTTTTATTAAATAATCAATCTCGGCTTTGGTATTTTGTTTCCCCAAGGTTAATCTTAAAGAACCATGAGCTATTTCGGGAGAAAGACCCATAGCCAAAAGTACGTGAGATGGTTTTAGTGAGCCTGAAGTACATGCCGAACCGGAAGAAGCAGCAATACCCAACTGATCAAGACTAATTAACAATGCCTCCCCCTCAACATTTTTTATACAAAAACTAGCATTGTTAGGTAATCTTTTTTGGGGATGACCAGTCAGAATAACTCCGGAAATATTTTTTAAAATTCCTTTAATTAAATAATCACGCAATTTTTGAATCCTTTTTAAAGAACTCTTATCTTTGTTTATAATCTCAATAGCTTTACCTAATCCCACAATGCCAGCTACATTTTCTGTGCCTGCCCTTTTACCTCTTTCTTGCCTCCCTCCGTGAATTTGAGAAACAAAAGGAGTACCCTTTTTAAGATATAGGGCACCAATTCCTTTGGGTCCATAAATTTTGTGCCCAGACAATGATAAAGCATCCACACC
>JBNAWD010000039.1:0-3905 GCA_049699995.1 Minisyncoccia bacterium | reverse complement strand
CGCGTCGGTTAACATTAAGGTTTGGGACTTGAATTTTAGATTTTTAATTTTTGATTTTTAACTTTTAATTTTTATTTTATAATATCCCTATGTCCCTTATTGCTGATTTGCATCTGCACTCAAAATATTCCCGGGCGGTTTCCCAAAAAATGGATTTAAGAGAAATTGCTTTTTGGGCTAAAAAAAAAGGGATTAATTTAGTTGGAATTCCCGATTGGACCCACCCGCTTTTTTTTCGCGAAATTAAGGAAAATTTAATTGAAAAAAATGAGGGGGTTTTTATTCTAAAAAATCATCCTCAATTTTCTGATATTAATTTTATCTTTTCCACCGAAGTTTCATTAATTTACAGTCAAGGCGATAAACAACGGCGAATCCACACCCTAATCCTTTCTCCATCAATTGAGGTCTGTGAAAAGGTAATAAAAAAACTCCAAGATTATGGAGCTAATCTTTTATCTGATGGCCGGCCGATTTTAGGTATTTCGGCGAAAGACCTATTGTCTTTGCTTTTGGAAATTGACCAAAGAATTTTGCTTATTCCCTGTCACATTTGGACACCTTGGTTTTCTCTTTATGGTTCAAAATCCGGTTTTGATTCTATTGATGAAGCCTTTGGTGAACTTTCCTCATATGTCTATGCGGTAGAAACTGGTTTAAGTAGTGATCCAATTATGAATTGGCAAATAAAAGAATTGGAAACAAGAGCGATTGTTTCTTTTTCTGATGCTCATTCCGGTCAAAAGCTTGGCCGGGAAGCAACGGTTTTTATTACTAATAAGACTAATAAGACATATAAGACCTATATAACCTATTCAACCATTACCAACGCACTAAAACAAAATCCAAATGCTGAATTAAAAATTGGCTATACAATTGAATTTTTTCCTGAGGAAGGAAAATATCATTGGTCAGGTCATCGTCAATGTAATATTAGACTTTCTCCGGATGAGGTTAAAAAAAATGGTAAAATTTGTCCCGTTTGTCAAAAACCGTTAACCATTGGGGTTGAAAATCGGGTCGTTGATTTATCTTATAAAATATTGAAAAAAGAGGATTTAATTTTTGTCAAAAACAAATATGACTTAACATTTGTCCTTGATAAAGAAAAAAAACACCTCCCTTTTGTTTCCTTAGTTCCTCTAATGGAAATTTTAAATGAAATTTATCACTCACCAAAAAAAGTTAGTGAAGAATATGAAAAAATCACCGCCTCAACTACAGAATTTGAATTTTTAATGAAAACTCCTTATGAGGATATTGAAAAAATCGCTGGTAAAAAACTGCGACAGGCAATAGAGATTGTCCGCCAGCGCCGTGTTTTTGTTGATCCAGGATACGATGGGGTTTTTGGCGTGGTTAAAATTTTTCAAAATCATGTTGATGAAAAAAACGAACCGATTAACCAACAAAGGCTATTTTGAGTCATTTTTTAAAAAAATCAATTACTCTCTTCTTTTGGCTTATCTCTTTTTTTTACCCACGCAGCTAGGCAAACATTTCTTTTTTAATTTTTCTTATCTTTCAGGAGTAAGGGTTGATTATTTAGCCCCTACTTTTTATTTAAATGATTTAATTTTTCTTTTGCTTTTAATCTTAAATTTTTCGGTAATAAAAATTTTTTTAAGATCTTTTAAAATAATTTTTTTAATGGCGCTGGTAAATATTCTTTTTTCTCTTTCAAAACCAGTCAGTATCTACTTTTGGTTAAGGATTTTTCAGTTTTTGTTAGTTTTTATAATTTTCAAGAAAAATAAACCGCCAACAAAATCCCTTCTTTTAGTTTTTATTTTAAATTCAACTCTCTTGTTATTTTTGACCTTAAATCAAATAATTTTCAGTCGCTCGCTTCAGGGTTTTTTTTATTTTTTAGGCGAGCGCCTTTTTTCTCTCTCAACTCCAGGGATTGCCAAAATTAGTTTTATGGGAAAAGAAATTCTTCGTCCCTATGCTACTTTTTCTCATCCTAACTCTTTGGCTGGTTTTTATCTTTTATTATATTTTTATTTTTTAACCCAAAAAAAAATTAATCAGTTTTTGTTTTTAAAATATTTTTTATTGTTTTTATCCAGCGCGATGATTTTGTTTTCCTTTTCAAAAATTGCTATCTTTACTTTCCTGATGTTAAACTTTATTTATATCTGGCAAAATTTTAAAAAGTGTTCTCTTTGTCAAATTTCAAGAATATTTATTTTTTTGATTCTGGCAATAGTTTTTTTTCAGGGAAAAGGAGATGTTTTAACGGTAGAAAAAAGAATTCTATTAATAAAAAATGCCTTTTTAATTTTGGAGAAAACTCCTTTTTTTGGCGTTGGTCTGGGTAATTATTTAATCGCCCAAAATAAAATTTCCTCATCAATCTATCTTTTTTTTAACCAACCAGTACATAATATTTTTCTTTTGTCATTAGTAGAATTAGGAATAATTGGTTGGTTTGTTTTAATTTATTTTTTAGTCAAAAAATCCAAAAAAATTATCACGGCCAACTATTATTTACTCACTACTATTTTAATTACTGGATTTTTTGATCATTATTGGTTAACTTTGCCGCAGAATTTTTTCTTATTGGCAGTTATTTTTGCTTTAAATTAAAATTTTTCCAGTTGGTTTTTTATCTGCTCGTTTATTTTAATAACCTCGATAATTGAAGAATTTAATCCCTGAGGCATTGTTTTTAGGAAATTATCGGCAATTTCCCTGTGTTTAGCATTGGCTAATTTTAATTTTTCAATAAAGCCTGCCGGAGCATCTTGGCCTTGTTTTTTTGCTTCTTTTAAAAGAGAAGGGATTTTTAAAAAGTATTTTTCTGCCTTTGAAAGAGTGGAAATAGCTAAATTATTCCTTCCTTTCTTGGCTAAAAACAGACTGCTATTGGCTCTTTTGTCAGAATAAAGTAAATAAAGCTGGGCTTTTTTAATATAATCTCGGGTAAGCCAGTCGTTTAGCCGATCTCTAATTGCTTTTAAAAAATATAAAGGATGATCAGGAAGAAGTCCGGGGTATGGTAAATCATAAATCACTCTTTCCTGATCGGCTTTAACCTGATAAGCTGATTCTAAAAAATATACGCTTAAGGGAATAATTAAAACCAAAAAAGAAAATAAAAGGCAAAAAGATATCTTTTTAAACATATAGTAATTTTATTATACACAAAAGATAATAAAAAAACAACCCCGACTATGTCGGGATTGTTTTAAAATTAACCGCAGGCTTATTTTTACTTAACTAATCTTTTAAGGCTTTTACCAGCAGTAAAACCAGGTGTTTTAGTGGCAGGAATTTGAATCTCCGCTCCGGTTTGAGGATTGCGGCCTTTTCTGGCGGCTCTTTTTCTTACCATAAAGGTGCCAAAACCGGTAACCACCACTTTTTCACCTCTTTTTAAAGCGTCAGAAATGGTGTTAAAAACCGCTGATACTGCTTCTTTGGCGGCTTTTGTCGTTAAACCAACTTTTTTAGCTACCTGGGCGACTAAATCAGCTTTAGTCATGTTTATTTTTCACCCCCTTTCATAAAATTTAAACTGGTAAAATTACATTATCATCTTAAAAACTTTAAGGCTTTCTGTCAAGCCATATTTAAAATATCTTATTATAACAATCTATATCAGATTAGGGCGGGGAAATAAGGAAAATTAATCCTTACATATAATAAGATCCATCCTTTATAAAGGACAGACCTTGATAAGATTTCTTTTAAAAAATTTTTTAATTTAAAAAAGTTCTATCTTTTAACCGATCGAGCAAAGATAGAACCATTAAGATATAACCACAAAATCATCTGGTAAGGTTGGTAAAAATAAAATTAGACTTTAGCCTTTGAAATGTTGCGTTAAATATATGCGGTCGCATATAAATATGGCAACATATGAGATTTTCCAAGGTTTTTTTCAGGGTCTCTCCCTT
>JBNAWD010000038.1:0-54184 GCA_049699995.1 Minisyncoccia bacterium | reverse complement strand
CAAACATTCGTTTAATTTATGTTCATCAATTTGCGCTGATTTTAAGCATTCTTTTGTTTTTCCTTCTTGAATGTAGCAATCAACATAAGGCCAATATTTGTCTTTTTGTTCTTCTCGGATACAAATTTGTCTTAAATTCTCCTGGGCTTCTTCATCACCATGCATAGAGGTAATTTTATTATCTCTAATTTCTCCAATATAGCGAACAATAACATAAGGTTCTAATTGAGGAATATTTTTTCTTAATTCATTTAAAATTCTTTGCATCTGAAGTCCAAAAGGACATTGACTTACAATAAAAGCTTCTAATACGGGTTGATTTTCTTTTTTAACATCTTCGCATTTTGAAACCTTGGGCGATGTTTGAGAGGAAATTTCCTTATTTGTTTCTTCTAAGTTAATTGATTGAAGGAAAAGTAATTTCCCGTCTTTTGATAAATAAACCGGCGCTTCTTCGTTTTGGATTTTTAAAATCAATTTATAAACGCCGCTTTCCTCATTGACTTGTTTTAATTCAGTTTTTTGGCCAACTAAATTTTTTTCAATAAATTCTAAGGCTTGTTTCACGGTAGCTGTTTGAGGGGAAGGTTGAACAGATTTATTTGGGTTTTTAAATCCCCAATAAATAAAAAATCCTAAACAAAGGATTGCAATAAAATATAAAAGATAATTTTGGCTATTGCTGTTTTTTGTTTTCGCCATTTTTTTAAAAGTTTATTTTTTGAAATTATTTTTTTGACCTTTTAATTGTTTTATAATACAAAATTTTAAAAAATAAATCAAATAAAAAAGGGGGCGCCTCGCCCCCTAAATCTTTCTATGGACTGGAACACATTCTAAGGAATTTTTGATCCCTAGAATGTTCATCAATATTTCTAAAAGAAAACAATCTTTCTGATTACCGTCATCTCTGCTAAGAAAGGAATTTAAGATTTTGCAAAGTTCGAAGTTTGAAATTTTCTTGTAATATACCACTGGTTTATTGCTTTCTTGATCCCTGTAAAGATAAATAAGAGACTTCAATCTATCTTTTTCATATTCCGAGAATTTACAATAGTAGCATTTTTTGGCTAGCCACTCACACATAATAATTTTTCCTCCTTTCGCTGGAAATAATTTTGATTTTTAAATTTTAAAAGAGCTAATAAAAGGATTTAAAGTGAAATTAAAATAAACTTTCACCTCCTTTTAAAATTTAAATAAATTTTAAAATCTATATCCAATCCCCCGCAAAAGCAAAGGAAAGGAGGGAAGTCCGGAAGGAAAAATGCTTTTGCAGGGGATTAATAAAGGGGTAATAATGGAAAATTAGAAAAAATTTAAAAGAGCTTTAAAAGCATATTACAAGTATAAAAGATAAAACTTACTTTGTCAACTTTAATAAATTTGATATGCGCTTGACATTTATCTAAAAATTTGTAATATATTTAAAACCTAGAAATGGTCGAGAAAAAATAATAATTTGTATTTATGAGCCATTTAACCTTTACTGAAGAAATAAAAAAACTTTTAATGTCAGAAGAGGAACTAGAAGATGAGGACTGGGCAGAAGAAGAATTAGAAGAAGAAGATGAAGATGATGAAGAAGTTGATTCTGAGGAAGATCAAGAAGAAGAAGATTTAGATGAAGAAACAGAGGAAAACGAAGAATAATAAATCATTAATCCAGGGGCGATCCGTTTGAGCGGATCGCCCCTGTTTTTCTCTTGACAAATTTTTTTTAATTAGTAAAATTTTAAATTAGCAACTGGTCATTTGGTCTGCTAATAAAAATAAAAATAATAATTTATAAAAACTATGGAAATAAAACCCTTATCTGATCATATCTTTGTTGAACCTATAAATGAAGAAAAAGTTACTAAATCTGGAATTTATCTTCCGGATAATGCGGAAGAAAAACCAATGATGGGAAAAGTAATTGCGGTTGGTCCCGGAAAAAAGAATGAAGAGGGAAAAATTATTCCTATGGAAGTAGAGGTTGGTGATAAGGTTTTATTTACAAAATATGCTCCCACTGAGATAAAAATTGAAGAAAAAGAATATTTGGTTATTCGAGAAGATGATATTTTAGCTATTTTGGAATAATTCAAGGTCTTGGAAAATAACTTAATAAAAATAAAAAAATATGGCCAAACAAATACTTTTCGACGCCAAAGCCCAACAATTACTAAAAAAAGGAATTGATAAGTTGGCAAAAGCTGTGAGTATTACTTTAGGACCGAAAGGTTTAAATGTGATTTTAGATAGAGGTTTTGGCACCCCAGTTATCACTAATGACGGAGTAACGATTGCTAAAGAGATTGAATTGCCGAATAAAATTGAAAATATTGGGGCAGAGATTATCAAAGAAGCAGCTGAAAAGACTAATGATGTTGCCGGTGATGGAACAACAACTGCTGTTGTTTTGGCTCATTCTATTATTACCGCTGGTTTAAAAAATGTTGCCGCTGGCGCTAATCCTTTAGGATTAAAAAAAGGAATAGAAAAAGCGAAGAAAACAGTTATTGAAGAATTAAAAAATATTTCTCAAAGCGTGAGTAAATATGAAGAAATAGCCAATGTGGCAACTATTTCTTCCCAAGACAAAGAAATCGGAGAAATGATTGCTTCTATTATTGAAGAAGTAGGGAAAGATGGAATTATTACTGTTGAAGAATCAAAAACCTTGGGATTATCTAAAGAAACAGTAAAGGGTTTGCAATTTGATAGGGGATATATTTCTCCATATATGGTAACTAATACTGAAAGGATGGAAGCAGTCCTAGAGGACCCTTATATCATTATTACCGACCAGAAGATTTCCAGTATTCATGATATTTTGCCTTTACTGGATAAAATTTTACAAGGCGGGAGAAAAGATATTTTGATTATTGCCGATGATGTTACTGGTGAAGCTTTAGCCACTTTAATTTTAAATAAATTAAGAGGAGTCTTTAATGTAGTAGCGGTAAAAGCTCCTGGTTTTGGTGATCGAAGAAAAGATTTATTAGAAGATATTGCTATTCTAACCGGCGGCCGAGTAATAAGCGAAGAAGTCGGATTAAAATTAGAAAAAGCCGAATTGAACGATTTAGGCCAAGCTAGAAGAGTCGTTATTGATAAAGAGAATACAACTATTGTTGAAGGCGCTGGTTCAAAAGAGATGATTGAGAAAAGGATTAAACAAATTAAAACTGAACTTTCAAAGGTGGAATCAGAGTTTGATAAAGAAAAATTAGAGGAAAGATTAGCTAAATTATCCGGTGGTGTAGCAGTAATTAAAGTTGGGGCGGCAACAGAGGTTGAGCAAAAAGAAAAACAACATCGAGTGGAAGATGCAGTAAGAGCCACAAAGGCAGCTTTAGAAGAAGGTATTGTCCCAGGTGGTGGTGTGGCTTTAATTCGAGCTTTGAAAGCTTTAGAAAAAATTCAAGCAGAAAATGAAGACGAAAAAGTGGGAATTGAAATAATGAAGAGAGCTTTGGAGGAACCGTTAAAGAGAATTGCTGAAAATGCTGGTTATGATGGGGCGGTTATTTTAGAAAAAGTGAAACAGCTCAATACCTACGAAGGATTTAACGCTTTGACAGGGGAAATAGTCAATATGATAGAAGCGGGTATTGTTGATCCGACAAAGGTGACTCGTTCTGCTTTAGAAAATGCTTCTTCTGTCGCTTCAATGTTTTTAACCACAAGAGTAGTAGTGGCAGATTTACCGGAAAAGAAAGAGCATCAACATGAATCATTGCCAGAAGAACCAGAAGAGTACTAATGAATCGGTTTTGTAATCTTTAAAACAGCCATCTTTAAGATGGCTGTTTTTCTTGACTTTTTCTTTTTTTTGAGATAATTTTTGTTTATTCAAAAATAAAATTTTTAAAAATAATTTTAAAAATATGCCCTACTATTTAACTTCTATTTTAATTCTCTTAGGTTTTCTCGCCTCGTTTTTCTTTTCTTATAAAATTTTAAAGAAAGAAATTAAAAATTTAAGAGTCAAAGAAATAAATTTGGCAATCAAAGAAGGCGCTTCCGCTTTCTTGATGAAAGAATACAAAATAATTGCTATTTTTACCCTTTTAGTTTTTCTTCTTCTTTTCTTTTTTATTAATAAATTGACTGCTTTATCTTTTCTTTTGGGAGCTTTCTTCTCTATTTTAGCCGGTAATGTTGGAATGAGAGTGGCTACCTCTGCCAATGCTCGAGTAGCCGAAGGATTAGAAGAATCAACCAAAAAAGGTTTAAATATTGCTTTTCAGGCCGGTAGCGTGATGGGGTTAATGGTTGTTAGTTTAGGCCTTTTAGGTGTTGCGATTTTATACTTTTTGATTAAGGATCCCCAAATTATTTACGGCTTTGGTTTTGGTGCTTCTGCCGTCGCCTTATTCGCTCGAGTGGGAGGAGGAATTTACACAAAAGCAGCTGATGTCGGCGCTGATTTAGTAGGAAAAGTAGAATCTGATATTCCGGAAGATGACCCTCGAAACGCAGCGGTAATTGCTGATAATGTTGGAGATAATGTTGGCGATGTTGCTGGCATGGGAGCGGATTTATTTGAAAGTTATGTTGAATCAATTATTGCGGCAATGGTTTTAGGCGTGACAGTAACTTTAAAAAGTGCCACAAAAGGATTGCTATCTAATCCAATTTTTATCCCCCTCTTTTTAGGAGTAATCGGTTTACTCTCTAGTCTTTTTGGAATTTTTTGGATCACTTTTTCCAAGAAAAAAGACGCCCAAAAAGTTTTTAATGAAGGGACTTATCTTTCCACTATTTTAATGATTATCTTTACTTTACTTTTGGATAAATTTATTTTCATTTCTCAATATAAAATCACTATCTCGGTTCTGTTGGGATTAGTCTCCGGGGTTATTATTGGTTTTATTAGCCAATACTATACTTCCAGTTCTTATTCACCAACAAAGAAATTGGCAGAATCTTGCCAGGCAGGAGCAGCGACTAATATTATCAGTGGCTTGTCTTTGGGTATGAAGAGTACTTTTATACCAGTTATTGTTATTACTTTGGCGATTTTAGGCGCTTATTACATTTTAGGTGTTTATGGTATTGCTTTGGCTGGAGTGGGAATGCTTTCCACTTTGGCTATTTGTTTGGCGATTGATTGTTATGGTCCGGTAGCTGATAATGCTGCTGGTATTGCTCAGATGGCAGAATTAGGAGAAGAGATTAGAAAAGAAGCAGAAAAACTAGATGCCGTTGGCAATACTACTGCCGCTATGGGAAAAGGTTTTGCCATTGGTTCTGCTGCCTTAACTGCTTTTGCTCTATTAGTAAGCTATCTTCAAATTGCTAATTTATCAATTTTAAATTTAGCTGATGTTAAAGTTTTTCTTGGAATTTTTATAGGCGCTTTATTGCCATTTTTGTTTTCCGCTTTTTCGATGGAGGCAGTTGGGAAAGCGGCTTATAAAGTGGTTGAAGAAGTGAGAAGACAATTTAAAGAAATTGTCGGTCTAAAAGAAGGAAAGGCCAAAGCAGAATATGGCAAATGTGTGGAAATTGTCACCGGTGCTGCCTTAAAAGAAATGATTTTGCCTTCTTTGTTGGCAATTATTTCGCCAGTGATTGTTGGCTTTCTTTTGGGAAAAGAATCTTTAGGTGGGTTATTAATCGGGTCAATTTCTTCTGGCTTTCTTTTAGCCTTAGTAATGGCTAATTCTGGTGGAGCTTGGGATAATGCTAAAAAATACATTGAAGAAGGGAATTTTGGCGGGAAAAAATCCGAACCTCACAAAGCGGCAGTTATCGGCGATACAGTGGGTGATCCTTTTAAAGATACAGCCGGACCCTCTTTGAATATTTTGATAAAGTTAATTTCGATTGTTGCAATTTTGATTGTTGGTTTATTGTAATTTATTTTCTTCCTTCCAAAGCTTTTATTAAAGTTTCAGTATCAGCAAATTCAATTTCTCCGCCGAAAGGAAGGCCAGTGGCTGGCCGGCTAATTTTAATGTTGATTTTTGAATTTTTAAATAATTTTTCTAAATAATAACTAGTAAAATTTCCTTCAGAGGTTGGGCTAAAAGCCAAAATTACTTCTTTAGGTTTAGGTTTATCCTCTTTTAATCTTTGAATAAGTGTATTGATTCTTAATTCTCGAATTTTATTTTTATCAAGGTCTTTTAAAAGACCGCCCAAAATAAAATATACTCCTTTAAATTTTTTAGTTTTTTCAATTGTTAATAGATCGGTTTCTTTTTCGACAACGCAAATGATCGAATGATCTCGAGTTTTGTCTCGGCAAATTTCGCATAATTTATCTTCTTCTATTTTTGGTTCATAAGGGAAATAGCATTTCTGACAAAGCTTAATTTTGGAGAAAAATTCAGAAAAGTTTTCTAAAAAACTTTTTTTGAAATTTTCATTTTTTTTTAATAAATAGAAAGCCAATCTTAAAGACTGGCGAGGGCCTAATCCAGGAAGGCTAGAGAGAATTTCTGTAATTTTTTTAAAATTTTTTGATAATTCCATTTTATTTTTTACTCTTCTAATGGCGGTTCTGTTTCATCAAAACTATAAAATTCTTCTTTCTCTAAATTCCTGAAGCTAGCTAATTGTTCGTTAAAGTATAAGGAAACTATCCCTAAAGGACCATTTCTATGTTTGGCGATAATGATATCAGCAATATTTTTTTTCTCTGTTTCTTGTTTATATTTATCTTCTCGATAAATAAATAAAACGACATCTGCGTCTTGCTCAATGCTTCCGGTTTCTCTTAAATCAGAAAGACGAGGTACGGGCGGAGTTCTTTGCTCCACCGCTCGAGAAAGTTGAGAAATAGTTAATACCGGAATATTTAACTCTCGAGCCAAACTTTTTAACCCTCGAGAAATTTCTGAATATTGTTGAACGGTGCTTTCTCTAGTTGTGCTTGGATTAATTAACTGCAAATAATCAATTATTAATAAACCTAACCCAACTTCTGATTGGAGTCTTCTGGCCATTGTTCTTAGTTGCATAACAGTGGGCGAAGGCATATCATCTATAAAAATCGGCGCTTCTGCCAAGCGGGAAAGAGCATCTTGGATTAAAACAAAATCATTAATTTCACCCTCGGTTGATAAATGCCCAGTTCTAATTTTCCATAAATCGACTGAAGATTCAGCGGCAATTAGACGATCAACAACTTGATCCTTTGACATCTCTAAAGAAAAAATACCAACAGGAACTTTTTCTTTGACAGCGGCATAGCGGGCAATATCTAGGGCTAAAGATGTTTTACCCAAGGATGGCCTTGCTCCTAAAATAATTAAGTCTGATTTCTGAAGCCCAGCCAAATAATGGTCTAAATCTTCAAAACCAGTGGGAATTCCTCGTATCCTTCCTCCTCCTTTGTGCAATTGGTCTATTCTTTCAAAGGCTTTAATTAACTCTTCTTTCAATCGGACAAATTCATGGGTAATGGATTTTTGGGAAATTGAAAAAATGATCTGTTCCGCTTGATCTAAAATATTATTGATATCTTCTGCTTCTTCCCAGCCTAATTCAGCAATTTTATAAGAAGCATTGATTAAATCTCTTAAAACCTTTTTTTGGTGAACTATTTTTGCGTAATGAACAACATGGGCGCTGGAAGGAGTTTTATTGACTAAATTGGTTAAATAACTTACCCCTCCAATTTCTTCTAAAAGATTTAATTCTTTTAACCTATTGGAGAGCGAAACTATATCAACCGGAATATTTTTTTCGTATAAATTTAAGATGGCTTGATAAATATGACCATTTAAAGGATTATAAAAATCCTGAGGGGATAAAATGTCGGCTACCTTAATGATTGCGTCATTATCAATTATCAACGCGCCTAAAACTGATTCTTCAGCCTCTAAATTTTGAGGTGGAAGTTTTTCGGAAAAATTATTGTTCGTTGCCATTATTATTTTATTTTTATTATTTTCGGGCCAAAAATTGTATCCTCTATATTATAACCTTTTAATTTTATTTCTTCTCTGATTTTATCCGCTAGTTCCCAGTTTTTGTTTTTCCTATATTTTTCTCGTAAGGCTAATAATTTTTTAATATTTTGAGGAATCTTTTCTAATTTTACTTTTTCTAAACCTAACCCCAGTATCCTATCAAATAAGAGGAGGGTTTTATAGGTTTCTCGTGGGCTCAAAAGATGAATTTTATTTTTATCTTTCTTTATTTTATTATATTCAGAAATTAAATTCCATAAAACAGCTAAAGCTTGAGGGGTATTTAAATTATCATTGATTGCTTTCTGAAATTCTTGTTTGTACTTTTTGATACTAAAAGCTTTATTACTTTTTTCTTTTAAGAATTGTTGTTCCCACAGGCAATTTTTTACAAATTCATAAAGATTTTTTAAGGCGTTATAAGCGCTTTCTAAAGCTTCAAAAGAAAATTCTAAAGGACTTTGATAATGAGTAGTTAAAGTAAGATAACGGAAAGCTAAAGGAGGATATCCTTTTTTCATAAGATCTTCGAGAAGAAGAACATTTCCTTCGGATTTTGCCATTTTTTCTTCTTTTAAGACCAAAAAATTTGAATGAAGCCAGTATAGGGCAAATGGTTTTTTTGATAAAGCTTCTATTTCCGCCATTTCATTAGTATGATGAATTGGAATATGATCAATTCCTCCGCAATGAATATCAATTGGCTCAAATAGGTTAAAATCTAATTTATTTTTTTGAAAGACCCTTGTCAATAATTTTAGACTTATGACGGCACATTCTATATGCCAACCTGGGAATCCTTTTCCCCAAGGAGAGTCCCATTCCATTTCTCTTTTTTTGTCTTTAGGCGAAAATTTCCATAAAGCGAAATCAGTGATATTTCTTTTTTCCGGTGAAAAAGGTATTCGAGCGCCAGCTTTTAAGTTCTCATTTAATTCCTCAAAAGTTTGGCCAGTGAGCTTCCCATAATCTTTTAACTTTGAGGTGTCAAAGTAAACGCCATCACTAGTAAGATATGTAAAGCCTTCTTTTTCTAATTCTTTAATAAAAATAACATAATCTTTAATGAATTCCGAGGCTTTTTTGGTATAAGTAGGGGATAAGATGTTAAGTTTTTTAATAGCCGAGAAAAAATAGCGAGTGTAAAATTTTACTATCTCTTGAGAGGCTTTTTTTTCTTTTTTTGCCGCTTTTTCAATTTTATCTTCTCCTTCATCGGCGTCAGAAACTAAATGCCCGACATCCGTAATATTTAAAACATGAACAACTTTGTAACCATTAAAAAGAAGAACCCTTTTAAGGATGTCTTCAAAAAGAAAGGTTCTTAAATTACCTATATGGGTATAAGAATAAACAGTTGGCCCGCAAGTATAAAGTCTGACTAATTTGTCTTTGAGGGGCTTAAAAATCTCTTTTTTTCTTGTTAAAGTATTAAATAAATATATTCTTGACATTGTTTTTATTTTATCATTTTTTTGAAAAAAGGGAAGAGATTGATTTTCTTTAATTTTAATGATAAAATTTTAAAAATAATAAAAAACATGGGATTGTTAATTTTTCTTCTTTTTGTATTCCTTATTTACATAGTTATAGTTTACAATGGGTTTATAAAAAGAAAATTAAGAGTGAAAGAAGCATGGGCTGATATTGAGGTACAATTGAAAAGAAGATGCGATTTAATTCCTAATTTAGTAGAAACAGTTAAAGGTTATATGGCTCACGAGAAGGAAGTTTTTGAAAAAGTTACAGAATCTCGAGCAAGAGTTCTTTCTTCTACTTCCCAAAAGGAGAAATTAGAAGCAGATAATCAACTCTCTCAAACTTTAAAAACTTTATTTGCTGTGGCAGAAAACTATCCGGAATTAAAAGCTAATCAGAATTTTTTGGAGCTTCAAAAAGAATTAGTCAATACCGAAGACAAAATTCAAGCCTCGAGAAGGTTTTACAATTCCACAGTCAGAGATTATAATATTTCCTTAAAAGTTCTGCCCAATAGTATTTTTGCTAAAATTTTTGGTTTTAAAGAAGAACCTCTTTTTGAGATTGAAGAGGAGAGGGAAAGAGAAGTTCCGAAAGTTGAATTTTAAACCTTCATTATGAGTGTTTATCAACAAGTCGAAAAAAATATTTTTCGCACATGGCTTTTTATTTTTTTGTTTTCTTTTATTATTATTCTTTTAGGAATTTTTTTTGCCTATTTTTTTAACTTACCAGAAATTTTTTATTTTGCCCTTTTTCTTTCTTTTTTCCAAGGTTTTTTAAGCTATTGGTATTGTGATAAGTTTATCTTATCTTTTTCTAAAGCAAAACCTTTAAAAAAAGAAGAATATCCGGAAGTTTATAATTTGGTTGAAAATTTAGCCATTACCGCTGGGCTTTCAACACCAAAAATTTATATTTTAGATGATGATTCTATTAATGCTTTCGCAACTGGTCGGAATCCTAAAAATAGTGTTATTTGTTTGACTCGAGGGGCCATTGAGAAATTAGATAAATTAGAATTAGAAGGAGTAATTGCCCATGAGTTTTCTCACATTAAAAATAATGATATTTTGCTTCTCTCGGTAATAGCAATTTTAGTTTCCGGTATTGCTTATTTATCTCGATTAATTTTTCGTTTTGATTTTTATTCCGAAGATAGGAAGCGGGAAAATACTGGTTTCGTTATCCTGATTGGATTTTTAGTGGCTATTTTCGCTTATCTTTTCGCTTATTTATTAAAATTGGCGATTTCTCGGAAAAGAGAGTTTTTAGCCGATGCCTCCGCTGTGCTTTTAACTCGCTATCCTCAAGGATTGATTAACGCTTTTAAAAAGATATCTTTAGACACAAAAAACACTCAAGTTTTTATCCCGCTTTTGCCCATTTATATATATCTGATCCTTACAGAAAAAGAAAAAAAGGGGAATGGTTTTTGAATCTTTTTTCTACTCATCCACCAATTGAAGAAAGGATAAAAGCTTTGGAGGAAATGGCTATTTAAAATTTAAATTTTAATTTGACAAAGAGAAAATAATTTAGTATTCTATTCTTAGCCCTGAAAGGGCTTTTTTAAAAAAATGAAAAAATACTACCAAAAATTAAAGGATTATTTTAAGAGCTCTTTTTTGGAATTAAAAAAGGTCAATTGGCCCACTAAAAAAGAAGCCTTAAGAAACACTTTTTCAGTGATAGTTTTGTCATTGGTAGTTGCTTTGGGGTTAGGTTTGCTTGATTATTTATTATTAATAGCAATGAAATTGATTATTACTTAAAAAATATGCCTAAGCAGCAGATTAATTTAGGAAGAAATTGGTATGTTATTCACACTTATTCGGGTTATGAAGATGCCGTTGCCAAAAGCCTTCAACAAAGGGTGGAAGCTTTTGGCTTTCAAGATAAAATTTTTAATGTTTTAGTGCCAAAAGAAAAGAAGGTGAAAATAAAAAATGGGAAAAGGATGGTGGTTGAAGAAAAAATTTATCCTGGTTATGTTTTTGTTGATATGATTGTTACCGATGATTCTTGGTATATAGTTAGAAATACGCCTATGGTGACAGGTTTTGTTGGCAGCGGAACAACTCCTCGGCCCGTTGATCCGGAAGAAATGCAAGAAATTTTAAGGAGAATAGGAGGCGAAGAACCAAAATATAAAATTATTTTTAGGATTGGCGATTTGGTTAAAATTACCGACGGCCCCTTTAAAGGAAAAGAAGGGAAAGTAAGCGAAATTGACGAAGAAAGGGGGAGGGTTAAAGTATTGGTCTCTTTGTTTGGTCGAGATACGCCTGTTGATTTAGATTTTTTACAAATTGAGAAAATATAATTATGGCTAAAATAATAAAAGCAAAATTAAGTTTACAAATCCCCGGCGGGCAAGCGACTCCTGCGCCACCAGTGGGACCGGCTTTGGGCCAACACGGGGTCAACATTCAAGAATTTTGTTCTCGTTTCAATGAGGCTACAAAAGATAAAATGGGAGAGGTAATCCCGGTAGAAATATTTATCTATCAAGACAGATCTTTTGATTTGACTTTTAAAGAACCCCCTGTTTCTTATCTTTTAAAAAAGGCAGCGGGGATTGAAAAGGGAGCTTCTGACCCTTTAAGGCAAAAAGTAGGAAAGGTTAATAAAAAGCAATTAGAAGAAATAGCTAAAAGGAAAATAAAAGATTTAAATACTGATAATTTGGAATCAGCCATAGAAATGGTTAAAGGAACAGCCAGAAGTATGGGCATTGAAATAGAAGAATAATTTTTAATTAATGGAATACGAACCAGTCATTGGTTTAGAAATTCATACGGAGTTAAAAACGAGGACAAAAATGTTCTGCGCCTGTTTAAATAATTCAAGGGAGAAAATCCCCAATGTTAATATTTGTCCCGTTTGTCTTGGTCATCCCGGAGTTTTACCAACTATCAATGAAGAAGCGGTTAAATTAGTTTTAAAAGTGGGTTTGGCTTTGAACTGCAATATTTTAAATTTATCAAAATTCGATCGAAAAAATTATTTTTATCCGGATTTACCAAAGGGTTACCAAATTTCTCAATACGACCAACCTTTATGTTTAAACGGAGAATTACCCTTATTTTTAACAGAAGAAGATAATTTAGAGCTCCCAAGGATTAAAATTCGAAGAATTCATTTAGAGGAAGATACTGCTAAATTAGTTCACGCAGAGGACAAAACTTCGACTCTAATTGATTTTAATCGAGCGGGAGTTCCATTAATGGAATTAGTAACTGAACCGGTTATTCACTCGGCCAAAGAAGCCAGAATTTTTGCCGAGAGTCTTCATTTATTGTTTAAAGAATTAGATGTTTCTGACGCTGACATGGAAAAAGGGCAAATGCGTTGTGAGGTAAATATTAGTTTAAGAAAAAAGGGAGAAAATAATTTGGGAACAAAAGTAGAAATAAAAAATTTAAATTCTTTTAGGGCAGTGGAAGGAGCAATTGCTTTTGAAATAGAACGGCAAAAAAAACTTTTGGAAAATGGAGAAAAAATTATCCAAGAAACTCGAGGGTGGGATGATGTTAAAGGAATTACTTATTCTCAAAGATTTAAAGAAGAAGCTCAAGATTATAGGTATTTTCCAGAACCGGATCTTCCGCCTTTAAAGGTTTTTGAATATTTTTCTTTAGAAGAAATAAAAAAGGAGATAAAGGAATTGCCATGGGAAAAGAAAATAAGGATAATGAAAGATTATAGATTAAACTCCCTTTCTGCTAATCTGTTTTTAAAATCACCTTTTCTGTGCGACTTTTACGAAAGAACAATCAAATTATTAAAAGAAAAAACAAAGGATGAAAAAATTTATCAATTGGCTTTTAATTATTTATCAACGGATATTTTAGGGATTATCCAAAAAAATAAAATAGATTTTAATCAATTAAAAATCACCCCATTTGATTTTGCTCAGATTATCGCTCTGCTTTTAGAAGACAAAATTTCTTCGCGGGTAGCGAAAGATTTATTGATTGAGATTTCTCAAAGTGGTGGAGATCCATTAAAGATAATCAAAGAAAGAGGGATGGAAAAAATAGAGGATCACGGCATGATTGAAAACACTATTCAAGAAGTATTAGCTGAAAATCAGCAAGCGGTTCAAGATTATAAAAAAGGAAAAGAAAACGCCTTGCAATTCTTAATCGGCCAAGCAATGAAAAAATTAAAAGGGGCGGTTAATGTTCAGGATTTAGCCTCAATTATAAAAGAAAAAATTAATTCTTTGTAGAATTTTTTAACCAATTTTTTGTTAACTTTAAGGCTGCTTTTTCGTCTTTAATCCAATAAACATTTTCCATTTTTTTAAACCAAGTCATTTGTCTTTTGGCATAATCAATAATTGCTTTTAATAATTGTTTTTTCATTTCTTCAAAGTTTATTTTCCTTTCTAAATAGCGATTAATATAGCGATATTCTAGACCAAAACTTTCCAATCTTTCATTAGAAACTCCTTTTTCTTTTAATTTTTTTACTTCTTCAATCATTCCTTCCTTCAACCTCTTTTCTAATCTTTTTTTAATCAGTTTTTTTAATTCTTCTCTCTCTTTTTTAATCCCTAAAATTAGAATATCCATTTTTAATGGTTTCTTTTCTAATGGCGGAACTTTTCCTAATTGAAGAGCAATCTCTATTGCTCTGATTAAACGCCTTTTGTTTTTCGGATCGATATTTTTAGCCCTTTTTGGGTCTATTTTTTTTATTTTTTGAAATAATTCTTTTGCGGATAATTTTTCCAATTTCTTCCTTAATTTAAAGTCCGGTTTTATTTTAAGAAATTGCCAATTTTCAATAACGGAAGAGATATAAAGGCCAGTGCCTCCGCATAGAATTGGCAATTTTTTTCGCTTTAAAATATCTTTTATCGCCTTTTTTGCTAATTTTTGATATTGGTAAACAGAAAAATATTTATTTGGGCTTACAACATCTAATAAATGATGACGAATTCCTTGGCTATAATAAAAATTTGACTTTTTATTCTTGTCTTTTTTTACTTTGCCAGTTCCCAGATCCATTCCAATATAAACTTGCCGAGAGTCAGCGGAAATAATTTCTCCTTTAAATTTTTTGGCTATTTTAATTGCAAGATCTGATTTTCCAGACGATGTTGGCCCTAAAATTACTAAAAGTTTTTTCATAAATCAATAAATCTTATTGGATTAAAAGTTTTTCGGTGAATTTGACAAGGACCGTATTTTTTTAATAATTCTAAATGTAGTTTTGTTGGATAGCCTTTATGAATTTCAAATTTATAAAAAGGATATTTTTTAGATAATTTTTTCATTTTATCATCTCTTTTTACTTTAGCAATAATAGAAGCTAAAGCGATAGTAAAAATTTTATCATCTCCTTTGATAATAGGAATTTGCTTTATAGGAATATTTTCATCCAAAATTTTATTGCCGTCGATTAAAATCACAGTTTTTTTAAAACATTTTAAAGGGAGATTAAATTTTTTTAAACAATTTTTCATTGCTTTTTTTGTTGCTCTTTCAATGTTTATTTTGTCAATAATTTTTTCCGAAACAAAAGAAAAAGAAAATGACAAAACTTTTGCTTGATTAAAGAAATCAAAAATTTCTTTTCTAATGTTTTCTTTTAACCTTTTTGAATCCCTAACAGCTTCAATAACTTTTTTGTATTTTTTTAGTTTTTTTAAATCTTTCTTTCGGATTAAAACTGCTCCCGCATAAACAGGACCGGCTAAAGGTCCCCGGCCGGCTTCATCCAATCCAATAATGATTTGAAATCCTTTTTTAAATAAAAATTTTTCAAAATTAAAATTCATTTTTTTAATGGAGAGAGAAAATTTTTAATTTGTCAAGAAAAATTTTTCTTTTAAAATTTTTCTATGATAAAATAGGAAAGATTTTGCAAGAGAGAACTATGTACTTCACTCATTTACATACTCACTCTCATTATTCGTTATTAGATGGGATGGTTCAACCAGAGAAATTGCTGTTAAAAGCAAAAGAATTTGGTTTTGATGCTTTGGCTTTAACCGATCATGGGGTTTTATACGGAGCCATAGAATTCTACAACAAAGCAAAAGAGATGGGTATTAAACCAATTATTGGGGTAGAAGTTTATATCGCGCCAAGAAAACTTTCTGATAAGGTGCCGAAAATTGACACTAACTTGTCCCATTTAGTGCTGTTGGCTAAAAATTATGAAGGCTACCAGAATATTTTAAAATTAGTCACTATTTCGGAGTTGGAAGGATTTTATTATAAACCAAGAATTGACAAGGAGTTATTAAGGAAGCATTGCCGAGGTTTGATTGGTTTATCAGCTTGCGCCCAAGGAGAAATAGCCAAGCTTATTTTACAAAATAATTACGAAAAAGCAAAAGAAACGGCTTTAGAATATCAAGAGATTTTTGGCCAAGGTAATTTCTATTTGGAATTACAGCATCACCCGGAAATGGATGATCAAGAAAAGATAAATAAAAATTTATTAAAAATTTCCGAGGAAACAGGAATTCCGGCCATTATAACCACTGATATTCACTATTTAAATCCCGAGGATAAAAAAGCTCATGAAGTTTTATTGGCTGTTCAAACTAATTCTTCCTTTGATGAGAAAGAAAGATTTACCATGGCCCAGATGAACCTGCATTTTAAGAGCAAAGAAGAAATATTAAAGGATTTTTCTTCTTATCCTCAATTATTTGAAAATATCAAAAAAATTGTTGATGCCTGTAATTTGGAAATTCCTTTAGGAAAAGTAATTTTACCTTATTTTGAGGTTCCGGGGGGAAAAGATTCTTTTGAATATTTAAAAGAATTAGCTTATCAAGGGCTTTTCCAAAAGTATTCAAAAGATAATCAAGAAGCTATCCAAAGACTAGAATATGAATTAGAGGTCATAAAAAAGACAGGTTTTAGCGACTATTTCTTGATTATTTATGATATTATTCGCTTTGCCCGCGAGAGGGGAATTCCGACCAATACTCGAGGATCGGCTGGCGGTTCATTAGTGGCTTATGTTTTAAGAATTACGGCCATTGATCCCTTAAAATATAATCTCTATTTTGAAAGATTTTTAAATCCGGAAAGAATTCAACCTCCTGATATTGATCTAGATGTTTCTGACGCTAGCCGGCAAGAGGTGATCGAATATTTAACCAAAAAATACGGCCAAGATCACGTTGCCCAAATCGTGACTTTCGGAATAATGAAAGCCAGATTGGCTGTGCGGGATGTTTGTCGAGCATTGGGGAAACCTTATTCTTTGGGGGATAAAATCTCCAAATTAATTCCTTTTAATTTAGATTTAGAAAAAGCTTTAGAAACTATTCCTGAGTTAAGAGAACTTTATGAAACAAATGAAGATGCCCGAGAAGTAATAGAGATGGCAAAAAAATTAGAAGGAGTAGCTCGACATGCTTCCACTCATGCGGCTGGAATTGTCATTTCCCGGGAACCATTAACCCATTATTTGCCTTTGCAACATTCATCTCGGTCAGAAAAAGAAATTGTTTCCCAATACGATATGTATTCTTTAGAAAAAATAGGTCTTTTAAAAATTGACATTTTAGGTTTAGCCAATCTAACGATTATCAAAAACACTTTGCGGATTATCCGAAAAGTTTATGGCAAAGAAATAAGCTTGGATCAATTAGGCTTTGATGACCCTTTAGTTTATAGGCTTTTGTCTAGAGGAGAGACAATTGGAGTATTTCAAGTAGAATCGCAAGGAATGAGAAAGTATTTAAAAGAGTTAAAACCAACTAAATTTGATGACATTATTGCAATGATTGCTCTGTTCCGACCGGGACCAATGGAATTTATTCCTTCTTATATTAGAAGAAAACATGGTTTAGAGAGAATCGAATATTTACATCCGAAATTAAAGCCAATTTTAGAAAGAACTTACGGCATTTGTGTTTACCAAGAACAGTTAATGAAAATCGCCCATGATTTGGCTGGTTTTACCATGGGAGAAGCGGATATTTTAAGAAAAGCAGTGGGAAAAAAGATAAAATCTTTATTAGAAGCGCAAAAGACAAAATTTATTGAAGGTTTGATTAAAAATGGTATCGAGAAAAAAATTGCCCATCGTTTATGGGAATGGATTGAGCCTTTCGCCCGCTATGGTTTTAATGCCGCCCATGCAGCCTCTTATGCCCGCATTACCTATCAAACCGCTTGGCTAAAGGCTCATTATCCGAATGCTTTTATGGCTGCCTTGTTGACTTCTGATTTTGGTAATCTGGATAGAATAGCCTTAGAAATTAATGAATGTGAAAAATTAAAAATTAAAGTTTTGCCGCCATCAGTTAATGAATCTTTTGTCGAGTTTGGAATCAATAAAGAAACAGGTCATATTCACTTTGGGCTATCCGCTATTAAAAATGTGGGCGTTGGTGTCGCCAATATTATTCAAGAAGAAAGACAAAAAAATGGACCCTATAAAAATTTAACGGATTTTTTGAAACGGATGCCGAAGCAGGTCATTAATAAAAAATCTTTAGAAAGCTTAATTAAATCAGGAGCAATGGATTGTTTTGGTTCTCGGGAATTGATGGTCGATCATTTGGAGGAAATTTTAAGTTGGAATAACAAAAATAATCATAATTTAAGACCCCAAATGTTTCTTTTTCAAGAAGAGGAGGATATTTATGAAAAATTAAAGAAAAAATACAAAGAACCCTTGCCGGATAAAAAGAAGAGGATGAGTTGGGAAAAAGAACTTTTAGGTCTTTATATGACTGCTCACCCTTTAGATGATTATAAAAATTTTTTAGGGAAAATCGCCTTTAAGATTACAGATTTAAATTCAACGTTATTGGGAAAAAGGATTAAAGTTTGCGGTTTTATTTCCAAGATCCAAATGATTAGAACAAAACTAGGCCAAAAAATGGTCTTTACTCAAGTTTCTGATTATAACCACTCAATAGAAGTGGTTCTCTATCCCTCTATTTTAGAAAATCATTTATCATTATTAGAAGAAGATAAAGTAATATTAGTGGAGGGGAGATTAGAGCAGAAGAATGGAGTTTATCAATTAATTGGTGAAAGATTGGAAGAAATAAAACCATTAGAAGGGTAGAAGGATTCTTGATTTTAGTTTTTAAAAGTAAAATAGTAAAAATAAATTATGGAAAACAAAAATAGAATTTCAAACATTATATTTTTTATTCTATTCTTCTCTCTGTTTTCCTATTTTTCTTACCATCAATTTTTGCAATATCGAAAATTCAAAGAGGTCCAAAAAATCCCGATGCCCCCAAACTTTTCTCCTACCACCACCATAACTTCTCCTTTATCTAATATTTTCCCTCCTGAAAATATTTATCAAATTTCATCTTTTAAAAACTTAAATGAGATTTTAAAAGTTGTCTCTCCCCTTGAGGAAGTGGATTTAGAAAAATCATTATCAAAGGAAATAGACACTCCTTTAATCTGCTCTTCTTATAAAGATTTTAAAAATCAAAATCTTTGCCCAAAGAAAGAGATTGATATTTCTGATACAACTATTGCTACAGAAAATTTAGACCCTGTTTCTCAGATAATAAGTTGTCCTCAGGAAAAAGATGGGAAAACAAACTATATCAAATATATTATTTTCTATCAAAACAATAACCCCTCCTTAGTATGCCATTTACCAGAGTCTATTTCTTATAATAAAGAAATTTATTTCGAATATTATTATCAGGATCTAGATTATCAGGGTCTAGATTATCGGGATCTAGGCAGTGAGTTATATCCTTCCTATGTCTACCTTAAAAATCAGCCATCTCCCATTTTGATTGCTAAAATTGGCGATAACCCTTCCTATTCACCAGATAAAGTTTATTTAATTTTTAACAATTATCTCAGTAAACCTTATGATGATATAAAGTTTTTGAAGATTTCTCCTGACCACAAACATTTAGCCTTTGCTGTCAAAGAAGGAGAAAATTGGTATATGATTTTAGATGGAAAAAGGTATGGACCTTATTCAATGTTTTGGCCTGATTATTCTTCTTCTGATAATTACGAGATCACTTCTGATAATTACGAGATCAATTATAATCGCCATGCGTCAGATTTCTTTGAGTTCCGGGATCATTTTTTTGTCCCAAATGATATAGTCTTTAGTCCCAATAGCAAATATTTTGCCTATTTTTTGACCAAAAATGATGAAAAATATTTAATCATAAATAACACCCCCTTTTTATTAGACAAAAAGGATATTGATTTTCATAAAGGTGGAGCTATTATTTTCAGCCCTGATAGTCAGAAATTAGCTTTGGTAGTTGAGAATCTTTCTGAGGGAGATAATTATTACTATATTCTAGCGGAAGATTATATTCTTGGTCCTTTTAGAGAAGATATTGGATTTTATGGTTTAATAAAATTTACTCCTGACAGTCAATATTTAGTATCTTTTTATCAAAATTATCGAAACGAAAAAGGAGAAGCCCCGGTCTTTTTCAATGGCCAAGAAGTAAAAAAGATTCCGTTAAGCAATTTCTCAAAACCTTCTTGTTTTATTTATCTGGCTACAAGAGGAAATTCTAACTATTATTTATTTTATCAAGGAAACCCTCAAAGCAAAGATTTCCAAATTATCCAAACAGATCTTTCTTCTAAGTATCCTGATAAAGTTACTTATTTAAAAGAAAATAGAGATGATAAGGTCTTTCCTATTATTTTGAATGAGAAGGTAATAGATGTTTTAGATTTGTCTCCACTTGGCGATGATTTTGATGGTTCTTTATTCTATTTACATGAAATCGAAGATTATTATCCTATCTTATCAAGAGATGGACAAGTTTTAGCTTATCAATTAATAAAAGATAATAATATCATCATAAAGGTTAATGATCATGAAATAAAGTTTCCCCCTTCTGAATATTCTTGGATCAAATTAGATCCCGAGGATCATGCTGAAATACTACTTTCTCCTAAAGGAGAGAAAGGAGTGGCTTTTGTAATTTTAGATTCTTCAGAAAATAACAATATCCCTTGCGCCTTTTATTTATTTGACACAAAATCTCCATTTAATTCTAAACTTATATTATGTCCTTCTAATTCTCCGTTGGGCCCCTTAACCTTAATAGGTTTTTCTCCTGATGCTCAATATTTTGTTTATTTCCTTACAAAAACAGATTTTCAAGGAGAAAAGATGTCTTTATCTTTAATGCTAAATGATAAAGAAATAGATACTTTTGATTATATTTTAAGATATGTCCGTTTTTCTCAAGATGGCAAAAGATTATCTATCATTGGATGGCAAGATGGAATTATAAAAAAGATAGAATATGATTTAGGAAGTCTGAAAAATTAAAATGGCAATTTGAAATAACAATTCTCTTGACTTTGATTTTTTAAAAGAATAAAATATTAATGAAAATTAAAAAATAAAATTATGAAAAACAAAAAAATAATTTTGGGAATTTTTTCTGGTATTATTTTCTTTTCCCTTTTTATTTTTTTTCAAAAAATTAATGCCCAAAACAATCAAACTGATTTAATTGGAGAATTTTCAGCGACTCCCTCTGGTGAGGGATTTTTATTAAAATGGTCCGCTCCTCAGGCTAATTTCTGTTTTCCTTTAGGAGAAATGTGGACAAATAAATTTACTTCTTCTGGCCAGCAGATGGTTTATCCCCAATATCCCACTACTTATTCTCTTTTCTGCTATAATAATCGGACAAAGATTTACCAAACAAAAGAAGTAACAATTACTGATAAAGATTTAACTCCTAAAATTGATTTAGTGGCGATTCCAGAAAAAGTAAATGGATTGGGTGATACAGTCTTTTTGATGCTTTATATTTTAAGAAAAGGAGACATAAAATATTGCAGCGCTATTGATTTCTATAAATATTGGCAGACAAAAGTTGGCGCTCAACAATTTTTGCAATATCAAAAAGTGGATATAGAGAAAAACGGAATTTTTGCTTTGGTTCGACCAGATAGAATAACAGATTATGTAATAGAATGTTACAATAGTAATGGAGAACTGCGGGCAAGAGATATAGCAAGAGTTACTCCAAATTATTCCAAATACCAAGAAGGATTAATGCAGGCAATAAGGAATGGAGATAATGTTGTTTTGACTTGGCAAATTCCCTCAACTAGAGCTACTTATTGTCTTTTAGCTCGAGGTAGCGATGTTAACAATTATTATCTCGTTAATACCTCTGGTTCTTTAACTTTACCCTTAAAAGCTGATCAAATGATTTCTTTACTCTTGATTGTTTTGACGCTAATTATTATTTAGTTGCCCAGACCGATGCTTATCCAACGGTTCCTAGCAATTCTTCCGGCGCTAAATGTGTGCCAAAAGGAGAGTTTGTTATTCGAGATCCTCGGTTAGGTGATACCAACGAATATTGTTGTTCGGGATTACAAGAGGTGAAAGTTAATGAATTTTTCAGTGTTTGCCAATAATAATTTTTTAATGTCAATAATAAATATTATTTTTAATAAAAATTATGAATAAAAATAAAATATTCATTTTTGTCTTAATATTAATTATAGGATTGAGCCTAATTTTCAAAGAAGTATCAAAAGCGACAACCCCTGAGGAACTGCAAAGAAAAATTCTTCAGTCTGATCTATCCGAAACAGAAAAGAAAAAAGGCCTTGGAGATACCCTAAATGTTATGAGTAACTTTGTTCCACCACAACTAGCTACTCCTTTACGAGAAGCCAGTCGGATAGTTACCGGCATTGAGAATTTAAGCAAGATTAAAAATCCTGAAGATCTTAGCAAAGTGGTTTCCACTTTTTCTCCAGAAGCTGCTACTGCTTTAGAAAAAGTTCGTCAAGGAGTAACAAATATTATTAATACAGCTGAACAAATTGCTAATCAATTAAAACAATCTCAATCATCCCAATCCTCACAATCATCCCAATCTTCTCAACCATCTCCAGCTCAACTTAGTCAGCAATTTCATCAATTAGAATCTCAAAGTGTTCCTTCTCCAGCTCAACTTATAAAACCAGAGGGAGCCAGTTCTCTTCCATCTTCTCAACCCTCTCAACCATCTCCAGCTCAACTTAGTCAGCAATTTCATCAATTAGAATCTCAAAGTATGATCGGTTCGACTAATCAAACAACCACAACAACTAAAAAACCTAGCGATAAAGTGAGAGTTTATTATTGCGACCGAACTACTGCTCAATGTGTTTATACTGTTGTGAATAGAACTATCGCTGATGATCCAGGATATTATTCCTCTTTATCTGCTTGTCAAGCCAATTGCAAAAAGGCTGCTTATATTTGTTATCGTTATGAAATGAGGCAAAATTCTTCCGGGGGAGGTGGTTGTGGTGTTAGCCAACAATGTGTTCCTTATTCTTCTGATACTCCTTGCAAAAGTGAATGTACTCCTTCCGGCACTCCTTTGACTGGTACCGCCCAACAAACCCAGACCCAGACTCAAACTCAATCCCAACAATTCTATTGCCGAAATGTTTGCTATCAAGGAAAATGTACTTCCGGATATTTTAGCCAAAGTTGTTCTAACATGAAGAGTTGTAGCAAAGATGCGGATTGCGGAGGAATAACTCAACCTTCTACTAACACTACTTATTACTGCACGAATGTTTGTCGAGCTGATAAATGTATTTCAGGAGCGACAATTTATCCTTGTTCTAATTATAAATCTTGTCGAAGTGATGCTGATTGTGGAGGTTCGGCTAGCGGTGGTACTTCTGGTGGTAGTAGTGGTTCTTCTCATACCCCAACTCAACAATCGAGCAGTTCTTCTGGTTCCTGCACGAGGACAGAAGGGGAATGTCCTACTAGTTCAAATTGTTTATCCTGTCCTTCTGGTTATTATAAAAAAAGTGGTGGTTGCGGTGGTTGTCCGGGCAAAGGGTATTCCTGTTATATCTTATGTTGTCCTCGATAGTTATAAATTTGGAAGAAAGATTTTAGAGAGAGGATTTCCCTCTCTCTTTATTTAATGTAAAACTTGTTTTTTTTCTGATTTTGTTTTAATATTTTTTAAGTTTTCTATGAAAAAAGAAAATAAATATTCTTTAGAAACTTTGCGCCATTCATTGGCTCATATTATGGCTTTGGCTGTTTTAAGGCTTTTTAAAGAAGTTTATTTTGGAATCGGTCCGGCAACAGGAAATGGTTTCTTTTACGATTTTGAAATTTTTGAAAAGGGAAAAAGAAGAAGATTGGCTCAAGAAGATTTAGAAAAAATAGAAAAAGAAATGAAAAAAATTATAGAGGAAGGAATTTCTTTCCAAAAGAAAAAGGTTTCTCTTTCCGAAGCAAAGAAAATTTTTAAAAAAATAAATCAGCCCTATAAACTAAAAATTTTAGAAGATTTAAAAAAAGAAGAAGTAAATCAGGTGAGTTTATATCAATTAGGCGAATTTTTAGATCTCTGCAAAGGCCCTCATATTAAAAACACTAATCAAATGAATCTTTCTTTTAAACTTTTAAAAATCAGTGGCGCTTATTTTCAAGGCGATGAAAATAATCCCATGCTTGATAGAGTTGAGGGAGTGGCTTTTAAAACAGAGAAAGAGTTAAATGATTATTTAAATTATTTAGAAGAAGCCAAAAAGAGAGACCATAAGGTTTTGGGACCTCAATTAGGGCTTTTTCAGTTTTTTGAAGAAATTGGGCCGGGATTAGTTATTTGGTTAGAAAAAGGAGCCCTTCTAAAAAGAATGATTGAAAATTACATTTTAGAAGAATATTTAAAAAATGGTTATTATTTAGTCTCAACCCCTCATATTGCCAAATCTTTTTTATGGGATATTTCTGGCCATAATGATTTTTATCAAGAAAATATGTATCCCAAAATGCATTTAAAAGAGATTAACCCGGAGGAAAAAGAAGATTATCAGTTAAAGCCGATGAATTGTCCTTTTCATATCATGGTTTATAAAAATCAAATCCGAAGCCATAAAGATTTGCCTTTTCGATTGACAGAATTAGGAACAGTTTATCGTTACGAAAGGTCTGGGGTTTTGAGTGGTTTGACAAGAGTGAGGGGTTTTACTCAAGACGATGCTCATATTTGGTGCGAAGAGGAAAAATTAGAAGAAGAAATAAATAATGTCCTGTCATTAGGTTTAAAAATTTTAGAAAAATTCGGCTTTAAAGATTATGAAATTTATCTTTCTACTCGACCGGAGAAATTTATTGGCACTTTAAAGATTTGGCAAAAAGCTATAAAAGCTTTAAAAAAGGCTTTAGAAAATAAGAATCTGTCTTATCAGATTGACCAAGGCGGAGGAGCCTTTTATGGACCAAAAATTGATATCAAAATAAAGGATGCTTTAGGCCGAGCTTGGCAGTGTACCACTATTCAAATTGACTTTAATTTACCTCAAAGATTTAATCTTTCTTATATTGACAAAAAAGGCCAGAAGAAAAGACCAATAATGATTCATCGAGCGCTTTTAGGAAGTTTAGAAAGGTTTATAGGAATACTAATAGAGCATTATCAAGGAGATTTTCCTTTCTGGCTTGCGCCAACCCAAGTTAGGATTTTACCCATTACTGAAAAAAACCATTCCTATGCCTTGGATATATTTCATAAACTTAGAGAAAATAAAATAAGGGCAGAAATAGATTTATCTCAAGAAACTTTGTCAAAAAAAATTAGGGAGGGAGAGATTTTAAAAATTCCTTATCTCATTATTATCGGTGAGAAAGAGGAAAACCAAAAAATGGTTTCAATCAGGAAAAGAAAAAAAGGCGATTTAGGCCAAATGCCTTTAGAAAGATTTTTGGAATTGCTTAAAAAAGAAAAGGAATAAATTTTAAGTGTTGTCTTAATACTATGAAAGAGAAAGAAAAAACATTAAAACCAAAAACAAAAAAGGAAAAAATTAAATTGCCAAAATACAATCCAGCAAAAATTGAAAAGAAATGGCAAAAAGTTTGGGCAAAAAATAATTATAGCCTTTTTCACGCCTCTGATTTCCCCAAAAAGAAGCATTTATACATTTTAGATATGTTTCCTTATCCTTCTGGTGAAGGTCTTCATGTTGGTCATGTTGAAGGTTATACCGCTTCTGATATTGTGTCTCGTTATTACCGAATGAATGGTTATGAGGTTTTACATCCAATGGGTTGGGATGCTTTTGGTTTGCCTGCCGAAAATTACGCTTTAAAAACAAAAATTCCTCCCCAAAAAGTCGTTCCGAAAAACATAAAAAGATTTAAACAACAGCTACAATCTTTAGGTTTTTCTTATGACTGGCCGAGAGAGATTAATACTACCGATCCGGAATACTATAAATGGACTCAATGGATATTTTTGCAACTTTTTAAAAATGGTCTGGCTTATGAAGACGAAGTGCCGGTTAATTGGTGCCCATCTTGTCAGACAGTTTTGGCTGATGAGGAAGTCAAAGAGGGAAAATGTGAAAGATGCGAGACGCCGGTTGTTCGAAAAAAAATTAGGCAATGGCTATTAAAAATTACTGCCTATGCGGATCGCCTTTTAAAAGATTTAGATTTATTAGATTGGCCAGAAAGGGTAAAAATTATGCAAAGAAATTGGATAGGTAAATCAGAAGGCGCGGAAATAGAATTTAAAATCGATGGTTTGAACGAATATTTGAAAGTTTTTACTACCAGACCGGAGACAATTTTTGGCGCCACTTATTTGGTTTTAGCGCCGGAGCATCCATTAGTTTTAAAGATCACTAAAGAAGATAGAAAAGAAGAAGTTTTAAGATATATTGAAGAAGCTTTAAGTCAATCGGATTTCGAAAGACAGCTTAAGGCCAAAGAAAAAACAGGTGTCTTTTTAGGCGCTTATGCCATTAATCCTGCCACAAGAGAAAAAATTCCCATCTGGATTTCTGATTATGTTTTGATGAATTACGGTACTGGCGCCATTATGGCTGTTCCTGCCCATGATCAAAGAGATTTTGAATTTGCCAAACAATTTCTTTTGCCGATAAAAGAAGTTATCTCTGTTGACGGTAAACCAAAAGAAAAAATAGAGGAACCTTATGAAGGTGATGGTATTTTAATTAATTCTGGGCCATTTAATGGTTTGCCATCGCAAAAAGCTAAAGAAAAGATTGTCTTTTATGTAGGAGGGAAAAAAGCAGTTTATTACAAACTCCGGGATTGGGTTTTCTCTCGCCAAAGATACTGGGGAGAGCCTATTCCAATTATTAAATGCCCTAAGTGTGGAAATGTTCCTTTAAAAGAAAAAGATTTACCCTTAAAACTTCCTCCTATTGAAAGATTCCAGCCTACCGGTAAAAATGAATCGCCTTTGGCTGATTTAAGTTCCTGGGTAAATGTTTCGTGCCCAATTTGCCATGGCCCGGCTAAAAGAGAAACAAATACTATGCCTCAATGGGCTGGTTCCTGTTGGTATTATTTGCGTTATCTTGATCCCAAAAATAAGAAAAAATTAGTTGATTTTAAAAAACAAAAAGAATGGTTGCCAGTTAATATTTATATCGGAGGAGTAGAACATGCGGTTTTACATTTGCTTTATGCTCGATTTTGGCATAAGTTTCTATATGATATTAAGGTGGTTTCTCAGCCGGAGCCATTTTATAAATTAGTCAATCAGGGAATTATTTTGGGAGAAGATGGAGAAAAAATGTCAAAATCTAGAGGCAATGTTATTAACCCTGATGAGATTGTGAAAAAATATGGCGCGGATACTTTAAGAATGTATGAAATGTTTTTAGGCCCATTGACTGCTGTAAAAAGCTGGAACACCCAAGGAATTAACGGTATTTATCGCTTTTTAAATCGAGTTTGGGATTTGGTTGTCTCAACGGCATTATTAAAGAAAGAAAAACAGCCTAAAGAAAAATTAACTGAAGAAGCTAAGAAGAAATTAAATGAAGTCCTTTCTCAGTTAGAGTTTTTCCGCCAAAAAACAATAAAAAGAGTGACTGAAGATATCGAAAAAATGAGATTTAATACCGCTATTTCCGCTTTAATGGAATATTTAAACAAATTAGAAGAACTTCCCAAAGATAAAATTGATAAAAAACATTTAAAGACATTAGTGCTATTACTTTCGCCTTTTGCCCCTCATATTACCGAAGAATTAGCTTATTCTTATTTAAAGATTAAAAAACCGCTAATTAAAGAAAAATGGCCTTCTTATGAAGAAGAAAAAACAAAAGAAAAAAAATGTATTTATGCTGTTCAAATTAACGGAAAAACTAAAAAAACAATTGAGTTATCAAAAAATCTTTCTCAAAAAGAAGTAGAGCAAAAAGTTCTTCCTTTGGTTCAAAAATATTTAACCAATCAAAAAATTAAAAAAGTTATTTTTGTGCCAGACAAAATTATTAATTTTGTTTTTTAATTCATCTTGAGAAAAGAGAAAAAGGAAAAACAACAAAAAAGAATTGTCGTTATTGGCGGGGGGACAGGAGTTTTTAATGTCTTAAATGGTCTAAAAGATTACCCTTATCATCTTTCTGCCATTGTTTCAATTGCTGATGATGGTGGTTCTTCTGGAATTTTAAGAGGAGAATTTGGCATTTTGCCGCCGGGCGATCTCCGCCGAGCTTTAGCGGCTTTGTCCTCTTCCTCTTCAATTTTAGCCCAGCTTTTTAATTATCGTTTTGAGAATGGTTCTTCCTTAAAAGGTCATAGTTTTGGCAATTTATTTATTACTGCTTTGGAAAGAATTACTGGCGATTTCAATCAAGCAATTAAAGAAGCGGGAAAAATTTTAGGCATTAAAGGCGAGGTTATTCCGGTTTCTTTGGATAATACTCGTTTAGTGGCAAAATTAGAAAACAATGATTTGATTATCGGCGAGTCGAATATTGATGTTCCCAAGCATAATCCTTGTCTAGCGATTAAAAAGGTTTTTCTATCTCCTTCTGCAAAAGCCAATCCTGAAGCAATAAGGGCTATTTTGTCTGCTGATATTATTATCATTGGTCCTGGTGATTTATATACAAGCGTTTTACCTAATTTTTTGGTAAAGGGAATTAAAGAGGCGGTCAGAAAATCAAAAGCAAAAAAGATTTATTTTTGTAATATTATGACAAAATACGGAGAAACTAATAATTTTACAGCCAAGGATTTTTATGCTATACTTGAAAAATACCTTGGAAAAGGGATAATTGATTATTTTGTCATAAATTCTAGAAAACCTCTAAAGAAATATTTAGACCTTTATAAAAAAGAAAACTCCAGCTTTGTTAAATACTCAAAAAAAGAATTGTTAAGTTGGGAAAAACCGAAAGTAATTTTTTATCCTTTGCTGAAACAAGGACCGCTTTTGCGTCATGATCCCAAAAAAATTGGAATTTTTATTGACCAATTAGCTAAAACTTTATAATAAAAACCGATGACCCAAGAAGAATTCCGTAGTTTTTACAATGAAAACGTAGAAAAAGTTTTTCGTTTTCTTTTTTTAAGGACTAACTCTTTTGAAATTGCTCAGGATTTGACCGCCGATTCTTTTTTTAAATTTTGGCTTTCTCAGGAAAAAGATAAAAACATCAAAAGTCCCCGAGCTTTTTTATTTCAGATTGCCAGAAATAACTTAATTGATTTCTATCGCCAGAAAAAACAAAAAATTGTTGTTTCTTTAGATGATTTGAAAGAAAAAGGTTTTGAGATTTCCCAAGAAGATTTTTTAAAACAACAAGAAGAAGATTATGATTTAAAGGTTATTTTGGAGAGTTTAAAAGAAATAAAGCCGATTTACAATGAAGTAATTTTTTACCATTATATAGAAAATCTTTCTATCAAAGAAATTGCCTTTATTTTGAAGAAAAAAGAAAATAATGTTCGAGTTTTGCTCCATCGAGCTTTAAATGCCTTAAAAGAGAAAATTGCCTCCAAAGAAAAACTGTAATATTTTATAAAAATTTTCGTCTTATATAGTGATGGAAGAGAAAATTCTTTTCGAAAAAATCAAAAAACTATCCCAGATTCAACTCTCAGAAGAAGAAAAAGAGAGAATTTATTTATTGGTTGAAAAAAAGAAACTTGCTTATCGAAAAGAGAAACCTGTTTTGATATTCTTGAATTCTTCTTATTGGAAAAAGCATTCCTTTAGTTTAGCTTTTTCAGCTTTTTTAATTTTTGCTTTTTCCACTTTCGCTTTGGCCCAAAATTCATTGCCCGATAGCTCTTTATATCCTTTAAAGTTAGCTTATCAGAACCTGAAAGTTGCTTTAGCGAGAAAAGATCATAAGGCGCAAGTGAAAGCAATTGTTTTAGAGGAAAGGCTTAACGATTTGAAAAAAGTAAAGGACCAAAATAACGCTAAAGTGGCTAAATTAGTGGATTTATTAAAACAAGACCTTAAAACTTTGCCCGAAGAAATTTCCCAAACCCAGAAAAAAACCACCCTTTTAAAAGTTTCTCAGGATGTCAAAACCAGAACAGAAAAAATGAAAGAATCAATCAAGGATATTAATTTAGAAAACAAAGAATCTTTAGAAAATACTTTAAATCAAACCGATACAAAAATTTTAAGTCTTATTTTAGAGACGAGTGAAAAAATTGAAAAATGCCCGTCTTATCTTTTAAAAAATCTCGATTTATTAAAATCCTATTTTGAAAACGAAAATAATTTAAAAAATCTCTCGCCCAAAGAGGTTTTGAATATTAAAACTGTTTTATCCGAAATCGATCAATTGATTAAAGCCGGTGATTGTACTGGCGCTCTGGAAAAGATAGAAAGTCTTAAAATTTTTCAGTCAATCCACTCTCTAGAGACTCCCATTGGGGAGCCGGCGGTCGAGAATAATTCTCTAGAGAGCTTGGATGAAAATTAAGGATTGCTTTTTAAAAGGTCGATAGCAATCCAAATTAAAGGTCAAAATAATAATTAAAAAAATAAATTATGGGAAAGAAATTAACAGCTTCAATTTTAACCGGGATTTTTGCCCTTTCAATGGCAGTTTCTCCGGTTTTTGGCCAATCTGTTCAAGAGCTTCAAGCTCAAATTCAACAGTTATTGGGTATTATTGCCCAATTACAACAACAGATTGCCGCTTTACAAGGAGGCCAACAGACCACTGGAACCTATTGCTTCAATACGGATCTTTACTATGGCTTGACTTCTAATGATGTCAAAAACCTACAGATTATCTTAGGAGTCACTCCTACTAGCGGCTATTTTGGTCCTTTGACCAAGGCTGCTGTTCAAAGATTCCAGGCGCAATATGGTATTCCTCAGACTGGTTATGTTGGTCCTTTGACTAGAGCCAAATTAAATGAACTTTACTGCACTCCTGTTACTACCACGACTACCAGTGCCGGTACTACCACCACGACAGTTGTTGCTCCTGCTTATGGAACTTTATCCATTACAAGCTATCCAGTTTCTAACGCTCAAACCACTTTATATGGTGGTCAAACTTATGAATTAGTGGCTGCTCAGTTTAAAGCCACTGGTTCAGACATTACTGTTAAAAAGATAGCTGTCACTATTGACCACACTGCGGCTGATGCTTTTCCTTGGGGCGCTTTCAGCAAACTTTCTCTTTATGATGGCTCTAACTTGTTAGCTGAGATTGTCCCTTCTTCCGCCAATGCCATTGAGAATACTTTTGCCGACAATTACACCTTTAATTTCACTGGTTTGAACTGGGTAGTTCCTAATAACTCCACTAAAGTTTTGACTGTTAAAGGTACTGTAGTGACTAATCCAGTATCTGATGTTCAAGATGATACCTGGGGAGCTACTATTGAGTATGATCAATTAGTCTTTACTGATACTGCTGGCATTAATTACTCTGTTGCCAGTGGTAGTGATGTTTCTCGCACTGGTTTGACGATTACTACTACCCTTAGCGCGGATGTTAATGTCAGCCTCGCCACTGATAATCCAAAAGCTCAAAATATTATTGTCTCCACTTCTGGCGCTACCAGAGTAGAGATAATGAGATTCAATGTCGAAGTAAAAGATTTAGATGTCACCTTTAGTTCTGGTAGTGTGACCATTACTAAAGGCGTTGGTCTTGCTACTTCGGATGTTATCTCAGCTGAGCTTTGGGATGGATCAACTTTGTTAGCTTCTGCTGCTCCCAGTTGGTCTGGTAATGATGGTTCTGTTTCTTGGTCTAACTTCAGCTTACCGGTTGCCGCTGGAACAACTAAGACTTTGTCAATTAAAGTCAATATTGCTGCCCAGAGTTCAAGCTTTGCTGGTGGCTCTACCAAATATGTTGTAATTTCTACCACTGGTCCTTCTTTGACTGGTATTGATACCAACAGCAATGTCAAGACTGCTGACGGCACTTCTCTTGATAGTGAAAGATTCTATCCATTCTTAAAGGCTCCAGTCTTTGCCTTAAGCAATGCTAGTTTGACCGCTTCTGGTTCTACCTCTTCCACTGTTGCTGATTTAGGTACTGCTAAGATTGTCTTTACTGTAACTGCTAATGGTGGCGATATCTATATTCCTACCAGCGACAATTCTACTACCTCTATAACAAAGGCCATCTACAAGAATGGAAGCTCGGTTACTCCCTCTACTTCTTCTGCCTCTTGGACTTGTTCTAATGCCACTGAAGATAGCACTAATAAGTTCTGGAGAATTACTTCTGGTTCCACTGCTACTTGTGAATTTAATGCTACCTTCAAATTAACTGGCTCTAGCGATGCCGGATACTATGAAGTTAGATTAGCTTCTATTGGCTGGAACACTTCCGCTACTTCCACTGGTGCTGTTAGCCAGACTTGGGGTATTGATACCTTGAAGACTGGCCAGACTTACTTTACTGGTCAGTAAACCCTTCCTTGCGGGTTACTAAAAAACCGGCCTTTCGGCCGGTTTTTTAGTTCTTTAATTTATCGACCTCGGAGGTCAATATTGACCTCCGAGGTCGATAATAAAACTAGAGCTATTGACAAAATTTTAAATATTTTTTAAAAATATATAGAAATTTTAATTTCCCCGCTGTCTTTTTATTTTATGGAAGGTATTTATCATATTTTAAATAGAGGAGTGGATCAAAGAAAGATTTTCCTTGACGAGAGAGATTATTTAAGGTTTATTCATAATTTATTTGAATTTAATGACGAGAAGCCAGCTCCAAATAATAATTTTTATTTTCAAAAAAACTTTCTCTCGGATTTTAAATTTAACCAAGAAAAAGAGCGCAGAGAATTGTTAGTTGAAATTTTGGCTTTTTGTTTAATGCCTAACCATTATCATCTTTTATTAATACCCTTGAAAGAGGGGGCTATTTCTTTATTTATGCAAAAATTAGATGTTGGTTATGTTAAATATTTTAATCAAAAATATCAAAGAAAAGGCACTCTTTTTGAGGGAAAATATAAATCAATCTTAATAAAAGAAGAAGCTCATTTTATTCATCTTCCTTATTATATTCATTTCAATCCATTAGATTTAAAGTTTCCCGAATGGCGAAAAGGGGAATTAAGAGATTATCAAAAAGCTATTCGTTTTTTAAATAAATACCGCTGGTCAAGTTTTTTGGATTATATTGGAGAAAAAAATTTTCCTTCGGTTATTCGTAAAGACTTTTTGCTTAAATTTTTTAATGGATCTCAAAGCTACAAGAAAGCTTCCTATGATTGGCTTAAATCTTTAAACCAGAATAAAATAAAAATTTTCAAAAATTCTACTTTAGAACCCTAATACTATCGACCTCGGAGGTCAATATTGACCTCCGAGGTCGATAGTTGGGTTGATAGGGGGCTTTGATTTTTTTAGTTTTTTTGGTATTATTTTTATTATTATGGGTATGAAAATAAAAAACTTAGAAAGAAAAATTCTCTCAGTTGGGATTATTTTCTCTTTTCTTTTAAATATTTTCCCTCAATATGTTTTAGGTGTTTCTTTAGAAAGATCTTTTTTTACCAATCAAGATTATGATGAAAATGGAGCTTCTTCTATTGAGGCTCAATTAATAAAAACAACGAATAAATTTTATTTCTATGTCCAGAAAGATTGGTATTTAAAATTAGATCCTAACCAGAGACAAAGTTTAGAAAGTAAATTAAATGAAATTTCCAATATTTTTGAATATCAATTTTATCCAAAGATTACTTCTCTTTTAACCCCCGAAGATATTCCCGGCATAGATAACGACCCTCGATTAATTGTTGTTTTGGAAAAATTAAAAACCGATGTCGGCGGTTATGTTCGTTCGATTGATGGTTTTTCAAAAACCTTAAATCCAACTTCAAATGAAGGTCAGATTATCTTTTTAAATGCCGAAGCAGTGTTAAAAAATTCAACTTCGGTTGTTTTGTATTATTTATTTCATGAGTTTACCCATCTTATCACTTTAAAAGCTCGGCCAAAGATTGATGTTTGGTTAGCAGAATTATTTTCTGAATTTGCCGCCACTATTTTAAAAAATGATTTTTCTTCTTCATTAACTAAAAAAAGAGCCAGTCAACTTTTAACGACTACTAATTTAAATTTTTTAAACTGGCAGGAAAAGGGAAGCGATTATGGAAAAATTTATCTTTTGGCTTTGTATTTAAAAGAACAATTTTCCCAAGACATTTTTAAAGATATTTTATTTGGTCCGGAAGATGCTGTTTCGGCTATCGAGAGCGCTTTAAAGAAAAGAGACAGCAATTTAGATATTGATGAACTTTTTCTTAGATTTTTAATTACCAACGTTTTAAATGATTGTTCTGTTGATAGAAAATATTGTTATCAAGATGAAAACTTAAAGAATTTTTCAGCTCTTTCTAATTCTTATTTCTTACCGCAAACAGGAGAAAGCACAATGACAGTAGTTGATTCTCTTTTAAAATGGGAAGGAAAGTGGCAAAAAATTCAAGGGGGTAATGGTTTATTAAAATTAAAATTTATTTTAGATGAAAAAACGCCAATAAAGGAGATTCCTTACATTTTAATTGATGAAAATGGTCAAAAATCTTTAAATTTTATTGACTTCTCTAAAACTAATATTCAGGAGATTACTGTTTTAAATTTTGGTTCTCAATATCAAGCTTTAATTTTCATTCCTTATTTAGGGAAAGATGCCCGGGAAAATAAAGTTTACTACTATTCTTGGGAAGCAAAAATTTTAGCTAATAACCCTTTAAATGAAGAAAAAATTAAACAAGAATTATTAAAACAAATTGAATCTTTAAAAAAGCAAGTTGCTCTTCTCCAGCAACAATTAGCTTATCTTTTGACTTTAAAACAAAAGCCGATTTGTTTGGGCTTTTCTCAAGATCTTTATTATGGAATGAATTCTGAAGAGGTAAAATGTTTGCAGATATTTTTAAAAAATTTAGGCCCGGAGATTTATCCAGAAGGTTTAATTACCGGTTATTATGGACCATTAACAATGGCTGCTGTGAAAAGGTATCAGACTTTAAAGGGGATTTTAGCGACTGGTTATTTTGGCCCTTTAACGAGAACTCAAGTTAATAAAGAATTAAGTATTGATAATTAGATATGTTTCAACGGTTTGATTTAAAAAATTCTATTTATTATTTAGCCATTTTTTCTCTTTTTACTCCCTTTTTCCTAGGACCATCTTTTTATTTTCCATCTATCACTTTAAAAGAAACAGTTTTTAGAATTTTGGTGGAAATAATGATTTTCTTATGGGTGCTTTATTTGATTAAAGAGAAAAAATCTATATCTTTTTTAAAAAATCCGATTGTTTTATCTTTTTCTTTGTTTCTTGCCATTCTTTTCCTGGCTTCCATTTTTGGTTTAAGTTTTCATCAGAGTTTTTTCTCTTCCACTGAAAGGCTGGAGGGTTTATTTGGAATTTTACACTTTTATCTTTTCTTTTTGATTCTTTTTTCTGTTTTTGACCAAAGAGAAATAGAGGATTTGTTAAGAATTTCAATTTTTATAGCCTTAATTTATTCTTGCTTAGCTATTTTATTCTTTTATCAGCCATCTTTTTTCGGAGCCAATTTAAGAACTGATCGCTTAATGGGTTTTTCTGGCAATCCTTCTTATTTTGCTGTTTATTTACTTTTTCATACCCTCTTCGCCTTATATTTTTACTTTAAGAAATATCTTTTGGAAAAGAAATTTTTTAATTTTTATTTAGCAATTTTTCTTTTTTTCACTCTTTTAATTGTTTTAAACGCTACCCGCGGAGTAATGGTGGGTTATGTGATTGGCTTTCTTTTAATGAGTTTTCTCTTGCTTTTTCGAAAAGAAAAAGAGGTTTTTATTTTTAAAAAAATCGCTTGGATTTCGATTATTGTTTTGATTTCTACTATTTCTATACTTTTCCTTTTTAAAAATAGTTCTTTTGTAAAAGATCATTTATTTTTGAAAAGATTAACTACTTTTGATCTAAATGACCCAGCCACTAAAAGCCGTTTGCTTTCTTATAAAATTGCTTTTAATTCTTTTTTGGAAAGACCAATTTTAGGTTGGGGAGGAGAGAGTTATGTTTTTTTGTACATCAAAAATTTTGATCCTTTAATGCCTAAAATTTTGCCTGATTTTATGTTTGACCGAGTTCATAATAAGATTTTGGAGATTCTAATTGATGCGGGAATTATTGGTTTATTGAGTTATTTTTTGATTTACTATTTTCTCTTTAAAATTTTAAAAAATCAATCAAAAGAAAATTTTTGCTCAGCCTTGCCCTTTTTTGGTCTTTTTGTTTCTTATTTCATTCAAAATCTTTTTATTTTTGATTTTTTTGAAAGCTATTTGCCTTTAATGTTAACTTTGGCTTTTGTCTCTCATTATGGTTCTAATCTGAAATTGTTTAAAAATCAATCATCTGTTCAAGAAAAGAAAGAAAGAAAAAAAGGAAATCTTCAGGATCAAGATTTCTCTAAAGATATTTTTAAAATTTTTCTTATCATTTTGGTATTCTGTTTAATAGTTTTTTCTTTGACAAAATGGATAATTTTACCGTCTTTTCAATATTATTATATTATTAAAACCCACAGGGATTTTGTTTTGAATCGTCATGACGAGGGAATGAAAGATTTTAAAAGAATCTTTTATTATCAAACGCCTTATCAAATGGATGTTTTCTTGGGTTCTAAAAGGACCTATGAGGCGATAAAACCTTTTCTTACGGCTGAAGAGAAAAAAATTATCCTTTCCCTTTATGATGAGCAAGGAGAAAAAATTTTAAAACAAAGAAGGCCCATTTATCAATTTCTTTTAAATTATGCTGACCTCACTATGGACGCTTTAGAGTTCGATTCTTCCAAAAAAGAAAAATTGAAAGAACTAGTCTCTATGTTAGAAAAAGAAGGCTCAAGAATTCCTTATACTTATATTGCTTTGGGTAAATATTATTTAGTTGGCGAAAATAATCTTTTAAAAGCCAAAGAAAATTTTGAAAAGACAGAATCAATGACTGAATTTATTCCCGATAACTATTATTTTTTGGCTTTAGTGAATGCCAATTTAAACAACAAAGAACTATCCGATAGCTATTTAATGAAAGCCATAGAAAAAGGATTTTTACCGAGAGATAAAAAAATGATTTATTATTCCGCTAATTTATTTGTTCCCAAAAAAGATTATTTAACGATAGCGAGATTATATTCTTATGGGATTACTCTTTATCCTAAAGAAGTAGAGTTTTATGTTAAATTAGCAGCTGCTTATGGGAAATTAAAGAATAAAGAAAAAGCCATCGAATACGCGGAAAAAGCAATAGAACTAATGCCATCTTTAAAAGAAGAAGCGGAGAATTTTATTAACTTGATAAAACAAGAACAGTGGGATAAAATTCCTGACTAATAAATAAAATATGTCAAAAGAAAATATGCAAAAAGAAAATTATTTAGAAGAAATTTCTCTAAAAGAAGAAGAGATTTTATCTTTTTGGGAAAAGAATAATATTTTTCAACAGAGCCTTCAACAAACAAAAGGTCAGAAAGAGTTTACTTTCTTTGAGGGACCACCCACCGCCAATGGTCGACCAGGTATTCATCATTTTTTGGCTCGCGCTTATAAAGATTTGGTTTGTCGATATAAGACAATGAGAGGATTTTTTGTTTTAAGAAGAGCAGGCTGGGATACTCATGGTTTGCCAGTTGAAATTCAGATAGAAAAAGAACTAGGTTTAAAAAACAAACCAGAAATTGAAAAATATGGTATTGAGAAATTTAATCAAAAGGCAAAAGAATCTGTGTGGCGGTATAAAAATGAGTGGGAACAATTTACTAAAAGAATGGCTTATTGGATAGATTTAGAAAATCCTTATATTACCTGCGACAATAATTATATTGAAACAATTTTTTGGCTTATTAAAAGAATTTATAAAAGAGGTTTGCTTTATCAAGATTATCGGGTAGTGCCTTATTGCCCTCGTTGCGGAACTCCTTTATCTTCTCATGAATTGGCTTTAGGTTATGAAACGGTACAAGACCCCTCTATTTATATAAAATTTGAAATTCCTCAACCAAAAAATGAAAAATTGATTAATTTAAAAAATAAATATCAAGGGAAAATTTTTCTTTTGGTTTGGACTACCACCCCTTGGACTTTACCCGCTAATACTGCTGTTGCGATTAAAGAGGATTTAGATTATCAATTAGTTTTAAAAGATAATGATATTCTTATTTCTTATCGTTTTCCCGAGACATCTGGTTTTGAAATAATTGAAGAAATTAAAGGAGAAGAATTGATTGGGGAAAAATATTCTCCCTTGTATTTATGGGAAGATATCAATAATAAAAAAATTTATGAAGTGATAAAGGGAGATTTTGTTTCCACGGAAGAGGGGACAGGATTAGTTCATATAGCTCCTGCTTTTGGTGAAGAAGATTTGGGGGTAGGGAAAAAAGAAAATTTGCCAATTTTATTAAATATGGATGAAAATGGTTGTTTTACTGGCGAACCGAAATCTTTAAAAGAATTTAAAGGCCTTTTCTTTAAAGAATTAGATCCAGTTATTTTCAAAGATTTAGAAAAAAGAGGTTTGCTTTTTAAAGGAGATTTAAAAGGAACTACTCATGAATATCCTTTTTGTTGGCGGTGTCATTCTCCGTTGATTTATTATGCCAAAAAGACTTGGTTTATTAAAATGAGTTCTTTAAAAGAAGAGATAATAAAAAATAATCAAGAAATAAACTGGGAACCCGACCATATTAAAAACGGTCGTTTTGGGCAATGGCTGAATGATTTAAAAGACTGGGCTCTTTCTCGCAACCGTTATTGGGGGACACCTCTTTCTATTTGGAAATGTTTAAAATGCGGCCAGATTGAAGTTATCGGTTCTTTAAAAGAGCTGAAAGAAAAAGGAGGAAATTTAGATTTATTAAAAAATGAAAAAGGAGAAATAGACCTTCATCGGCCTTATATTGATAGGATTAAATTGATTTGTGAAAAATGCCATTCGGAAATGGAAAGAGAAGAAGAAGTTTTGGATTGCTGGTTTGATTCAGGTTCAATGCCTTATGCTTCCTGGCATTGGCCTTTTGATCAATTTTCTGAAGAAGATTGGGAGGAAAAAGATGAAAAAGAATTAATTAAAAAGATTCCTTTCCCCGCTGATTTTATCTGCGAAGGAATTGATCAAACTCGGGGTTGGTTTTATACCCTGCTTGCCATTTCCACTTTATTAGGTTTAGGACCGGCTTATAAAAATGTTATTGTAGTTGGATTAGTTTTAGATGAGAAAGGAGAAAAAATGTCAAAATCAAAAGGAAATGTTGTTGTCCCACAGGAGATATTTCAAAAATATGGATCAGATATCTTAAGGTGGTATTTTTATGCTATTAATTCTTCAGCGGAAAATAAAAAATTTTCAGAAAAAGATTTAGTAAATTTTCGCAATAGGATCTTTAACACTTTTTATAATGTCTTAATTTTTTATCAACTTTATGGATTCAAAGAGAAAAAAGAAATCAAAAGAGAAGAGCTTTCTTTAATGGATTTATGGATGCTTTCTTATTTAGAAAAGGCAAAAAAAGAAATAACTTATTTATTGGATAATTATAAGGTTAATGAGGCAACAAGGATTTTGGATGATTTGATTGATAATATCAGCCGATGGTATTTAAGACGTTCTCGAAATATTTTTCAAAAAAAAGACGATAGAGAAAAATGGGAAAATTCATCGTTAGTTTTAAGAAAAGTTATTTTCCAAACCGCCATACTTTTTGCTCCTTTTTGTCCATTTTTTGCCGAATTTATATATCAGAAAGCAAGAAATGAAGAAAATAAGTTAAGTGTCCATTTAGAAAATTGGCCTTTAGTTGAAGAAGAATATTTCAATCAGGAAATTATTAAAAAAATGGAGGAAATAAAAAATCTAGCGAGTTTAGCTCTTGCTTTAAGGCAGGAAAAGAAAATCAAAGTCCGTCAGCCACTCAGAGCTTTGATTTTAAAAAATCAAAGCTTGAAAGAAGAAAAAGAATATTTAGAAATTTTGAAAGAAGAAGTTAATGTCAAAGAAATAAGATTTGATCCCCAAATTCAGGAAGAATTAACCTTTGATTTCGAAATCGACGAATCATTGAAAGAAGAGGGGATTTTAAAGGAATTTAAAAGAAGGGTTCAATCTTTCCGGCAAGAAAATAAATTGCAACCGGGGGACCAGATCTTTTTAGGTGTTATTGCCGACTCCGCTTTAAAAGAGATATTGGAAAGAAACAAAGAATATTTAATGAAAGAGTGTTTCTTAGAAGATATTCTTTTTGACAAAGAAATTTCTTCTGTTTTCAAGGAAGTTCAAATTGAATCCTATAAAGCAAAAATTAGTTTAAAAAAAATTGAGTGAAGGATAAAAATCTTTTAACGCCAGCCCAAATATTTAGAAAAAGCGGGATATCTTTTTTATTGGGTATTTTTTCTTATTACCTTTTCTTAAAAATTGGTTTTTGGTTTTTATTTGTTTTTTTGCTTTTTGTTCTGATTTCAAAAAAGAGGATTAAAGAATTTTTTAATTCTTCTGGTTATTTTTATCTTTTTTTAATTTTTTACTTTTTAGGATTCAGCCGACCTTTTTATTCTTTTCATATAAATATTTATCCGGAGGCATTAATTAGTTTTTCTTTGAAATTAAAGGAATTTATCAATAATCAATTTTTAAAGTTTTTTTCTTTAAACGAAAAAGAAATTTTAACTAGTTTGCTTTTTGGGGCAAAAGGAAATCTTTCTTTGGCTCTAAAAAGTAAAATTCAAAAAGTTGGTCTTGCTCACTTGGTGGCTGTTTCCGGCTTTCATCTTTCTTTTTTAAATCAGGGTTTATCATTTTTTCTTCAAGAATTTTTTAATTTAAATATTCGCTGGCTTTTTCCTATTCTTATTTTTTTCAATCTCATATTTGTAGCTACTGCCCAATTTACTCCTTCGGTGATTCGTTCCGCAATTATGGCTTTTTTCTCGAGTCTCGCTTCTTTTAATTATCGTTTTTATCATCCTTCCAACGCGCTTTTAGCCACTTTAATTTTAATGCTTTTTTATAATCCTTCTTTTATTTTTGATGTTAGTTTTCAGCTTTCTTTTTTGGCTACCATTGGTATTTTATATTTTGCTCCTTTAATTGAAAATTTATTTTCTCAATCAGAGGAGATCTTTCTCGAAGAAAGTTTCTTTTTAAAAATAAAAAAATTCCTCTTGAAAGTCCTTATCTTAAATTTTTCCTCCTTTTTGACTACCTTCCCTTTGGTGATTTATCATTTTTCCAATCTTTCTTTGGTCTCGCCTTTGGTTAATCTCTTGGTTTTGCCATTAATTCCTTATATAATGGGCCTCTCTATTCCTTTTATTTTTTTCTCTTCTTTTTCTTTTTATCTTGGTTTAGTTTTTGTCTTGCTTTTAAAAATTCTTTTGAATTATTTCTTCTTCATTATTAATACCTTCTCCCAGCTTCCTTTTGCCTCTATTGATTTTTCTTTATTCTGGCGATATATTTCTTTAGCCTTTTATTTTTTTGTTTTATATTTTTATATCTGGTTAAAAAAGAAAAATGAATTAAAAATTAAAAAACTTTTTCAATGAACAATCTTTTTCTTAAAACAATTTCTCGTTTTTTCTGGAAAATAATTTGTCTTTTAATTTTTTTAAATATTTTTAACTGGCTTTTAGTTTTTTCTTTTTATCGCCAGCCGTTTTTTGAAATAAATTTTTTAAATGTTGGTCAAGGAGACAGCGAATTGTTAAAAACCAAGGCGGGCAATGTCTTAATTGACGCTGGTCCGGATAAAAAAGTTTTAGAACAAATTAATCAATTTTTGCCATTTTTTGAGAAAACAATTGATATTGTTATTATTTCTCATCCGAATATTGATCATTATCGAGGGTTATTTGAAGTTTTAAAAAGTTATAAAATAAGAGCGGTAATTTTAAATAACATCGATTATTCTTCCAAAGAATATCAAAGTCTTTTGAAAGATTTATTGAACAGAAATATTCTTTTAGTCAAAGGAATTAAAGGTATTAAAATTAATTTAGGTGATCAGTCAATTGAACAGAAAATTACAATTTTATCTCCAGAAACTTTAAACTCAAAAGATCTTAATCAAGATTCGATTATCTGTTATTATAAAAATCCTTTAGTTTCTGCTTTATTTTTAGGCGATACTAATAAAACGATAGAAGAAAAAATTACTAAATATTTAGAAGACAAAAATTCACTCTATAGAATTTTGAAGGTAGCCCACCATGGCTCGAAAAACGCCACTAGCGAAGAAATTTTATCTACTTTTCAGCCAAATTTTGCTATAATTGAAGTTGGTAAAAACAACTATTCTCATCCTCACATTTCTACTTTAGAAAAATTAGAAAAATTCCAAGTTGAAACTTTTCGGACTGATTTAGATGGTTCTATTCAGTTTTCGGTAGATAAAAATTTTCAATTTTTCTATCGTCTTTTGAAAAAATAAAATTTTTTTAAAAAAAATTAAAAATAATAAAATAAATAATAAAATAAAAAAATGGAAAATTTAATTTCTTTTGAGGATTTCGAAAAAATAGATCTTCGGGTAGGAAAAGTTATTTCTGCCGAAAGAATTGAGGGTTCAGAAAAATTATTAAAATTAAAAGTCGATTTTCAATCAGAAACTCGTCAGATTATCGCTGGAATAGGGCAGTATGTAAAACCGGAAGAAATAATAGGCAAATCAATAGTTTTTGTTTTTAATTTAAAACCTAAAAAAATTTTTGGTTATGAAAGCCAAGGTATGCTTTTGGCTGCTTTCGATGGCAAAAATTTATCTTTAATTGTTCCGGAAAAAGAAATTGATATAGGAACTAAAATAAAATAAATTTAATTTTCTTTCTTTTTTGGAGATTGGTATTTCTTTAATATCCTCGAAAAATGTTCGATATTTTCTAATACTTCCGGGTTAATTTCTATCCTTTTTTTATAAAGATCGCTTGCCTCTTTTAAAATTAGAGTGGTAAAAAATTCAAAAGCCCTTTTCTCGCAATCTGATTTTTCTTTGAAATCAGAAGGAAATTCACTTAAGACTTTATTAAAGTGTCTAAAATCAAAAGCTAAATAAAAAATTGGTAGGTTTTTTACTTCTCCTAAAAAAATTTTTCCTTCTTGGATTTTTAATCCATATTTTAATTTAACTCCCTCTTTATTTTTTAATAAAACTTTATCTTTTTTCTCCAAAAACCTTTCGCTGTTAATATCTCCAATTTCGTCAAAAGCGCAAATTGTTTTTCCTGTTTCTTTTTCAATGATAACATTATCAACTTTATTAAAGATATCATCAGAGAGATTGGTTCTAATAATATAAAATTTATCATTTAAAAATTTGTTTAAAATTGCTGTTTTCAACATTTCAAATTGCTCGCCGACTTTTTTCTTCCTTTTTTCTTTAATTATTTCTTGGTTTTCTTCTTGAAACCACTCTTTTTCTCTTTCTAAAATTTTTTCTTGATCTTCTTTAATTTTATTTAAAGAATATAGTTCTTCTGCTTGTTCCCTTGAAAGAAAATATTTTCTATTGTTAAAATTTTCTTCGGAAAAAATATAATCTTTTTCTGAAATGCGACAATTATCTTCAACTGGTAATCCTTCCTTTCTTAATTGTTCGCTTAACTTTTTTAAAAACCCCTCTAATTCTTTAATTTTCTCTTTGTTATTTTTTTCAGGATATTGCTCTTGAGGAGAAAATGATATTTTTTCTATCATAATTTTTTTGAAATATTTTCTTAAAATCTATAGGGAATTTTCAAAAAAGTCAAATATTTGACATTTACTTTACAATCTCTAAATGATATAATTTTTTTAATGAACCCTTTGTTTAAAAAAAGAAAATCAGTTAGAAATTTTTTAGAGGAGGAAATTGAAAAAGAAAAAATAGAGGAAATTCTAAAGGTTATCGAATCTTCTCCTTCCGCTGGGAATTTAAAGGCGAGAGAGGTGTTAATAATCAAAGAAAAAGACCTTAAAGAAAAATTATCAAAAGTTTCCTTTAATCAAAGATTTATTTCTCAGGCGCCTGTAGTATTTGTCTTTTTTGCTTTACCTGAAAAATCAGAAAAAGTTTATGGCGAAAGAGGGAGAAATCTTTATTCTTTACAGGATGCCACTATTGCTTGCGCTTATGCTTGGTTAGAGGCAGTAAGTTTAGGCTTATCAGCTTGCTGGGTTGGAGCTTTTGAGGAAGAAAAAATAAAAGAAATTTTAAAAGTCCCAGATGATTGGCGACCAATATCTTTATTGCCGGTTGGTTATTCAGGAGAATAAAATAAAATATTAAAAGGTCGAAAAAATAAAAAATTAAAATTAAAATAAAAAATTAAAATAATTATTTTCAAGATGAGTTCGAAGAAAGAAAATAAAAAAATATTTGGCCAGGAACTGATAATGGATTTATACGATTGCCATCCGGAAAAAATTTGTTCAAAGAAAGCAATTTTAGAATATATAGATAAAATTTGTCAGGTGATAAAAGTGAAAAAATATAAAAAAGCAATTGTTGAAAGATTCGCTCTTCATTTGGATTACGCTGCCGGTTATTCTTTTGTTCAGTTAATCGAATCCAGTTTGGTTTCTGGCCATTTTTCTGAACTTTGGCATCGGGCTTATATCAATTTGTTCTCTTGCAAAACCTTTGATGCAGAAAAGGCGGTTGAATTTACAAAAAAATTTTTTGAGGCAAAAAAAGTCAAAAAGAGAGTGTTAATTAGATAGGGGTTGGTCGAGCCCCTATAATTTTTAATTAAAAAAAATTAAAAAGAGTCGAGAAAAATAATAAAATAAAAACTATGGCAAAAAGAGCTTCTATTATTGGGGTTGGTTCAACTAAATTTGGAAGTGTGTTGGAAAACTCGGAACTTAAAAATAAAACTTTTCAGGAAATGGTAGCGGAAGCTGCTTTTGAGGCAATGGCTGACGCTGGGATTGCTCCCGATGAAATTGATGCTTTTATTGTGGGCAATATGCTTTCTCATACTTCCCAGATTTACTCTCATTCCACTCTTTTGGGAGATTGGTTAGGTTTAAGGTTTAAGGGTGGCTTTCACTTTGATACCGCTTGTTCCACCACTAATACTGGTTTAGGCATTGCTTGGCAAATGGTAATGTCTGGAAAATATAGAAATGTTTTGGTGGTGGCTGGTGAAATTTTATCCTCCGCTCCTAAAAAGAATTTTCCTTTAGATCGCCAGCCAATTGATGCGGCTACTTTATGGGAATGGACAGATTATGGAGTTGACCATGTTTATGCCTATCATCATTTTTACGATATTGCTTCTGCTTATGGCGCCTTTCCCACGATGGGTTATATGAAGAAGAATGGCTTGTCTTTTGAAGAGATGGATAGAGTAATGATGGCGATTAATCAAACTGTTCGAAAGCATTCCGCCACTAATCCGAAAGCAATTTTATATGAAAGGGGGACCCTTGAAGAAGAAGCCCAGAGAGAAGGATTTAGTTCAGTGGAAGATTACTGGCAATCAAGTAAAAACCCATTCTTTGCCTGGCCAACAAGATTGTTTAGCGCCTTAAACACAGCCGATGGAGCTACTGCTTATATTGTTTCTGCTGAACCAGAGAAATATTCAAAGAATATGCCAGTTGATATTATTGGTTTCCATTGGTGCGTAAGTAATTATCCTTGGTATGAAGACGATCCTACTTATTGGGAAGCAGATATCAGAGCATTTGAGGAGGCCTATAAGATGGCTAATATCAAGCCGGAGGATTTGGATTATTTGTATGTTCACGATTGTATGCAGATTTATCAATTAATCCTTCCAGAGGTTGCCGGTTATGTTCCTCAAGGTCAGGCGTGGAAATATGCTTTAGATGGGGAATTTGCTTTTGACGGGAAGAAGCCATTAAATGTCTCTGGTGGTCGACACGGAGGTGGTCATGCCTTTGAGGCTTCGGCCGGATTTGAGGTTTACGAAATAGTAAAACAAATGAGGGGAGAGGCTGGACCAAGACAAATTAAACCTTTCCCTAAAATTGCTGCTCAGCATAATCACGGTTATGGCATGCACTCGGCTGTTACTATTTTTAAGGCCGGCGAATAGATTAAAAAATAATAAAATAAAAAACATGGAGCCAATTGCCAAAAAATGGTATGACAATTTAGCCCAAGGGAAAATTATGATTGCCAAGTGTTTAGACTGCGGAGCGCTTACTTTTCCTCCTTTAACTGTTTGCCGAAAGTGTAATAGTCGGAATATCCAATGGCAAGAAATTTCTGGTAAAGGGAAAGCAATAATGTATTCCAGCACCATTTTACCTGCTAAACAGTTTACTAAATATGCTCCGATTCCTTATGGCATTGTTCAGTTGGAAGAAGGACCTTGTTTCTTGACTAAAATAGAAGGAGTAGATGTTTCTTCTCCTGAAGCTATCAGAAAAGGAAACGAGAATATGCCAATAGAAGTTCGCGCTAAAATCGAAGAGGTTGAAGGGGTAAAAATTGTTGTTTTTGAAAAGGTTTAAAGGGCTAGATTGTAAAATTTTAAAAAAATGACCGAACAAAAATCCACATTGGAAAAGGTTAAACAAATTGTTGCCGAAATTTTTAAGAAAGATATTAATGAGATTACCGAAGAGACAAAGTTTGTTGAAGATTTGCATGCCAGTTCTTTGGACACTATTGCTTTATTGGCTGGATTAGAAGGAGAATTTAAAATAAAAATTCCCTCCGAAGAGGTTTTAGGAGGAAAATCGATAAAAGATCTAGTTAGTTTTATTGAGGAAAATCTTAAAGGTTAATTTCTGCCAACGAAATAGCAATGACAGAATTTCGAGAATAAGAAAGAGAAAGATGGAAATTTATTTTTGATTTTTTTCTAAAAAAAAATTTCTTCTGGTAATCTCTTAAAAAATAATCTTTCGGAATCTCGGCAACAATTTGTCCTTTTCCAAGCTTAATGATTTTAATGTCTTTAAACAATATCTCCCTTTTTAAAAAGGGAGATATTGTTTTATAAACTGCCTCTTTTAAAGCGCAAATCCCGGCTAATTTTTTATAGTCTTGAATATAAACTAATTCTTCCTTGTAAAAAATAAATTTAAAAAGATTTCTGTTTTTTAAAAAATTATAAATTCTTAAAAAATCCTGAAATTCTATCAGGTCGATGCCAACACCTATAATCATTGTTTGTTTAAATTTTTTGCCCAATAACTTATAATTGCTGTAATATTGACTATTTCTTCTGGTTTAACTCCCCGGGAGAGATCGCTGATTGGTTTTTGAAAGCCTTGGAGAATAGGGCCAAGGGCTTGGTATTCGGCTAAAATATTAACTAATTTATAACAGATATTAGCTGAATTTAAATCGGGAAAAATTAAAACATTGGCTTTGCCGGCTACTTCTGACGGGGTTTTTATTTTCTTTTGGGCAACTTCTATTCTTAAGGCAGCATCTCCTTGTAATTCACCATCAATTAATAAATCTGGATTTTTTTGTTTGGCTAATTCGGTGGCTTTTTTTACTTTATCAACTAAAGGGTGAGAAGCGCTTCCTTTGGTGGAAAAAGATAGAAGGGCTATTCTTGGTGTCCATTGAAAAAGAGTTTTTGCCGTTTGACCAGTCATAACAGCAATTTCTGCCAATTCTTCTTCATTTGGATTAATATTGACTGAAGCATCAGCAAAAATTAAAGAACCATTTTCTCCATAAGGCGAATTTTCTTTAGTCATCAAAAAGAAACTGGAAACAATTTTAAATCCTTCCTTTATTCCAATTATTTTTTTGCTTACGCTAATAACATCTCCGGAGGTATAAAAAGCTCCCGCTATCATTCCATCAACATCATTATTTTTTAAAGATAAGGCGCCAAAAAAGAGGGGATGAAGAATTATATTTTTGGCAATTTCTAAAGATATTTTTTCTGATTCTGAAAATATTTTTGCGTATGTTTCTAATTTTTCTGATTTTTCCGGTTCAATAATTTCTATTTTATCTTTTAAATCTTCGTCTAAATTAGATAGAATTTTTTCTTTTTTTCCTATAAGGATTGGTTGGCAGATTTTTTGAGAAACTATTTCTTTGATTGCTTTTAATATTCTTTCTTCTTCGCCTTCTGGAAAGATTATTTTTAAGGGAGAAGAAGATAATAATTCTTTTTCAATATTTTCAATTATATTCATTGTTTTTTGAATTATTTTTTAATGAGGTTTAAAATTTTTTGGCAAACCATCAAGGCTTCATCGGTATGAATAACCAATACCTTTACTTTTGAATCTTTTTTGGAAATTATATTTTTTTGGCCATAATTTTTCTTTTTATCAATTTTAATCCCTAAATATTGAAAATGCTTTAAAACATCTTCCCTGAATTTTGCCGAACCCTCGCCAATCCCGGCAGTAAAAACAATAGCTTCAACGCCATTTAAAAGACTAATATAAGCTCCAATATATTTTACTACGCTTCTTAAATACATTTGATAACACAATTTTGCTTTTTCTGTTTCCATTTTTAAAATTTCTCGAAAATCTCTTAAGCCACAAATTCCGATAAACCCTGATTGTTTGTTTAAGATTTTGTCCAATTCTTCCGCTTTAAAATTATAGTTAGAAATTAAATAAAGGGGAATAGAAGGATCAATATTTCCGCAACGAGTTTCCATAATTAATCCTTCCAAAGGAGTAAAACCCATCGAAGTATCAATCGGCTGACCATTTAAAATGGCTGTGATTGAACTTCCCGCTCCCAAATGGCAAGTAATTAATTTTTTTATTTTCTTTTTTAAAATTTTTTCTGCCATCAATGATACATAATTGTGGGAAATTCCATGAAAACCATATCTTCTAATCTTATATTTCCGATAAAACTCATCAGGAAGAGCATATAAATAAGCCTCTTCTTTTAAAGAGGAATAAAATTCGGTATCAAAAACAGCATAATTTTTTGCCCAAGGTAAATTTTTCAAACAAAATTCTATTCCTAGAACATTAAAAGGATTATGTAACGGAGCCAAAAAAGAAATACTTTTTAATTTTTCTAAATTCTTACTATTAATAAGGGTAGTTTTTTTAAAAATTTCTCCTCCATGGACTACTCGATGACCGATGTATTTAATCTCTTTTAGGCTTTTCACTATTCCTTTTTCTTGGATTTCTTTAAAGGTTTTCTCTAAAGCAATTTGATGATTTTTTTCGCCAGTTTTTAATCCAATGTTTTCTTTCAGTCCATCGAAAATTTTTTCTCCATTTTTAAAAAGAGAATATTTTAAAGAAGAGGAGCCGGAGTTTAAAACTAAAATTAAGGGAGTGTTCATATTATATTTTTAATTTCTCTCTTTATTTTAGAATTTTTTTCTAATAAAAGTCAATTGTTTTGTTCAATCTTTTTTGATATAATTAAAAGCTATTTATGGAAAATCTGAAAGATGAAGAGCTAATAAGTTTATATTTTCAAGACAAGGAAGAGGCTTTAGAAATATTGGTTTCGCGCTATTTAAAGCCGGTTTATAATTTTATTTATCGCTTAACTAATGGTTCTGCCGAGACAGAGGATTTAACTGAGGAAACTTTTATTAAAGCTTGGAAAAATTTAAGAAAATTTAATCGAAAGAAGAATTTTAAAACCTGGCTTTTCACTATTGCCAAAAATACTGTTATTGATTTCTTTAAGAAGAAAAAAGAAACTCCCTTTTCTTTTATAAACTCTTTTTCTGAGGATAAAGAGGTCTATGAAGAAAAAATAATTTCAAAAAGTCTTTCATTAGAAGAAATAGTCAATCAAGATTTTAATCAAAAAATTTTAGAGGAGGCGTTAAAAAAATTACCTTTAAATTATCAAATGGTTTTATTTCTCCGCTATAATGACCATTTAACTTTTCAAGAAATTTCCGAAATTTTTCAAAAACCATTAAATACAGTTAAATCTTGGCATTTTCGAGCCCTAAGGCTTTTAAAAGAAATTCTCCCTCAAGATTTAATTTAATCTCGCACCAAAATTTCTTTTTCGTTCGTATTAATTATTAGAAGAAAATGAAAAAGAACCCTTTTATCTTATTGGCCAAAGAACCGCCTTCCCATCTTAAAGAAAAGATACTATTTATGGTGGAAAAGGAGAAAATAAAGAAGGAAAGAAGAAAAGCTGTTGGATTTTTTGGGGGATTCTTTTTCTTTTCTTTAATTAGCCTTCCTTACTCTTGGCCTTTATTTTTAGAAGAAATAAAAAATAGCGGATTATTGTATTTCTTAAAAACAATGTTTGGTTTATTCCTTCAAAAGAAAATTTTTTTGATTTTTCAGAGAGAATTCTTTTATGCCTTTATTGATTTTTTCCCTTTAAACACTTTTTTATTTGTTTTAATTAATCTTTTCTTCATTTTTTTGTCGATTCATTATTTTTTGAAAAATATCGCTTATCAAGGTTTAATAAAAAAATTAAAGTTTAATTAATAAATTTATGGAAGAAAAAAATCAAGAGGTAATCAAAAAAGAAAATAAATGTCTTTGCAAAAATGAGGATCTTTTTAAGAAAATGGTTTTTTTCCTTGGTTTTTTAATTTTAATTCTTTTCGTATTTTTGGCGGGAATAAAGATAGGAGAAAGAAAAGCGCATTTTGCTTTTGACTGGTTTAGGGCTTACCAAAGAAATTTTGCCGGTCCCAAAAAAGGATTTTTTCCTTTAAAACCGGATTTTTTAAAAGATGATTTTTTGAATCATCATGGGATTTTTGGAACAATTTTAAAAAACGACATTAATAGTTCCGAAGTTGTTATTAAGGATAAAGATAACATTGAAAAAGTGATTAAAATCGATGAAAAAACTATTATCACTCGATTTAGAGAAAATATTAAACAATCTGATTTAAAAGAAGGGGAAATGGTAATGGTTATTGGTCGTCCCTTGGAAAACGGTCAAATATTGGCAAAATTTATTCGAGTTTTTCCTCCTTTGAATAATTAAAAATATGAAAAAAATATTTAAAAACAAAAAATTATTGATCATTTTTGTCTCGTTTTTAGCGATAATGGCTTTTCTTTTTTATAAAAATTATAACAATAAGAGCGTTTCGAATCGTTATATTTTAGCTCAAGTCAAAAGGGATAATTTATCTGTTACTGTTTCTCAGTCTGGCGTTATTGCACCGCTTGACGAAATTGAGTTAAAAACAAAAACTTCCGGCGAAGTTGTTTATTTAAATCTTTACAATGGGCAAAAAGTGAAAAAAGGAGATCTTCTTTTAAAAATAGACTCTTCAGATCAAGAAAGAAAAATAAAAGATTTAGAATTGGACGTTGAATCAGCCCAAGTGGCTTTAGCCAAAGCCAAGCAAACGACCATTATTGATGAAAAAACTCTTAAAAATCAAGCGATTACTAGTTTGACGGAAATATTAACTAACTGGAAAGATTTTCTTAATGATTTTGATGAAATTTTTAAAGTTGACATTTCTTCTTATCGCGTGAATGCCGATTACTTATACCAATATTACGCTTCTATTGTTAATTTTTATTACCCTCAGGACATTGACTATAAAAAAACATTGGAAGAAAATTACACTCTTCTTAAAAATGATTATTACTCAAAAAGTAGCCAGATTTTGAAATTAAATTCTAATTCTTCTTTAGATGAAATTGAATCAACTTTAAATCTTGTTTTAAATGATATCAAAATATTAGATGATACTGCTCGTTTTAGTTATCAACTTATTTCTCGTTATTCTACTGTTCTTTCTGATTATAATTTAGTTCCCTTAGTTTCTATTAGAAATATTTCTACTGATAAAACAACTTTTAATAATCTTTCTTCAGCTATTAATGCCAATCTTTCGACTATTTTAAGCGTTTCCAAAAATATCACTTCTTATAAGGAAGGCGCTCAAAATAATTATCCTTACGATATTAAAGAATTAGAAATATCTTTAGAAAAGAAAAAAGAAGATTTAAAGGAAGCCAAAGACGAATTAAAAAACTATTATCTTTATGCTCCTTTTGATGGAATTATTTCCAATATTAATGTGAAAAAGGGAGACACCGTTTCCAGCCAATTAACTGTGGCCAAACTAATTACTCATCAAAAAATAGCCGAAGTTTCTTTTAACGAAATCGATGCGGTGAAAATAAAAATAGGCCAAAAAGCAAAATTAACTTTTGATGCTTTGCCTAATTTAATTATCTCGGGAAAAGTAATAGAAATTGATCCGATTGGCACTGAATCCCAAGGTGTAGTTTCTTATAATGTAAAAGTAGAATTGGATGAAGATAACGAAAATATTAAACCTTCAATGAGTGTCAATATTGAAATTATTGTCGAAGAAAAAGAAAATGTTTTAGTTGTTCCAAATTCAGCTATTAAGACTATTGGCGAGAGAAAATATGTGGAAGTAGTAGAAAATATTAACTTGGATCAAAAAGATTTAAAAAGTGGTATTACTTTAAAAAATCAGCCTGCCCGAAGGTTTATTAAAACAGGATCTTCTAACGATTTAATGACAGAAATTATAGAAGGATTGAAGGAAGGGGATTATATTATTCTTTCTACTGTTTCGACATCTTCTAATAAAAACACTACTCAAAGCAATTCTTTTATGAATCAAAGAACAAATTTTAATCCTCAATTTCAGTTTCAGCCATTAAGATAATTTTTATGAGTTTAATCGAATGTAACAATATCTCCAAAATCTATAAAAATGATTCTTTGGAGACAGTCGCTTTAAGGGGCGTCTTTTTAAAAATAGAAAAAGGAGAACTAGTGGCTATTATTGGTCCTTCCGGTTCAGGGAAATCAACTTTAATGCATATTCTTGGTTGTTTAGATGTTCCCACCTCTGGTCAATATTTTTTAGAAGGAATAGATGTTTCTCGCCTTTCCGACAATGAATTAGCCGAAGTAAGAAATAAAAAAATAGGTTTTGTTTTTCAATCTTTTTATCTTTTGCCTAGAGTTAACGCTTTAGAGAATGTAACTTTACCTTTGATTTATCAAAATATAAAACCTAAAGAGAGGATAGAGAGAGCAAAAGAAGCGTTAAAAATGGCAGCCTTTCCGGAAAATTTATATCATTATTTGCCCAATCAATTATCCGGTGGTTTACAACAAAGAGTGGCTATCGCTCGGGCATTGGTGACTAATCCAGAGATTATTTTAGCGGACGAACCAACTGGTAATTTAGATAGCAAAACAGGCGATGAAATTTTAGCTACTTTTGAGGAGTTAAACGCCAAAGGAAAAACCATTATTTTGATTACTCATGAAAAATACATCGCCCAAAAATGTAAAAGAATTATCGCCATAAAAGACGGCCAAATTATTGAAGACGTTTTTAATTCTTCCCATTCAGAAGAAACTAAAAAAATAAAAGAATAAAATGTTAATCAGTGATTTATTAAAAGAATCGCAAAAGGCAATTTTATCCAACAAGGTGAGATCCGGTTTAACCATTTTAGGCATTGTGATTGGTATTGCCTCGGTTATTGCTATGATTTCTTTGGGGGAAGGGACTCAAAAAATGATTCAATCTAACATTGAAAGTCTTGGCTCTAATCTTTTGACTGTTTATCCCGGTTTTAGCCGGTCTTCTCAGGGATTAATTTCTTCCGGTCGAGGTTCGGCTTTATCTTTAAAAAATGAAGATATTGAAGTGATTAAAAATACTGAAGGAGTCAAATATGTTTCTCCAGAAACTCAAAGAAGATTTCAGATAGTAGCCCCCAACGGCACAAACACTAATGCCTCTGTGATAGGGATTTTGCCTGATTATTTTTATTTAAGAAATTTGAATCTTTTAAGCGGTTCTTATTTTACTGAAGCGCAAAATAAAAGTTTGGCTAAAGTGGCGGTTTTGGGGGCAACGGTTAAAAATGACCTTTTCGGTGAAAGTGAAGCCGTCGGTTCAACCATTAGAATAAATAAAATAAATTTTAAAGTCATCGGTGTTTTAGAGGAAAAAGGAGGAACTAGTTTTTTTAATTTTGATGATACTATCTTTATTCCTTTCCAAACAATGCAAAAACTTTTTACAGGTTCCCAATATCTTTCTTCCATTATTTTTAATGTTGAGAATAAAGATCAAATTGATAAAGTAAAAGAAATGGTTATTTTAAATCTCTCAAATAAACATAAAGTTGATCCGGAAAATCCCGATTTCTCTATTATTTCTCAAGCCGATATTTTATCGACTTTAAATCAGATTACCGGCACATTTACCTTGTTTTTATCCGCCATCGCCGGTATTTCTCTTTTAGTTGGCGGGATTGGCATTATGAATATGATGTTAACAACTGTGACAGAAAGAACAAGAGAAATTGGTATTCGAAAAGCAATAGGCGCCAAGAAACAAGATATTACTTTTCAATTTTTGGCTGAATCAATTATTTTAACTTCCTCTGGCGGAATTATTGGTATTTTTTTGGGCTGGTTAATTTCTGTTTTAATTTCTCGTTTTATCAATATCGCTACTTATATTTCTCCTCAATCTATTATTTTAGCTTTTGGTGTTTCCGCTTTTATTGGTATTGTTTTTGGTTATTATCCTGCCAAAAAAGCCGCTAACTTAAATCCTATTGACGCCCTTCGCTACGAAT
>JBNAWD010000037.1:0-6269 GCA_049699995.1 Minisyncoccia bacterium | reverse complement strand
GTAAAAAAATATAACTTTGTTGAAAAAGGAATAGCAAAATTTTATTTAGGAGATGGCTCTTTGGGTTTGATAGAAGAAGCTCCCTTTGATAAAATTTTATGTTCGGCGTCTGTAGACTCAAAAGAGATTTTAAATAATTGGCTAAAACAATTAAAAGAAAAAGGTCGAATAGTTACCTCTTTTTTTGACGAGATTTTAGTAGTAAATAAAAATAAAGGAAAAATTATTGAAAAAAGTTTTCCCGGTTTTTCTTTCGTCCCCTTAGTTAGAGAGAAATAATTCCTTTTTTTAAATAAATTTGTTAAAATAATGGAGCTTAAATTTGCGGATTTAAATAAAAGAAGTGTTACTTTAACTATTATTCCCGGCGCCGGCGGCAAGGATGCGGAAGATTGGGCAAGAATGCTTTTAAATATGTATCACAAGTATTCTTTAAAGAAAGGCTGGAGAGTAAGTGTTTTAGAAATGAAAGAAAATGATTATGGGGGAATAAAAAATGCTACTTTAGAAATCCAAGGAGAAAATGTTTATGAAAGATTAAAGGGAGAAAATGGGGTGCATCGATTGGTAAGAATTTCTCCTTTTTCTCCCAATAAATTACGTCATACTTCGTTTGCTTTAGTGGAAGTTTTGCCTTTGATTGAAGAGAAAGAAATTCCTTTAAGAGAAGAAGATTTAGAAATAGAAACTTTTCGATCTTCTGGTCCGGGCGGCCAGAATGTTCAAAAAGTAGAAACCGCTATAAGAATTACTCATAAGCCTACAGGAATAACGGTTGCTTGCCAAAGCGAGAGATCACAATATAAAAACAAAGAAAAAGCTCTCGCTCTTTTAAGAAGCAAGCTTCATCAGCTGGCAATTCAAGAAAAAGCTAAAACTATCGAAGAACTAAAAGGAAAAAAGATAAAGATTGAATGGGGAAATCAAATTCGAAGTTATATTTTGGATCCTTATAAAATGATTCGGGATGAAAAAACAGGAAAAAAATTTCCTTTTGTCGAGGAAGTGTTAGAAGGAGATTTAGATAAAATTTTAAAATAATATGTCTTTGGTTTATTTCAAAAATGTTTCAAAATCGTACAATGGTAATCTTATCTTAGATAATGTTTCTTTTGAAATTGAACCGGGAGAATTTGTTTCATTGGTTGGGCGTTCAGGGGTGGGAAAAACTACTATTTTAAGATTATTAATTCGCGAAGAAAGACCAACCAAAGGAAGGATTTTTTTTGAGGATAAAGACATAAACAAATTTAGTCCAAAAGAAGTGATTATTTTAAGAAGGAAAATTGGAATGATTTTTCAAGATTTTAAATTATTAGAAAATAAAAATGCTTTTGAGAATATCGCTTTTGCCATGGAAGTTTCCGGTTATCCAGAAGAAAATATTTATCGAGATGTGCCTGAGCTTTTAAAGTTGGTCGGACTAGAGAAAAGAGCTGACCATTTGCCTTATCAGTTATCTGCTGGCGAAAAACAAAGATTGGTGATTGCTAGAGTTTTGGCTCAAAGGCCAGAATTAATTTTGGCGGATGAACCGACCGGCAACTTAGACCCGATTAATAAATGGGAAATTATCAAGCTTTTAAATAAAATTAACGAATTGGGAACAGCGGTGATTTTAGCCACTCATGATAAAGAAATAGTTAATACCTTAAATAAAAGGGTAATTAGTTTAGAAGATGGAAAAATAGTTAGAGACGAGAAAGAAGGAAAATACATTATTTAATTTAAAAACAAAACTATGTTTACTTATTTAAAAAGAATTTTTCGAACATTTTGGCAGAGTGTTATTAGAAATAAAAGTTTATTTTTTGCTTGCGTTTTAATGATGACTTTCAGTTTATTAATTTTTACTTCCACTGTTATTTTCAGAAATGTATCTTTTCGTTTAATAGGCTTTTTAAAAAACAAAATGGATTTGAGCTTATATTTTGAGAAGGATATGCCGGAAGAGGATATTTTAAAAATTAGAGATGAACTGTTAGCTTACCCAGCCATCAAAGATATAGAATATATTTCTCAAGAAGAAGCTTTGAATATCTTTAAAGAAAGAAATAAAAATAACAATAACCTCCAAAAATTATTGGAAGAATTAGGGGAAAATCCATTATCTGCCTCTTTAAACATTAAAGCAAAAGACACTCAAAAATACCAAGAAATTATTTCTTATATTGAAAATAGTCCTATTAAGGAGAAATTAGTTAATATTAATTTGGCAGAAAATCAAAAAGTTATTGAAAGAATTAATCGATTGACACTGGCTTTTCAATTAATTTCTATCTTAGTTATTTCTGTTTTGGTTATTTTAAGCGTTATTATTACCTTTAATACAATCCGAATGGCTATTTATTCCTTAAGACAAGAAATAGAGATTATGAAATTAGTTGGCGCATCTTTATGGTTTATTCGAGGACCATTTTTAATTCAAGGAATTTTTCAGGGTTTAATTGCCTCGATAATATCCTTAATAATTATTATTCCTTTGATTCTTTGGTTAGGTCCCAAAATTGAAAACTTTGCTCCGGAAATTAGTATCAGTGTTTACTTTTGGGCTAATTTTTGGTATCTTTTTGGCCTTCAAACCTTGTTTGGTTTAATTTTGGGTTTAGTTTCTAGTTATTTAGCGATTAATAAATATTTGAAAATATAAAGAAAAATTGTTAAGATAAATCGAAGATGCGGGGTGGTGTAATGGTAGCACAGAGGCCTTTGGAGCCTTTGATCCTGGTTCGAGTCCAGGCCCCGCAGCCAATAAGTATATTCCCCATTTTCCTTCCCGCCCGAGCGTAATTTTTCAGAATTCAGCGTCCGGATTTTTCTTGAAAAAAGGTTCGGATTTTGTCCAAGACAGACAGCCACATCATAAGTTCCTCCCTTGTTCTATTTTCTCTGTTTTCTTCTAATTTTTACTTGAGAAAAAATTGCGAAAGTTAAGATAATATTTTAAGATTCATTTTTATCTAGGAAGCCTATTATTGCACTGAAGCAAAAAAGGCCCTTAAAGGGCCTTTTTTGCTTGAGAACTGTTTTGCTCCTAGACAAGACAATTATTGACAAGAGCCACTTTTTGTTTAACCATCTTGACTGTAATTTTTAGAAAAACCGGTGGCCGCTTCTTCTTGGCTTAGGGTATTACTAAAATAAGATGGTTTATTTTAAGAAAACTAGCGTAATGAAAAGTTGAAGATCTAAAAATATCCAACATAGTTATATTTACTTTTTATTCTCTAGTATTAAGTTTCTTACTAACTCTGCATTTAACATTGCTTTCTTTTTTATTTCATTTATTTTAAGTTCTAAATCCTTTTTTATTTTTTCTTTATTATTCCAAGCTTCATTTATTTTTGAAATAAAAGTATCATAGTTTATTTCTTTTATATCAAGGACATAATTTTCCTGGCCGAGCATTTTTCCTATTATTCCATGGGTTTTATGGGAATAAGCTATGCCTATCGTAGGAACAAGCATAGAGGTTGAAGCTATCATTGCATGCATCCTTGCTCCGATAAAAAGATCACATTTCGAAATAATCCCTTTTATTTCTTCTGTAGTGTAGTCCCCTTTTATTGATACACAGTTAAGTTTATTTTTTGCCAACCTAATAATGTCATCGGCAACCTCTCTGTCATCGTTTCCCCAGGGTTCTATTACATGCGGAATAAAAATTACGGTTGCTCCTAATTTTTCTATTAAATAATCAACAATTTTCGACATTAAGTGTATATATTTATTGTATTTTTCCGCATCATCTTTTAATTCTAAAAATCCATAATGGGCGATTATTTTACTGGGAGATATACCAATAAATGGTTTATTGTAGTTTTCAATTTTTTCTTTTGATATTATTTCTTTTATCCTGTAGTCTGGTGCAGGTTTTAATAGAAAAGCAGAATCAGCAGTGATATAAATCGGTGGTTTTAAAATATTTAATTCGTCTAAGATCTTTTTAGAAATTTCTTCCCGTAAGGTAATCAATGAAATTCTGTTAAAGAGAAATTTGGCAAGTAATTTATTTATTCTTTTTTTAAAGGGGCCTATTGATTCTCCGTAAATTACTACCGGTTTATTAAGTATTAATCCAAACCAAATATTGACTGCATAATTTAACCATGAAAATGGCCCATAATCTTCTGTTAAGCCATCTCCTCCAGTATTTATAATAACATCGGCATTGAGATATTCTTGGGCTTTTTTATCATTATTAAATATTTTATGAAACCCGATTCTATATAGGAAAAATTTACACGTAAGGATTATTATTTTCAATATTACCTTTGGGGATTTTTTAATTTGGCAAAACTGTCCATAAAATTTAGTATCAATATTTTGTAAATATTTTAACTCGGAGGAATTATCTATTTCCGGATGGAAAGTGAAAACACTAAATTCGGCCTCCGGAATTACTTCTTTTAGGGTTTGAATTCTTGAATTTAGCAAGGCAGAGTCACCTTTATTGAACTTTGACCCATGATTTATAATTGCAATTTTTACAGTCTTTTTTATCATTGTCTTTTGTTCTTTAATAACTTTCTCCATTCTTTTGTGACAGAGTAATCCAAAGGTCCTATCAAATATAGATTTGTATAACTTTATTATTTTCAAGGGAAAAATTTCTAAAAAAAATCTAAAAATTCCATTTGTTGTTATTTTTTGGTTAAGATAAGGATATAAAGCCAAAAAATAATCTATAGTATCAGGTTTCAAGGTGTTATTATAATTTATAGTTTTTCTGGATAGTTTAATTCGCGCATTTAAATTCTTCTTTTTTAAATAAAGCATATGTTGTTGTGATTGAATCACTGTTTGGGGTTTTATTTCATTGAGTGTTATTAGATTTTGAAGTTTCATTTTTTGTAATATTTCTTCTGCTAAATAATTTCTAGAAATAATTATTGATTGTCCTTTTTGATCGCCTAATGTTTCAGGAAGCCAAGCGTCGCCAACGGATAAATCAGCTAATTCATTTGCCCCGTCGCTACACATTAGACATCTAAATGGAGTGAAACAGTAATTTTCAAAAAAAATCCAGTAAACCGGTAAGGGTATGAGCGATTCTTTTTTATCAGTAAGAATTTTCATTGAGCCAGGCCACCCTTCGCCCCTATAATCCAATTTAGTAACTTTTTCTTTTTTAACCTTTATTTTTTTAAGCAAAAACTCAGTCCCCAAAAAATTCGGCACTTGGCTACAAAAAAGACCAATATGTAAAACAATTTTTTCTTTTAATTTTTCATTTAGTTTTTCTGCCTTTCTTATCGCTTGGATATGACAAGGTAAACCTACAACAGCAAATTTTTTATTTTTTTCTGATTCTAAAATTTCTTTTAAAGCAATATTCGCAGGCACAGGGCAATATTTTGATTTAGAGGCTTCGATAATTTCTGTTTTTGTTTTGGCAATAAAAGGGTGGGGTTGGAACGGATTATCTTTTTTCATTTTTGTCACAAGGGCGCCATCAATTATTCTTTCTTGCAGGGCGAAAATGAGTAATTGAGTTATTAACCCTCCGGAAGAGGCATCGTATCGAATCTTTTTATCTTCCGAGTATCCAACATAACAATTCAAATAATTTCCTAATAAAATATCTTTCGGTTCTTTTCCAAAGATTTCTAAATCTAGTTCTTTAAAATTAACAGAATGTCCCGGACACGCTTGATAACAAAGGCCACAATTGATACATTTTTTAAAATCAATTTCAGGGACGTAAACCCCTCTTTTTTTATCTATAGTAATTTTTATGGCTTTGTTAGGGCATAAAGCAGCGCACGTGCCACACCCTAGGCAGAGATTATTTTCTACTACAATTTTAATTGTTTTAACCTCGTTCATTTTTAATAAATTTTAACAATATTTTTATGGCGATTTTATAAATTTAAAATTACAATTATATAATAACCAAAAAATCTAAAATTGAAAATAGAGATTATACATTTTTGTTTTTTCGAGATAGAAACCAAAAAGACCCCTTGAGGGGTCTTTTTGGTTTCTATCTTTCTTATCTATCTTCCTTATCATTGACAAGATCCGCTAGCGCTATTTTCTGATGAGTTGTAATTTTTAGAAAAACCGGTGGCTGCTTCTTCTTGGCTTAGGGTATTATTGCAATATGATGGTTTTTCTTTGAAGGCGCAACAGAGGATTTGTTTTAAGGCTTCTGCAGTTCGACCGCCAAAACCAAATTCAGATACCTCTTGGCTATTAACAATTAATGTTGGAGAACCACTAACTTGAAAAAGATTTTGTCTTTCGAAATCTTTTTTGGCGTAAGC
>JBNAWD010000036.1:0-12762 GCA_049699995.1 Minisyncoccia bacterium | reverse complement strand
GAAAAAAAATATTGCTGGAGTTATCACAATATTGGTCACCTTTTTTTGGATTGGCTAAAAGAAAAATGGCAAGCCCCGGATTTTCAAATTAAAAAAAAGTTGCTGGCCGAGGCTTCTTTATTAGAAAACCAAAATCTTATCTTGGCAAAAAATTTAACTTATATGAACGATTCTTTTAAAACCGTCGGTTTTCTAAAGAAATATTATGGTTTAAAAATAGAAGATTTTTTGATTGTCCATGACGATTCTGATTTATATCTAAATACTTTTAAAATTTGTTTTCGGAGAGGGGCGGCTGGTCATAAAGGGATAGAAGGAATAATTAAAAAATTTGGCGACAATTTTTACCGCCTCAGAATCGGAATAAGAAATCCTTTAGAGAAAAAAAGAGAGAAAGCCCTAAATTTAGTATTAAAAACAATTCCTCAAAGCGAAAGGGAAGTTTTTTTCGATCTCTTCGAAAAAATAGAAAAAGAAATAAATCGGTTCTTATTTTAAAAAATATTTTTAAAGAGTTTCAAAAAATATTTATAATGGAAAAAGAGGTAAAAAAACATTAAATCTAAGCCACTGAGCACTAGTAAAGGAAGACTCAAAAAGGACAATAACCAAAAAATTTCTAAATTAATCAATAATAAACTAAAAAAAATACTTCTTGTTTTCTCGTTAAAAAGAGAAAAATCTTCGTATTGAAAGAAAAAATAAAAGGCAAGAAAAATAAACAAACCAAAAAAATAAAAAATAAATGAAAAAATAAACGGTTTTCCGGCAAAAAAATATAAGGAATAAGAACTCGCTATCCAAAGCCAGAGCAAAGTTGTCAATAAATACTCTCGCCAGATTTTTTGGTTCTCTACGGGTAAAAGATATTTTCTAAAAAACAGGAAGAAAAGAAGAAAACCAATCAAAAAAACTAAAACCCTATTTAGCCAAGAAACTAAAAAAAGCAATTCAAAAGCAATTAAAAATAGACTTAAAAAATTAATCCAAGAAAGCCCTTTCAAGGCTTTCCATAGCACCAAAAGAAAAATAATCATCAAAAAAGCTAACAGGGAAAAACCTTTAAAGAATAATAAAAAATAGGTTAATAAAGAAAAATAAAGAAAGAAAAATATAATTTCCCTTAAATTTAAAAGATTTAAAATTTTTTCTTTCATTTAGATTCAACAGCAAGATTTTTAAAGGGTTTTAAAGCCAAACGATTATGAGAATAATCGACTAAAATTTCCTCTCCTTCTTTAATTTCTCCTTTTATTATTTTGTCCGCCAAGTTATCCAATATTTCTTTCTCCAATAGCCTTTTTAAGGGCCGGGCGCCATATTCCGGACTATAACCTTTCTCGGCGAAATAATTTTTCGCTGATTCTGTTAAGGAAAAACTAAGGTTTCTATTTTTTAGTCTTTGGTTTATTTTTTCTATTTGAATATCGATAATCTTTTTAATCTCTTCTATTGTCAAAGGATTAAAAATAATAATTTCATCAATGCGATTTAAAAACTCTGGCCGGAAAAATTCTTTTAAAGCAGCCATTATTTTTTCCCGAAGGTTTTCTTTTTTCTCCTCAATCTCTCTCTTCTGACCATCATCTACCCGAAAACCTAAACTAGCCATTTCTTTAATATATTCTCCTCCTAAATTGGAAGTCATAATCACAATGGTATTTTTAAAATTAATAGTCCTTCCTTTCCCGTCAGTCAAACGACCATTATCTAAAATTTGAAGCAAAATATTAAATACTTCCGGGTGAGCTTTTTCTATTTCATCGAATAGAATTAAACTATAAGGTCTGTGCTTAACCGCTTCGGTCAATTGGCCACCTTCTTCGTAACCTACATATCCCGGCGGAGAACCGATTAACCTCGCTACGCTATGTTTTTCCATATACTCAGACATATCAAGACGAACCATTGATTTCTCATCGGAAAACATAAATTCTGCCAAAGCTCTGGCTAATTCTGTTTTCCCTACACCAGTGGGACCTAAAAAGAGAAAGGAACCAATTGGTCTTTCTTCTTCTGAAAGACCGGCTCTTGCTCTTCGAATTGCGCGGGAAATTGCTTCGATAGCTTCTCGTTGACCAACAACTCTTTTTGACAATTCTTCTTCCATTCGAACTAACTTTTTACTTTCTTCTTCTAACATTCGCGCTACCGGAATTCCTGTCCAGCGAGAGACAACCTCAGCGATATCTTCTCCCGCCACCTCGTTTTTTAAGAATCTTTTTCCTCGAGGCAAATTCTCCAATTTTTTCTCTTTCTCTTCCAACTCTTTTCTCAAAAAAGGAATCTTTCCGTAAATTATTTCCGCCGCTTCTTCATATTGAGAATTTCTCTCATATTCTTGAGCTTTTTTTTCTAAATCTTCAATTTCTTTTTTAATTTGACTTACCTCTTCAAAAACTTTTTTCTCCGCCTCCCATGCTTCCAAAAGGCCTTGATAATTTTTCTTTATTTTTTTAAGTTCTTTTTCGATTTCCTTTAACCTTTCTTCTTTTTCCTTGTTTTTATTACTTTGATTTTCTTTTTTCAATGCCTCTTTTTCTAGCTCTAAATATTTTATCCTTTTCTCTAAATCAGCTATCACCGACGGCTTACTTTTTATTTCCAAAGACAACGAGGCGGCGGCTTCATCAATTAAATCTATGGCTTTATCCGGTAGAAAACGAGAAGTGATATAACGAACGGATAAATGAACCGCCTGAACAATGGCTTCATCGGTTATTTTTAATCCGTGATGAGCTTCATATTTTGGCTTTAACCCTCTTAAAATATTAATCGCCTCTTCAATCGAAGGCTCTTCAACAATAACTGGCTGGAATCTTCTTTCAAAAGCAGGGTCTTTTTCAATATATTCTCTGTAATCCTTAAAAGTAGCCGCCCCGATAGTTCTTAGTTCTCCTCGAGCTAAAGCTGGCTTCAATAAATTGGAAGCATCTACCGCTCCCTCCGCTGCCCCTGCTCCCACTAAAGTATGAATTTCATCGACAAAAAGAATAATATCTTGAGCCTTTTTTATTTCCTTCAATAATTTTTTTAATCTTTCTTCAAACTCTCCTCGAAAACGAGTGCCGGCAATTAAAGCCCCTAAATCAAGAGAAACTATCCTTTTATCTTTTAAATTCTCCGGTACCTCTCCTTTGGCTATTAACTGGGCTAATCCCTCCACAATAGCCGTTTTTCCTACCCCTGCTTCTCCTATTAAAATAGGATTGTTCTTTGTCCTTCGACACAAAATTTCCATCACCCTCTTCAGTTCTTCTTCTCGGCCAATAACAGGATCTAATTTATTTTCTCTGGCTAATTGAGTCAAATCTTGAGTGTATTTTTCCAAAACACTCGTTTTTGTTTCCTGAAACTCATCGCTAATTTTTTCTTCACCCATATAATTTTTTAAAATGTTTAAATAATTTTCTTTATTTATCTGAAATCTTTCTAAAATCTCTCTCGCTAAATTTTTAGTGGCTAAAATTCCATAAAAAAGATATTCAGGGGAAACATATTCATTTTTATCTTCTAAAGATTTTTTTACCGATGATTCTAATATCTGGATTATTTCTGGCGAAAGATACATTTGAGAGAAACTCCCACCCACAGTAAAAATTCGAGGTAATTTAATAATTTCATTCATCAATGCCTTTAAAATGTCCTCCACATTGGCACTAAACTCTTTCTCTAAAATCTCTCTCACAACCGAATCCTCTTCGTCAAGCAAAGTATAGCAAAGATGAAGAGACCTCATCTCTCCCTGATTTCTTTCTAGGGCCATCTGTTGAGCTCTTTCTAAAGCTGCCTGCGCTTTAGCGGTAAATTTTTCAAAAGGCATATAAAATTTTATTTAGTTTTTTCCGAGGGAGAAATATTAGAAGAAGTGGAAGTAGTGGTCACTGGAACCTGAGAAGAAGGCAAAGGACTCTTATTAATTCTTCTGGCTTTAATTTCTTGAATCACTGGGCTATCTTTATCCAATTGAGTAATCCAAACAACATTATCTTTATTGAGATCGATTCGATCTACCGGCATATAAACTGCTTCTGTAAACCCTACCAAAGAAAAACTCACTTGATTGTTTTGATCAACTGACCTTTGCAAAAGCCAAACATCATTTAAAGAAAATTTAGGAAACCAGGAAATTTTTCCAAAATACAGATCTCCTGTCCTTAAATACACGGCGTAATATCTATCTTCTCCTAATTTTTTCATATTTAAATAAACCAAATACCCTAATAAGGCAATTAAGACTATTAAAAAGAAAAAGAATATTTTACTATTTAAAAAATCTTTTTTCATAATTTTTAATTTATTTTTTATTATTTTTTATTTTTGACCTTTTATTCTCGGGCGCAATAAAAATTTTCTAATCTCCCTTTTTTTCTCCTAAAACTACTTCTATCTCTAAAAATTTTCCTTCTCTTAACACCTTTAATTTTATCTTTTCTCCAACTTTGTATTTTCTTATAATACTAGCTAAAGGATTATTCATTGTTACTTTTTCTCCGTTAACCTCCAAAATAATATCTCCTTCTTTTAATCCCGCCTTTTCTGCCGGAGAACCTTTAATAATTGCCGGTTCATTAGAATCAGAAGGCTTACTTATTAACGCTCCGTAATCAACACTTAAATTCTTTTCTTCTTTTAAATCAGGTGTAATCATTTGATACCAAACACCTAAAAATGGAGTCGTAATTTTTCCTGTCTTAATAGCTTGGTCTAACGCCCCTTTTACCTGATCAATCGGAATAGCAAACCCAATATTTTGGGCGCCAAAAACCATAGCGGTATTTATTCCAACAACCTCTCCCTTTAAATTGATTAAAGGCCCGCCAGAATTTCCTCGATTAATAGCTGCATCAGTTTGAATAACATTTAACAAAACATTTGTTTCCCCGGTTGTTGGATCAGTAGCCGAAAGGGTTCTATTTAACCCAGAAATTACTCCGACTGAAACAGTATTTTTAAATTCACCTAAAGCATTACCAATAGCAATAACTGTCTGCCCTAATTTTAAATCTTTAGAAGAGCCTAAAGTTAAATAATCAAATTTTAAATTATTGCCTTTAATTTTTAACACAGCAAAATCCTCTGAAGGATCTTTAGCAATCACTTCTGCTTCGTACTTTTTGCCATCATTTGTTAAAACGGTATAACTAGCCTCTTCATCTTCGACAACATGTTTATTAGTTATAACATAACCGTCTGGGGAAACAATAAAACCCGAGCCTGAACTAACTTCTTGTTTTTTTGTGCCTTTTTGTCGGTATTGAGGAATTTGAAATTCAAAACCAAAAGGAAAATAAGGAAAATCTTCAAAAGGATTTATATAATATTTTTCAATTACTGGCAAATCTTTTGTCGCCACAATGCTAACTACCGCCTTTTCGCTTTTTTCAACCGCCTTAATTATTTCCTGCTCATAATTAGAACTTCCAGTTAAAGCTAAAGGAATATTTGTCTCTTCATTTTTGGGTAAAAAAAACCTCGAAGCTACCCCTCCTAAAAGACCAAAACCAAAAGAACTAAAAAGACAAACTATTAAAAAAAGCAAAAGATATTTTTTATTAAGCTCTTTTTCCTCCATAATTACTTTAATTTTTTGAGCATTTATATATTTTAACCGAAATTCAAAATTTTTCAAGTGATTACTCGGGTTTTAAAGAACCAATAATTTTCTTTTTTCGAAAAAGATTTAATAACAATTTTAATAAAAATACAGCAAAAATAGAAAAATAATATAACCAATTAACCAAAAATAATTTTCTTTTTGCTAAATATTTTCTATAAAAAATATAAAGTCCGCGATGAAAATACCAAAGATTTCTAAATGGCTGTCTTTGGGTTCCCCCCTTCCCGCCATAATGAATTATTTCTAAAAAAGGATGATAATAAATCTCAAAACCGGCTAATTGAGCCCGAAAACAAAAATCGCTATCCTCCCAATATAGGAAGTAGTCTTCATTTAAATACCCAATTTTATCAAAAACTTCTTTTCTAACAATCATTGCTGCCCCACTCACCTGATCGACTTTTTGAATCTGATTTTGATCTTTTTCTAAAAGAAAATATCCTCCAAAAATTTTTTGCCATTTTTTATTTTTAGGAAAGAGCTTATACAATTTTGTTAAATAAGTAAAAGCATTCCAAAATGTTGGCCACCCCCTTTTGCATTGATATTGAAAACTTAAATCACTATTTAAAATCTTTGGACCAATAATTCCTATTTTAGGATTTTCTTCTAAAAAATTTATTAATTCATTAATCCCAGTATTTAATATAACCGTATCCGGATTTAATAAAAAAATATACTTTCCTTTTGCTATTTTAATACCCTGATTATTAGCCTTGGCAAACCCAAAATTTTTTTGATTTCTAATTATCTTTAAAAAATTATATTCTTGAGATAAAGAGGAAAGTATTTTTTCTTTTTCAGAAGCATTATCAATTACTATTACTTCGTAATTTATATTTTGAAATTTCTTAGCAATAGAATTTAAACAGCTTTTTAAATAGTTGCTAGAATTATAATTTACAATTATTACTGACAAAAGAGGTTCTTTTATTTGATTCATAAATTATTAATTATTTATAATTCTCTAAAATTTCTTTTAATTTTAAAGCCGATTTTTCCCAAGTAAAATTTTCTAATATTCTTTTAGGTAATTGAGAATAATATCCTCTCTTTTAAAAAATAAATTATAAAACCACAAGATATTCTTTCACTCACCCACCAATCTTTCGATTAAATCAAAAAAAACTTTCCATGAATTTTTAAAATTTACCCGAAATGATTTAAAACGAGGTCTCTTGTTGTAACATTCCATTATCTTTTCTGCCCATAATTTTTCGTCTTTATAATCTAAAAACTGAGCACCTTCATAATTTCCAACAACTTCTCGACTAAAATCTAAATCCGACACTAATAAGGGTAACCCGAAAAATGCTGCTTCTATCAGTGGTAATCCAAAGGTCTCAATATAGCTAGGAAAAACCACTAAATCAACAGATTTATAAAATTCTAATACCCTTTGGTAATCTAAAATTCCTTCCAATTTTACAGCTTCTTTTATTCCAAGTTTATTTATCAATTTTAATAAACTTTTACCACATGAATTTTCTAGAGAAAAAGTAAAATGGACCAGTAAATTACTATAAATATCAAAATTTTGATCTTTTATATATTTGATCGCTTTTATTATTAATTGATGATTTTTATAAATATGAGGAAATGCTGGATAAAAAATATGAAATTTCTTGTCGCCAAATGAAATCTTCTTTATTGAATTAATATCAATTAAAGAAACAGAAGGAGGAATTACCATAACTTTTTCTGGATTAAAATTTAGTCTTTGAACAACCGCTTTTTTCATCCATTCGGTTTGAACTATTAAATAATCAACATCTTTTACACTTAGCTTTATAAAAAATGGGTATATTTTTTGATAAAACCACATTAATCTTTCCTCTTTTTTAAAAGGATTCCATTTAATCTTTTCAACAAAAGAAAGGGCTTGATGTATATATACAATTTTTTTGGTATTTTTAAAATAACAAGGGGCGGTATTTTGCAAAGAAATTAATAAATCTGCTTTTATTTTATTTTTTTGGCTCCATTTTTTAAATCCATAAAAATCCCATCTGACTCTATCTAACCATTTTTTAGCCTTAATATTATTGATAATTTTTATTTTTTCACTTTCGTAAACTTTTAAATCTTCCAGCGAACAAAAGATATAATAAACAAACTCCTTTTGAGAATATTTATGAATCTCTTCTAAAAATTGTTTTAAAACCGTTAGAGAACCACCCTTGATAGCAGCTGTATCATTAATAAAAATAATTTTAGGCATAGATTTTTACTCTTCTTCTTTGTTAAAAAAGCCTAACAGGATTTTAATGAAAATTTGGAACATTTTATAATACGAACGAATATTTAAGGGATTCAAAAAAGCAGAGATAATAAACATCTTTAAGGCATCCTTATATTTTTTGGTAAAGAATAGCACTAAACCTTGATGATAATAACGAGCCCATTTAGAGATATATTCCCAGCTAGCCTTTTGAGATTGAGTGATAACTTCTCTTTTGTAAAGATTAGTTAAGCTTTCATTATGAACTCGGTAATAATATAAGAAGTCATTAATTTTTTGCATTTTAAATTTTTTTCTAACCCTTAACCAATACTCATAGTCTTCTGCTAATTTATAAGTATCATCATACCCTCCAATTAGCTCGAATATTTTTCTTTTATAAAGAAAACAGGCACCGATATAATCCCCTATTTCTAGGGATTTGGAATTTTTAACTCTTGTTTTTCCAATTATCTTTCCATCCTCATCGATTCGATAATAATTACTATAGACAAAATCTACTTGAGGATTTCTTTCTAAGAAATCTAGCATTATTTTAAGAGCATTTTGAGCAAATTTATTATCATCAGAAGTCCACGTAAAATAATCTCCGCGAGCGCAAGAAAATCCCTTATTTAAAGAATTCGGTAATCCCAAGTTTTTATCATTTCTTATGTATTTTATTCTTGAATCTTTATAATTCTCAATTGTTTTTTTTATATCTATTATTGAACAATCATCAACAATAATTAACTCAAAATCTTTATAGGTTTGATTTAAACAACTCCCAATTGATTCTTTAAGGTATTGTAATCTACGATAAGTGTTAGTATGGGTTGGTAATATTATGCTTATCTTTGGTTTTTCTTCTGGCATAATGAATCATTTATTTTTTCTTTATACCTTCCCAGGCTATAAATAGCCCATCGGGAGTTTTATAGTTTTCATAACTAATAAATTTAGCCTCCGCTTCTATATTATATTTTCTGAGTATTTGTATTAATTCTTCTTTCCTAAACCATTGTTCCCATGGTTCTATATTTAATTTTCCTATTTTTTCTATATTTTTATCTATAATCACTATTTTTCCGAATGGTTTCAAAATTCGGCTCATTTCTTCTATGGCCTTTTCAATCCTAACTGCATGTTCTAAGGCTTCTACGCAATACACACAATCAAAAAAATTATCTGGGTAAGAAATATTAAGAATATTACCAACAGAAACACAGGCATTCTTAGGCGCAAATTGGAGCATCTTTTCTGAAATGTCTATTCCATAAAATTGTACCTTCGGAAAGAAAGGCTGGAGAGCTTTAATAAAACGACCCTTTCCACAACCAATATCTATTATCTTTTTCCCATTTATATCTTGAAAAAAAGATATTATTTCCTGTACCCTCCCATCTTTTGGATCGATTATTTCTGGAAAAATCTCGAAAGAGCGATTAAAAGCAGACTTTATACGCCAAAAACAAGCATCCAAAAAAAATTTGACCGCCCAACTGATTTCTTCAAAAGGGAAATAATCAGCTCCCAACCCTATGCTTCCCAAAAACCCTCCGGTTATGTTTTGTACCTTCTTTAAGTATTGCAACGCTTTATCCCCCTCATTTGTCATTCCTAATTTATAAAAAACTATTGCTAATTGCGCTAACCCAGGAATACAAACCCATAAGGAGTCTTTATAAGCAGGAATACTGCCATCTTTTTTCTGGAGATTTTTTATCATTGTTATAGCCTTTTCTACTAAGTCATACTCACCTAAATCGCATAAGGCTTCTAATATATATCCATAAAAGTGAGATAAAGTATTAAATTCTATTAAACCTTTTTTTTGCTTATAATAGTTTAGTGCCTTATATGCCGCATTAATATATTTTGGATTATTTAGTTTTTTTCCTGCCTCTATTAACGGGGGTAATACATAAAGATTAATTCTCTCATCAGTAATATTGCCCCACATCTTTGTGTCAGGAGTAGTAATCCTTCCATTATTTTGAATATGCTTTAAAACCCAGTTACATGCTTTTTCTAAAGGATTTTTTACTTGCGGAAATAAATCAAAAACACTTACTAAACCTCGAATAACCTGACCAGTATCAAAAGTATAAGGAACACCGTCAGGAGCATTAAAAGAACCATCGCGGTTTTGATAATTAATTACTCCCTTTGCTATTTCTAAAGAAAATTCTCTCTCCCCCCATAACAATAATGTAGGTATAAAATACCCTGTAACTTCGGGGTAAAAAACTCTTTTCTTATCACTAATTACCAAACCCTGACCTTTTATTGTATTTTCTTTTACCCATTGTATAGCTTTTTCTATATTTTGCCCCCATAGATCATCTATTTTTATCTTTTTTGTTTTTAATTTTTTTATATTATTTTTTAAGTACTTTAATACTTTTAATGAGGTTTTTTTGAATCCAACTGTTTTCAGGCTAGCTAATAGCTTTTGGGTAATATTTTGTTGAGACATTTTGATTTTTATTAACTTATTCGATAATTTGACGCCTATTCATTTTTAAATAGATAGTTAAGATGCCGTGGATATAAATTCTGCTAATTTTCAAAAAATATTATCATTTTTTTCTAAAAAATAAAAGGGAGCCGAAAAGGCTCCCTGAAAAAATATTTATTTAAGGCTATAGCCAATAGGAAGCGAATACAATAATCTGAAAAACCAACAAGTATAATCGTCGATACTATTCCCTCCTCCACCCATCAACCCCTTCTCAAGATGCTGATGGCAACCGAGAACGTGACCGAACTCATGGAGATATGTATCTATTTCATAGCCATAATTTTTATCAATTTTGATTAATCCTGAAGTGATAATATTATCCCAATTATAATAAGTAAATGCAGTACCAGCCCAATCTCCTCCCGATTCTTCATAAATAATTTTTACTTTAGCTCCATTAGGATTATCTGTTTTTACTAATGTTACTTTCCCTTCAAGGCATTTATTCCATTCATTTAAAACATAATCCAAATGAATGAAATTAGTCTCATCATAAACGGTAATTACCGCTCCATCTGGCCAACGAACAATATAAGGAGGATTAAAAGAATGTTCTATTAATATCTGGTTTTCTTCTTCACTCAGCTGAATATTAACCGGCGGCGCAAAAAGGCTTTGACATCCTGTCGCTTGCCAAATCAAAAATAATCCTATCAAAAACCATGCTATCCGCAAAGAAACAGATCTTTTCATTTCCTTCTCCCTCCTCAAAATTTTTTTTAAGGAACTATTTAAGAGTTAACACTAATTTAGTATTCTGTCAAGGAAATCTAAAAATCAAAAATTTGTAATTTTTTTCTTAAAAGCCACAAGAATAAAGTAATTAAACCATAAATCACAACCCCAATTAAAACTTGTTTGATAAAAGAAAAAGAAGAGAAATATTTTAAAAGAATTAAAATCATCAGACTACTGTTTATTAAAATCACCAAAAAATTTTTTAAGAATTGTTTATTCAATAACCTTAAGGGGGTAAACTTTAAAGAAAAATAATAAAGAATAAAAAAGGCAAAAATAGTAGAAGTCAAAGTAGCATAACCAGCCCCATACATTCCCCATTTTGGAATAAATAAACTATTTAAAATAATATTTAAAAGAGCGCTCGAAAAATAGGCCCAAAAAGTTTTTCTTTGATAATTATAAATAAACAGCGCATTGCTTAAAACAAAAGAAAAATAAGTAAAAAATCCGACAAAAATTAAAATCTTTAAAGCTAAAACAGAAGGATCATAACTAGAAGTATAAAGAAAATAAATTAATCCTTTTGTCAAAAAGAATCCGCCAAAAACCAAAGGCAGAATGATAATCGAAAGAAGGATATTTTGGAAATTAAAGATTCTTTGAGCTTTTTCTTTGTCAGTATATGCTGCCTTAGTTATTGAAGGAAAAACAGAAGTAATGACAATATTAGCTGGCAAAATCAATAAAGAAATAATTTTTTGACTGGCACTGTAATACCCGGCTTGAGAAAATAATTTAAAAAATCCTAAAAAAGTGATATCCGTATAAGTCAAAACATTAAAACATAACCAGATTAAGGTAATAGGCCAAGCTAAAGATAAAATTTTTTTCCATTCAGAAATATTAAAATCTAATTTTAAAACATTTCCGAATTTTTTCTTAAAAATAGGCAGAATAACAATAAAAGCGCAAAGGGCAGAAATAACATAAGCAAAAGATAAAATATAGGCTTTGGGCAAATGATAAATTAAATAAAGACCCAAAAATGTTGCCACGGACGCTTCTATAACTTCTGTAATGGTTTGATACTGCATTTCTTCCCGGCCATAAAAACAATTATAGAAATAATTAGTCATTCCATTGACTAAAGTAAATATTGCCATTAGCCAAATAGTGGTCTTGATTTTCTCAGTATGAGGAACAAAAAAGGAAGCGATAATAATTAATAAAAAAGTAAGAAAAGTTAAAACAGTCTTCAAGGTAAAACCAGCGGAAATATTGACTTCTTCTTCCCGATTCCTGGCTATTTCTCTTGAAATTAAAGAACTAATTCCTAAATCGGCAAAAATATAAAATAAAGCGGAAAAAGACATTGCAAAATTAAAAGTCCCGTATTCTTGAGCCCCTAAAATCCGAGCAGCATAAATAATTAAAAAATATTTAATAACCTTCGATAAAAATAAAGACAAAGAAAGCCAGAAGGTATTTTTGATAATTGTCTGTTTTGTTGAACGATTAGTAAAAAATAAACTGACAATATTTTTCAATTGGAAATTATTATTCTTCTTTTCCATAAATTAACTTTCTTATTTTATCTAATCTTAATATTTTTCTCAAATATAATTATAATAAAAAAGCCGGCCAAAAAGGCCGGCTATTCATATTACGTCACAGAAATCTATAGCATCCAGCAAACTCTTAGCTCCTATCTCTGCC
>JBNAWD010000035.1:0-1168 GCA_049699995.1 Minisyncoccia bacterium | reverse complement strand
TTTATTCTCACTCATACTATTATTACTCACTTTCTTCACCTCCTGCATACGTAGCCATTATTCCTAAAACTACCGTGTAAGCGAAATTTATAAATGCTTCGTTTGGCATAACATCATAGTTTTGTTCAAGAGTTTCCCAAAGCTGTTTAAAATTTTCCTTTGGTTTGTTGATAGCCCTTAGCAAAATGTTAAAAAATCTGTTTTGATCATTATTTTTTATCGCCTCTAGCATATTGTAAACTAATTTTTGCTTATAGTTGTCCGATTCGTTTCTGAAACTTTCTTCTGTGGCATTTTTTAATTCCTCCAGGTCTATTTCTAGAGACTTATTTCCAACAACTTTTTGCCAATAGTATACATTGTGTTTTTCTTCCATTTCTCAGTCCCTCCCAAAAGGTAATAGAGTCATTACTAGTATTAAAGCATAATTTTTCCAACTTATATTATTTAAAGTAATCTTCTCTAAAATCCAGTTATTAAGATTACTATTTCTACAGAGTTGTTTTTCTTCATTTAAATTTTTCAATAATATACTTAAGAACATATTTTTATCTTCTCCCTTTAAGGCACTCAGTAGTTCTCTTGCAAGTCTTTCTTTATGTTCATTGTCTTTTGAAATTTTTCGAATCAAACTTACTTTGAAAGAAGTAAACCTTACTTCCTTTTTTATTTCGTTAACTAATGCTTTATAATTATCAAAATATTTTTCCGAGAATAGGCTTCTGTTAATTCTTTCTTTCGATTCTCTAAATTCTAAGATTTTAGATTCAACAATTAAGGAGTATAGCATTGAAGAATAGTTAAAACTTTTGTAGTTCTTTGAATTGAGTACTTCATTTATATAATTTAGAGCTATAGGGTAAAGCAACTTTCCCTTCAAAAATTCTTCAAGAAGCCAACACTTATTTTCTTTCAGTTGTACACTCTTGTTTAAATTTTCTCGGATTATCTCATCAACGATTATACTTGCTTGAATTTTCGGGATGCCTACATACTCGGCGTCAATAATATTTTGGTTTTTACCTAGTTGATATCTTATCAGATACATATTTTCTAAAGTCCATAATGATTGAGTTTCTATTGCAGAATCTATCACTATTTTCCACGTAATTCTAATGAGTTCTGATTTATCTTTTAATCTCTTTAGAAAAATAGAGAATTTCCTGTT
>JBNAWD010000034.1:0-20334 GCA_049699995.1 Minisyncoccia bacterium | reverse complement strand
TGTGCCCCCAGAGGGAATCGAACCCCCATCAACGGCTTAAAAGGCCGCTGCTTTGCCATTAAGCTACAGGGGCTTTTCTTTCGTATTTTTTGCCTCCTCTATTTTCTTCTCTATCCTTCTTTCAAAAGGCGGGACGATCAAAAGAAGAATTAAAACCAAAAAAGTAGCGCTAATTGCCAGAGAATAAAATCCTAACCCGACAGCTGAACCGATAGCGGCCGTCACCCAAATATCGGCAGCGGTTGTCAATCCTGTTAAAAAACCTTCTTTTTCTCGAAAAACAATAATCCCTGTTCCTAAAAAACCAATACCGACAACGATCTGGCTTAAAACCCGAAAAGGATCTAAATCTGTCTGGCCCAAATATCTTTCTACGCCTATCCTTGAAAGCAAACAAAACAAAGCCGAACCTAAAGAAACAAGAGAAAAAGTTCTTAGTCCCGCTTCTTTTCTTGCCCATTCCCTTTCTAATCCTATCAATCCTCCTAAAAGCAAAGCTAAAAGCAAATCAAAAAAATAAGAAAAGTTCATTAAACTTGACTTTTTTAAATTTATTTATTACTAATATAGCAATTATAGCAATCTTTTTAAAAAAAATCAAGAAAATAAAATAAATAAAAAATTATGGCTAATAAAGTTTATTCTATTGATTTAGGAAAAGGAGATTTAATCAAATTGGAAAATGAAATTTATGAGGTCTTAGATAAAGAATTTTTTAAACCAGGAAAAGGAGCGCCAGTAATTAGAACAAAGCTTAAAAATTATTTAACCGGCAAAGTTATCGATAGAAACTTTAGAAACAATGAAACTTTTGAATTGATTGAATTGGATTTTAAATCGGCTTCTTTTCTTTATAAAGACAGGAGGTCGGCTATTTTCGTTTTAAAAGAATCAAATCAAAGAATCTCTTTTCCCCTCGAGGCAGTGCAAGATAAACTCTATTATTTAACGCCCGAAATAGAATGCGAAATTGTTTATTACGAAGAAAAACCAATCGGATTAAAAATTCCAGTAAAAGTTGCCTTAAAGGTAGTGGAAGCCCCTCCCGCCGTTAAAGGCAATACCGTTACTTCTGCCACTAAAACCGTCACCCTTGAAACAGGTTTAAAAATTAATGTTCCTATTTTCATCAAAGAGGGCGAAAAAATAATTATAAATACTGAAACTGGACAATATTGCGAAAGAGAGTAGTTAATTCTCGGCTGTTCGGGGAGTTTTAATCCATAAGACTTCTTTTTTCTTAAAAGAAAGAAAGTATTTAAAGAAAGCGGAAACAAAGGGCAAAGGATACAAGAACAAAACAAGAGGCAAAATAAAAACAGCTTCCAAAAAAGTTTTCAAAATTTGTTTTAGAAAATTTAGAGAAAAACGAGGAAAAGAAATATATCTTCGATAACGAAAATATAGATAAGAAGTGAAAACAATCAATAACGAACTAACTTTTAAAAAGAAAAATAGAGAATTCAAAGATTTATCAATTAAGAAATTTGGATCCTTAAAGGCAGAAAAATTATTTAAATATAAGAAAACGGCCAATCCTTTAAAAAGAGAAAAGAAAAGGGTAAGAGAGCTAAAGAGAGAGATGGCGAAATAAATTAACCATTCCAAGGGGCCATAAAAAATTAGTTTAATCAGAAGATGATAGGCTTTTTCTCTTATTTTTTTATCTATCTTTTGATTATTTTTTATTTCTCTTAAATCTTTTAAAACTTTCATTTGACCAAGCCCCCATCTTTGCCTTTGTCGAAAATACTGAAAAAAATTAGAGGGAGTCTGTTCGGAAGAAGCTAATGGCAAAAAAGAAGGCCAGATATTTTCCTTAAGATATAATCTCACCCCTAATTCTAAGTCTTCGGTAATAGAATCTAACTTAAAACCTTCGATTTTCAAAAGGTATTCTGTTTTGATAAAAAAATTCGTTCCTCCCAAAAAAGGCAACCAAGATAAAATCCAAGGTAAAAATATTTCATGAGTTAATGCTTGACCCAAAGAGATAACCTTGGAAAAAGTGGAAATAGACCAAAAATTTCGACACTGAAAAATTGGCAATTGAAAAAGAACTTTCTTTTCATCTTTTAAATACTCATAAGCAACTGCCAATAAACAGTTCTTATCGGGATAGTCATCAGTATCAAAAAAAGCGCAAAAATCGGATGAGTGAAAATAAGTTAAGCCATAGTTTAAAGCCCTGCCCTTGGTTGAAGGCACTTCTTGATTTATTCTTTGGCCAAAAAGTTTTCCATCAAAATCAAAAGGAACTTCCAAATGATGAATTTTTAATTCTGGCTTTTTCTTGTTTAATTCCTTTATTGCTTTGTCTGTTTCTTCCTGAGTAATTTTTTCCCCTTTTTTTCTTTTTAGCCTTTCTTTTTCATCGGTTATTACTACTATTTCCATCTTTTCCAAGGGATAATTTATCTCTGTCATTTTTAAAAGAGTCTTTCTAATAACTAACGCCTCTTCTCTAGCTGGAATAAAAATTGTAAAAGAAGGCAATTCTTTCTTTTTTCGCGAAGCTAAATTTAAAACTTTTTCTATATTTAATTGGGAATAAAATTTTAAAGCCTTTTTCCACTTTTTATAATAGCCTAAAAAGACAAAAATCAAACGAAACAGAAAAATAAAAGAAACAAGAATCGCTATCTGAAAAAAATAACTGCGGAAAAATAAAAAAAATAGAAGAATATATCTTCCTAATAAATTATGAAAAATCCCTTCTGCGTAAGGTAAAATTGCTCCTAAAGAAAACATATTATCGTGGATCTATTTTTAAACCATCGCCAAAACGGCGGGGAATAATATGAATATGAGGCCGATGGGGAACACCTGATTGAGCAGCTTCTCCTTGATTTATTAACAAATTATAACCATCAGCTTTTAATTCTTTTATTTCCTGTTCGGCTAATTTTCTCGCTAAACTCATCAATTTTTGCCATTCTTCTTCTGGCATTTCTCCCACATTTGAATAGTGATTTTTCGAAAAAACTACCAAATGGCCTTCGCTAATGGGAGAAATATCATAAATAGCCAAGAAATTCTCATCTTCGTAATATTTCTTTGAAGGAATTTTACCTGTAACAATTTGACAGAAAACACAGTTTTCCATAGTTTTTTATATTATAATCTTTTTAACCTTAAAAAGCAATTTATTTAAGGAAATTAAGAATATGAGCGATTGTTTCCTTAATGATATTATTTAAGGATTCAAAAGTATTAAAAGCATTATGAGGGGAAATTAAAACATTTTCCATATCTATTAAAATATGATTTAAAACAATATTTTTCATTTTTTGATTATCTACCTTTTTTGTTAAAAGTTCTCCCTCTTCTTTGATGTCCTCTTCCTCTTCCAAAACATCTAAAGCTGCTCCTTTTAAAATATTATTTTTTAAAGCCAAATATAAAGCTTCGGTTTCTATTATCCCGCCCCGAGAAGTATTAATTAGATAAGCCCCTCTTTTAATAAGAGAAATATTATTTTTATTTAAAAGGTGATGAGTTTCTGAATTGTAAGGTATGTGAAAAGTAAGAATATCAGAATTTTTTAATAATTCTTCAAAATCTACATATTTAAAGCCTAAATTTTGAGCCAACTCATTATCAGGATATTTGTCATAAGCCAAAATGTTCATCTGAAAACCTTTTGCTATATTTATAACTTTTCTTCCTATCCGGCCGGTTCCAATCACTCCCAAAGTCTTTCCATATAATTCTTCTCCTGTTAAGTTATTAATTTCAAAACTTCCTTTTTCCCTGACTTGATGATAAGCCTGATAAATTTTTCTCATTAAACATAATAGTAAACCAAAAGTATATTCTGCCACTGCCTGAGAACCATAATCCGGTATATTTTTTACTAAAATATTATTTTTTTGGCATAAAGTTAAATCAATATGATCCGTTCCAACAGATCTTGTGACGATTAATTTTAATTTTTTCAGATAAGGAATTGTTTTTTGATTGAAATCAGAATAAATAAAAGAAGAAATCACTTCATAATCCTGAAATAATTGAACATTTTCTTCGGTGATTTTTTCAGAATAAATGTCAATTAAAGACAGAAAATCGGGATAATTTTGAAGAATTTCTCTCTCCCACGGCGAAACTTCAACAAAGGCGATTTTTTTCATATTTTAAAATTTTATTTATTTCAATTACTCTTTGATATTTTACCAATCTTTCTTTTTGAGTTAAAGAGCCGCTTTTTAGCCCAAAAGCGTTAACAGCAATTGATAAATCCGCTAAAAAGTCATCCTCGGTTTCTCCCGAACGATGGCTAATGATAATTTTTAAACCACCTTCAATGGCTTTCTTAATAGCTTTAAAAGTTTCAGTTATAGAACCTATTTGAGTTGGTTTAATAATTACCCCACCAATAGCTCTTTCTTTAATTGTCTTTTCTATTAATAAGGGATTGGTAACGGTTAAATCGTCGCCTACAATTAATGTTTTTTTACCAAGCTCGTTATTCAATTTTTGAAAAGATAAAAAGTCGTTTTCTCTAAAAGGATCTTCTAAATAAAATAAATCGTAATTTTTAGATAAATCCTTATAAAAATTAAAATATTCTTCTTTGAAATCGTCAGTCAAAAAAGAAGAAGCAGCTACATCTAACCCCAATTTGACTTTTGAAGAGTCTAAATCCAAATCTTTAATTACTTTTAAAATAATTTTTAAAGGCTCTTCGTTATTTTTTTCGGGATAAATCAATCCCCCTTCATCGCCATAATCCAAAGATAATTTATTTCTTTGGAAATATTCTTTTAAGCCGGAAAAAATAATTTTTCCCAAATTAAAAGAAATTTCTGGTTCGGAAATAAAAGGAATAACCAAATATTCTTGAAAATCAGGCCCCCAAGGAACATGCTTGCCGCCATTAATAAAATTAAAAAGAAAATAAGGAAAGTAATAATTTTTATATTCACTTTTTAGCTCTGGGAAGAAAGACAAAAATTCTTCTCTTAAAAGATTAAAAAGATGAACCCCTTTTTCCTTTGCCAAAATTTTTAAAAAGGCAATCGAAAGAGTTAAAATAAAATTTCCGCCTAATTGACTTTTATTCTCTGTTTGATCAAGTGAAAAAAGAAAATTCTCGAATTCTTGTAGATTAGAAAAATCTTTATTTAAAAGCAAATTTTTAATTTTAAAGAAGTTGTCTTGCGCTTTTTCCGGCTCAATTAAATAAATTTCTTTAGACCCCCGACTTTTACCTTTTCCGACACTGGCTTTAGCTGAAAAATTTTCTGAAAACATTTCTATTTCAATTGTTTTTTCTTTCCGAGAATCTAAAATAATTTGAAAATTTAAATTTTTGATTTTCATAATTACTATTTTATTCTATTTTATTTTTTTTTGCTAATAAACAACCACTTGCCAAACTCAACCAATAATAAGTTTAAAACACCTAAAGAGAAAACTAAAAACCAATCAACGGCATTTAAGGGATAAGTTTTTAAAAGTTTTTGGAAAGGAGGAAAATAAACGGATAGAAAAAGCAAAAAAGAACCCAAAAGAACCGAAAAATTCAAAAATCTATTAGAAAAAATTTTAATCTGGGATAAATTTTTCTTTAAAGATTTTAAAGAAAAAACTAAAAATAAAGAATCAATAGCTAAACTAGCAAAAATTATTGTCCGAATATGGCTAAGATTATATGAAGAAAAGTAAATCAAAATAAAGTATAAACTTAAAAGTAATAAATCAGTAATAATGCCGATAACAAACATTAAGAAAAACATTTCTTTAGTTAAAAGGGACAACTGGTATTCTTTTGGTTTTTCTTTTAAAATATCTCTTTCTTTTGGTTCAAAAGCAAGAGCGACATTTGGAAGAGTATCTTCAATAATATTAACCCACAAAATCTGGACAGCGTTAACTGGCAAAGGCATTCGGAAAAAAATGGAAAAACCTATTAAAATCATTTCTGTAAAACTATCGGATAAAAGATAAGTAATGATTTTCCTAAGGTTGTTAATAATCCTTCTCCCCTCTTCTATTGCCTTTAAAATGACGGCAAAACTATCATTTAATAAAATCAAATCAGAGGCAGATTTTGCCACTTCTGTTCCTGAATGTAAAGCAATACCAATATCGGCTTTTTTTAAAGATAAAGCATCATTAACTCCATCGCCAGTCATCGCCACTATTTCTTTTCTCTTTTGTAATTTTTCTATAATTTTTAATTTATGTTGAGGCTCCGCCCGAGCAATTACTTTGAAATTTTTAACTCTTTCTTCTAATTCAAGGTCAGACATTTTATCTAATTCTTGACCTTCTATTATTTCTTTTTCGTCAAAAATTAAACCAATCTCCTGAGCTATTTTCTTGACTGTTCTTTTGTGGTCTCCGCTAATAATTATTGGCTGAATCCCCGCTTCCAAACTTTTAAGAATCGCTTCTTTTGCTTCTTCTCTTAACGGATCTTCTATTAATAAAATACCCAAAAATTGCAAATTCTTTATTAAATGATGGGGAAAAATTTTTTTCTCGATAAATTCACGGTTTTCTTTTAATTCTTTCTGAGTTAATTTTTTAAAGGCGCAACCGATTAACCGATAACCCTCATTTGTTTTTTCTTCAATGACTTTTTCCCATTTCAATTGATCATCTTTTGAAGCTAACTTTAATAATTTATCAGGCGCGCCAACAATTCCTAAACAATGATTATGATCTTCCAAGAATAAACAGGCGCTATACTTTTTTTCTGAATTAAAAGGTGATTTTAAAATAATCCCTTTTTTAAGATTTAAAATTTCATGGTAAGGGAAACTTTCTAAACCTTTTAATAAAATTGCTTTTTCTTCTGGCTCCCCCCGAATAACCCAAAGATCTCTTTTTTCTTCTGGATTTTCCAAATAAGCTTGATTGTTTAAAAGAGCGATTTTTAAAGATTCTTCCTCGCCTAAAACTTCTTTAATTTCCATCTCCCCTGTTGTTAAGGTTCCTGTTTTATCCATCCCAATAACTGAAGCTGAACCCAATGTCTCCACCGAAGCAAGATTTTTTACCAATCCTCCAGCCTTTAAAATTCTTTGCATCCCTAAAGCCAAAACAATGGTCAAAGTAATTGGTAACCCCTCGGGAACAGCCGCCACTGCCACTGCTAAAGTAGTGATTAAAACTTCCAATAGGTTAAATTTATTAACAATTCCATCAATAAAAATTAAAGCGCAACAAATAATCACTACTATTAATAAAATTTTAGAAAAATGAGCAATTTTCTTTTGTAAAGGAGTTTTTTCTTCTTTGATTTCAATTAATGCTTTACCCAATTTGCCTAATTCTGTTCTTAAACCTGTCTCCACAACAACCGCTTTTATTATTCCCTTAGTTAATTCTGTCCCAAAAAAGACCATATTTTTTCTTTCGGCCAAAGGTGTATTCTGTTTCAAAACAACATTTTCTTTTTCCATCGGCAACCATTCTCCGGTTAAAATAGCTTCATTAACTTTTCCTTCAAGAGATTCAATCACGCGAGCGTCAGCAGGTACTTTATCCCCCGCTTTTAAAAAAATTATATCGCCGGGCACTAGTTCTTCTTGAAGAATTTCCTTTAAATTCCCTTCTCTTAAAACTGTGGCAAAATGGCTAATTTCTTTTTTTATTTCCTTTAAAATATTTTTAGCTTTTTTTTCTTGAAAAGAACCAAAAAAAGCATTTAAAAAAACTGCTATTAAAATAAAAAGCCCTTCCCAAAAATCATGAAAAATAAAAGATAAAATACCAGCAATAAAAAGAATATAAACTAAAGGACTAAAAAACTGAGATAAAAAGATATAAAAGTTACTTTTTCCTTTCTCTTCGGGTAATTTATTAAGGCCGTATTTCTCTTGCCTTAAAAAAACCTCCTCAAAATTTAAACCTGTCTCTGGGTTAGTATTTAAAATTTTTAAAACCTCTTCTATTTTCAATTGGTGCCAAGAATTATTCATTTTTTCGCTAAATAAAAGATGGTTTTAATTACTGAATCTGGATTTAAAGAAATAGCTGAAATTTTTTCTTCTAGCAAAAATTGAGCAAAATCCAAGTAATCAGAAGGCGCCTGGCCACAAATTCCAACATATTTTTTCCTTTTTCGGCAAGCTTTAATAAGCAAAGAGATAGCTTTTTTAACCGCCTCATTATTTTCATTACCAATTTTAGATAAATCCGGATTATCTCTATCTATTCCCAAAATTAGTTGAGTAAGATCATTTGAACCAATGCTTATTCCGTCAAAAATGTTTAAAAATTCATCAATCAATAAAAAGTTAGAAGGAATTTCTGCCATCACATAAATTTTTAAAGAATCATCCTTTAAATGTTTGAAAATTATTCCCTTAACCTTTTCCCCTTCTTCTGGTGTCCGGCAGAAAGGAACCATTACATTAATATTTTTTAATCCAAAAACTTCTCGCGCTCTTTTAATAGCTAAACATTCTAATTCAAAAGCGGATTGATATCTCTTATCATAATACCGGGAAGCGCCTCGCCAACCTAACATTGGATTTTCTTCTTCTGGTTCAAAAATTTCTCCGCCAATCAGTTGTTTATATTCATTCGTTTTAAAATCAGAAAATCGGACAATAACTTCTTTTGGATAAAAAGCCGAAGCAATTTGGGCAATTCCTTCGGCTAACTCTTTAACAAAATATTCCTTTTTGTCTTTATGCTCAATAGTCATTTCTTCTATTTTTGCCACTATTCTTTGAAGCTCTTGTCGGAAAAAAGTTTTTCCATTAAAAATAATTTTTTCTTTTGATTTTCCTTTTATAATCCTTTTTAGGCTATTAAAATGTAATAAGGCCAAGGGATGAATTTTTATTTTTTCGGCAATAATAAATTCTTCTCTGGCTAAACCCACTCCGTCATTCGGCAAAAAAGAAGTTTGAAAAGCAATTTCTGGCGCGCCAATATTTAAGCAAATTTTTACCGGTAGTTTAGGAATTTCTTTTAATTGATACTTCTTGACTTTAAAATCAATTTTTCCCGAATAAATTTTTCCCTCCAAACCAGAAGAACAATCAAGAGTTATTTCTTGACCTGTCTTTAAAATTTTTGTGGCTAATTTTGTTCCAACAATACAAGGGATTCCCAATTCTCTGGAAATAATCGCTGCATGACAAGTTTTAGAACCTTCATCGGTAATAATTGCCGAAGCCAAAGACATCGCTGAAGTCCAATCTGGATCCGTCATTTTTGTAACCAAAATTTCTCCTTTTTGAAGTTGAGGTAATTCTTTCAAAGATTTAATCACTCTAACTTTCCCAAAAGCAATCTGATTTCCTATGGCAATTCCGGTTAAAACGGGATTTTTCTTTGTATTGATTTGGTATTCTTCGTAAAAATGTTCTTTTTTCAAAGAATGAACTGTTTCTGGTCGGGCCTGAACTATAAAAAGCTTATTCAAAACTCCATCTTTCGCCCATTCAATATCCTGCGGAGTCCAGCGCTTATTGATTTTTGAATAATGTTCTTCAATTAAAAGTCCCCATTTCGCTAAAGTTAAAATCTCTTCATCAGTTAAACAAAATTTATTTTGGTCTTTTACCGAAACAACCACTTGTTTGATTCCGCCTTTTTTATTATAAACATATTTGAAATTTTTTCTGCCTAAATCTTTTCGGATAATTGCCGGGTATCCTTTTTTCAAAGTTGGTTTAAAAACTAAAAATTGGTCCGGGGTAATTTTTCCTTTGACGATCAACTCGCCTAAACCATAAATTCCATTAATAACAATTACATCTTTAAAACCGGATTCAGTTTCTAAAGTAAACATTACTCCAGAAGAGCCTAAATCCGAACGAACCATTTTTTGAACTCCGGAAGAAATACCAACCTTTAAATGATCAAATCCTTTTTCTATTCGATAAGAAATAGCTCGAGCTAAAAATAAAGAAGCATAAGATTTTTTAACCGCCTCTAAGACCTGTTCTGGTCCTCTTACATTTAAATATGTTTCGTGCTGACCAGCAAAAGAAGCAGAAGGTAAATCTTCGGCGGTAGCGGAAGATCTGACAGCCACATCGGTATATTCTTCTTGGTACTCCTTTGACAACAAAGAATAAGCTTTGATTATCTCTTTTTCTAATTCTTTAAAAAAAGGCGTTTTTAAAATTAATTTTCTTATTTTCAGAGAGTTTTCTTGTAAAGATTGAATATCATTAGGTTTAATATTTTTGATTAATTTTTCTATTTCTTCTTTTATGTTTCCTCTTTCTAAAAAATCAAAATAAGCTTGAGCGGTAATGGCAAAACCATTGGGGATATTAACCCCTTTTTTAGTTAAACTTCGATACATTTCGCCTAAAGAAGCATTTTTTCCTCCCACTAAAGGGACATCTTTAATGGTGATATTTTTAAACCAACGAATGTATTTCATATTTTATTAAAAAAATTTAAAAGTTTTTCCAATGACCAACTATTGATTATATCATTTTTTGTCGCCCAACCTCTTCGCGCCTGGGCAATCCCAAAACGAATAAAGCGCAATTGATCTTTATGATGAGAGTCAGTGTTAATTACTAATTTTGCTCCTAATTCTATCGCCTTTCTAATGTTTCTATCATTTAAATCTAATCTATCGGGAAAAGAGTTTATTTCTAAAGCAACATTGTGCTCTTTCGCCGCCTTTAATATTTGATCTAAATCGATTTGGTATTCGTCTCGACGATTAATTAAACGACCGGTGGGATGAGAGATAATTTTTACCAACGGATTTTTAATAGCCCTTAACATTCTTTTAGTCATTTCTTCTTTTGACATTTTCATATGGGAGTGAATTCCGGCAATTACATAATCTAAATTCTTCAAAGTTTTATCATCAATATCTAATGATCCATCATTTAAAATATTTGCCTCGCAACCTTGAAGAATTTTAAAGTTAATTCCTCTTTTTTGAAAATTCTGATTTATTTTTTCTATTTCTTTTCTTTGTTCTAATAATTTTTTCTCATCTAAACCGTGTTCTATTTTTAAAAACTTTGTATGGTCAGCAATTCCTAAATATTGATAACCCATTTTTAAAGCAGATTCTGCCATTTCCAAAATAGAATTTTCTCCACCATCCCAATCGGAATGGCAATGTAAATCACCTTTAATTTCATCATAATCAATTATCTTTGGCAATTTTCCTTTTAAACCCGCTTCAATCTCCCCGGTATTTTCTCTTAATTCTGGTTCAATATAGGGTAAACCAATGGCTTGATAAACTTCTTCCTCAGTCTGGCCGGCAATTCTTTTATTTCCTTTAAAAACTCCATACTCATTTAATTTTAGACCTTTTTCTAAAGCTAATTTCCTTGTCATAATATTATGTTCTTTTGAGCCAGTAAAATATTGTAAAGCCGAACCAAATTCATAGTCTTCAACTATTCTTAAATCAGCGTCAATTCCTAAATCAAATCGAACCGAAGATTTTGTTAAACCATAATCCCAAACTTTTTCAATTCCTTCCAAATTAATAAATTTATCCATTACCTTTTTTGCTCCCTCTTTGTCTTTATACCCTCTTTTGATTGTCACCAAAATATCAATATCGCCAATTGTTTCTTTCATTCGCCTTAAAGAACCAGCCAAAGAAATTTTATCTATTTCTTTTAATTGCTTTAATTCTTCCACTATTTTTTCAGCAATAGCTAAAGCCTCGGAAATTAAAAAACGTCCCTTAGACCTTTTTAAAAATTCAATTGCCTGTAAAATATTTTGTTCGGATTTTTCTCCGAAATTTGGCAAATGACGAATTTTTCCTTCTTTTGCCGCTTTTTCTAAATCCTTTAAATTTTTAATTTTTAATTTTTGATATAAAATTTTGATAGTTTTTGGACCAATTCCTTCAACCTGCATCAACTCTTCTAAATCTACCGGGATTTTTTTCCTTTTTTCTTCGAATTCTTTTATCTTTCCGGTTTTTAAAAACTCAACAATTTTTTCCGCAATACTTTTCCCTACTCCCGGGATTTTTTCTAAACCTTCAATGCCTTCTTTTTTATAAATCTCCTCTACATCATCAGAAATAGTTTCCAATGCTAAAGTCGCTTTTTGATAAGCTTGAGGTTTAAAAGGAACATCTTCCATTTCCAAATAAACAGCCATTTGAGAAAAAATTTTTGCCAATTGAAGATTTTTCTTCATTGCTATTTATTATATCAGAAATTCCTTTAAAAATAACAATGAGAACACTTTACAAAAATTGGTTTTTGGGTTAAAATAGAGAACAGCTCTTTAAAAATTGAAGAGAAAAGGAGTGTTAAAAGTGTTTAAGACTATTTTAAGGAATGGGCTCTTAATTTTAATTCCCTTAACCATTCTGGGAGTAATGGTTTTTTCCGGGATTGTCTGGTTAATGAATCTCTTAAGACCTTTAATAACGTTTATCTTCGGCCCCCTCTCTCCAGAAATAGCAAATCTTTTAAGCTTCTTGTTGATAATCGTTCTCGTGATTTTAATTGGCTATCTCTCGATTTTTATTTCCCGTTCCAGAATTTTTAAAAGAATTTCTTTAATTTTTTCTAACAGGACAAATTCTTTTCAGAATAAACCAGCCGCGCTTGTAAAATTAGCTCCAAAAGTTTATGTTTTAGGAATTATCGTTGAAGATCAAATTATTAAAAAAGAAAATAATCAAGAAATCTATTTTCGAGTTTTTGTGCCTTCTTCGCCGGTACCAGTCACTGGTTGGACTCTAATCGTTGATCCCTCAAAGATTCAATTATTAAATTGCTCCTATAAAGATGTGTTTTCTATTACCTCAAGCGGTGGTTTATTAGGCATCAAGACCATAGAAATAGCCAAAAAAGACAAAAAAACATTATCCACAAGTTATCCACAAAAAGGGCTTAAAAATACTTGACTTAAATATTTTATTATCTTATAATGAAGGCGCCATCGCTGGAAGAATAATACCTCGTGTATTATTTCGACCAGTGGTGGCTTTTTTATTTATACCAATTTTCTTAATCACTATTATAAAACAATAAATAAGCCTCTTCTTTTAACTGTTTTATTTGATTCTCTTTTAAACCAAAGTTTTTTAATTCTTCTTTCCTTATTTGAATCAAATCTGAAACAAGCATAACATTATTCCGAGCCAAAATAGATAATATAAAACTATTAGCGGAAGGCAAAATGGTCACTGGATACATTTTTTCTGATTCTATTAGATATTCTAATCCCCTATAAATAGGATAATGCCAGCCCAAAAGATCAATTTTATAACCTTCAGCATATTTAATTACTTGACTAGTAAATTTAGTGTTGGTAATAATCATTGGTCTTATTCGAAGACCTTTAAAAACTCCTCCTTTTTTAATATCAAGAAAACGAGAATAAACAATTAAAGCCACCTTCAAGTCCACCCGGGAACTGGGTAAATGGTGAAATTTACATTCTGCTAAAATTAATTGTTTATCTTTCTCCGCCAAAAAATCAATTTCATAATTGTCAACATATTTCCCTTTCACTAATTGATTAAGCTTGACCTGAAAACCTAATTTTTTAAAAATTTCTCCAATATATTTTTCAAAATAAAAACCCGCTGGCCCTAATTTTCTAATTGATTCTTTTAAACTATACCGGATACCGGCTTTAACTTCTGTTTGGAACAAATAAGTTTTAATCTTTTCATAAATTTCATTGGTGGGAATACCATCATAAATTTCTTTTTCTATTTTTTTGACTATTTCTCTTGCTAATTCCTTAGAAGCGCCAGCCCGGCGAGCGCTGTTAAAAACTTTACTTTTTGAAAATACCTCTTTTTCTCCTAAATTGTTAATAACATAAATTTTAGCCATAATTTTAATAATAAAATTATAGAAAATTTTTAAAAAAGAAACAATAAAAAGGGGCGAGATAAACTCGCCCTTTTAAAATTCTATCCTCACACCTTTAAAACCAAGTTGCTTTAAATATTTGACCGTTTCTTCTAAAAATTGTGGAGAAACATTATACTCTGTCTCTGTTTCCTTCTCGCCTACCCGATGAAAAATCAGAACTAACCATTTCTTTTCTACCTTTGCTTGATCTATTATTTTTTTGAGATCGTCGATACTTTTAATAAAAGGAGCATTCACATCTAATGCTTTGATTTTATAAATTTCATCTTTTCTTAAAGGAAGATTGTTAAAAATTCCTTCTCCAATTCGTGCCACAGAATAGTATTTTTTGACTTTTTCAATTACTGACTCATTATAAGCTCCGTAAGGATAGGCAAAGCTATAAACTTTCAAACCCCTTTCTTCCAACCATTCTTTAGACCTTTTTAACTCTCTTTCTACTTCCGAGGCGGGTAAAGTGGTTAGTTTTTGATGAGAATAGGTATGAGAACCTATTTCCCATCCATTGTTGCTTAAAATTCTTAATTGATTTAGAGTCATATACCCTTCTTCTCCCACCGCCTTTGGAATCACAAATAATGTGGCTGGATAGCCGTATTGCTTTAAAATAGGGTAGGCTATTTCGTAAGTAGAACGATAGCCATCGTCAAAACAAATTGTCACTATTGCTTCAGGCATTTTTTCCTGTCCTGGCGCAAGCAAAAACAAGGCAATCACAATTGGCGCGACTATTAACGGAAAACGCAAAAACAAGTGAGACAGAGAAGTTGGTACGGGTTTTAAATACAAACGACTCACCTCCATTTTCAATTTTTAATGACCTTTTTCCCACACCATTTTAGATTTGATTATCCATTCCCGAACAAATGACTCCCAAAACAGATAACAATCGAAAAACCCAGATAGCAAATAACACGGAAAACTGCTTATCGCTTGTTTTAAGATGTTCAATTTTTTTCCATAATAAATAGTGTAAAAAAGATTTATTGTCATCTCTACAAGATAAGCTGCTCCCAAGAAGCTAAAAATATTTGTTAAAGAGCGAAAAACGATTAAGGAGTAGAGGCTATATATCAGTGTACCCCATAATAAAGGAGAAAGCAAGCCTGTCAAGAAGTACCAATAGACAAAAAACAATAATTTTGGATTTTGCTTTAAATCTTTTCGATAAAGCGCCAAACATTGCAAAAACCTCTATCCCATCTTAACATTTGACGACGATAAACCGGCCAAAAATCAGGGTCTTTGGGATAACAAATAGCTTCTTTGACTAATTTGATTTTATATCCCTTTAGCAATGCCTGCCAACTTAAAGCCATATCTTCAACAAAGGTCTTTAAAGGGAATCCGCCCAATTCTTTTAACAACTTAAAATTAAAAGCGGAAAAGCATCCCGAAGAAACTAAAGGTGTCCCCCAATAATCCTGTGTTCCCTTGGCTAAAGGAATGTAAATAATGTATTGAATCAATCTTATCCGTTCCCAAAAAGTCTCCACCTTTTGAGGAACAACAAACCCGCAAGCAGAAATCATTTTGGGGTCTTTTAAAGATGGCAGAATTTTTTCTATGGCGTCTTTGGCTAAAATTGTGTCAGCATCCACCGTCACTAAAATATCAGTATCTTCTATAAATTTTAAACCATAATTTTGGGCTTGGGCTTTAGTACCGGTATTATAAGGAGTCCGAATAACTTTGACCCCTAAACTTCTGGCAATCTCACCAGTTTTGTCAGTAGAAAAATCATCAATAACAATTATTTCTTTTATCGGGTAAGTCTGGTTTTGAATACTCTTGATTGTCTCAGCAATAGTTTTTTCTTCGTTAAAGGCCGGAATCATAACTATTACTTCTGGCCGAAAATCTTTAAAATCCATTTTTGCTTCTTTTTTGAATCCCAGCAAAAACCGAAAAACTTTCCAAAAACGTCTCATTTCCTTTCTCCCCTTTCTTTTGTTTATTAAAGAACTAAATTTTTAAACAATAAAAATTTTTTATTGTTGATTTTTTTTCTTTCTATTTTGATCTTCTCTCCTTTTAATAAAAATCAATATCAAAATTATTAAGAAAACTACTATCAAGAAGCCAAGCCAAGAAAATGGAAGATTGTTCAAGAAAGCCAAAAGCGGATTGTAAGAAGAAGATTGATTCATTTGATTATCTTTCTGAAGATTTTCTTGATTGTTTTCTATTTCGGCAGCAAAAACGGGAGAAACGCTTTCTTCAAAAAGACTTTTTGGTTTTGTTTTAGAAGCTAAACGAATTATTTCCTCGTTTATTTTTTCCGCTCTTTGCTGAACCGCTTCCAGAGTGCTGTTAATTTCATTGATTTTTTCTAATTTTATTTCCTCATCAGTTTTTAAAAGATGATTGCCTCGAGGGATAATATTAATCACCGAAAAAGAATCAAAAGTGTTATATTTATATCCTAAAGAATCATAATATTCGGCATGAGCGGTATTTTTATAAACATCGCCCGGTTGAGCAATATTTATCATTATGCTGTAATTAATGGCTATTTCCTCATTGGGTAAAATCTCTTCAGTATACCAAGCATTGGTAATAATAATTTCATTGCCTTTTAACAAAGTGTCGTAGATGGCAATTCTTTTTGCCACATCGTTGCCAATATTTTTAATCAAAATCTGGTAATCTATTTTTTCGTCGGGATAAAAACTATCTTTTGGAAAATGCTTTTTAACAATTTCTAATTGCGGTTTTTTATTTTCCACATAAGAACTATCGTTGCCTAATCCTTTCAAAAGAAAAGTATTATCGGCTAAAATAGTTGAAGAATTGGTATTATTCAAAGGATTAGAATCTTCTTCAAAACAAGAAACTTCAGCAGTGTTTGTTAAATTGTATTTCCCAACGCTTAAATTGGGATTAATTTTTAAAGTATAGGTCACCGACTTGCTTTCGCCTATTGCCAAGGAATCAAAATTCCATCTTATTTCTCCTGCTTCGGAATCAAAAACTCCGCCATTTAAATCAACTGGCGCCCATTTTTCGGGGTCTAATTTTTCTTTCAAAAGAATTTTAGTGGCAGGAGCAGTCCCTTGATTAGTGAAGATTAAAGTAAAAGTAATATCTTTGCCGGGCCAATAATCAGAAGAAGGATTAATGTTTCTTTCCAGAACAAGATCTGGTCAACCAAAAGCAATATCTCCTATCCAATTGCCATAATTATTGATTAAAGCCACTATTCCTGTTCGACCTTCAAAGTTAGAGTTGGCAAAATTCAATAAATTAACAGCCAAATTAATATTGCCGGTAGAGATTACTACCGAACTATCCTCGCCTGATTTAACGGTATTATCGCCGGTGGAAGCCTCAATATTGATTTGATTAGAAATATCAGCTTGGCTGGAAGAAACCATTTGATAAGATGAAGAATTAAAACCATTACCGCTTGCCAGAAGCATAAGATTTCCCAATTGGGAATAATAGAAACTATCAGGCGCGCTATAAACATTGCCCGACCAATTGCCAAAATTATTAAAGAGGCCTAAAAACCAACTGCTATTTAAATTGCTATTTGTTAAACTAAAAAGATTTAAATTGGTATTAACTTGACCAGTATAAATTAAAGATTCCTCGTTTCCGCCATTAATTTCATTTTCGCCAGTAGTCGCATTGATATTTAATTGATTATTTACTTCCGAAGAATTATTTTGATTATTTTGCTGAACAATATTTGAAGAACCGGCCTGCCATTCCTTTTCTCCGGGAAAAACTAAATCGCCAAACCAGTCGTTGAAATTATTAACAATTATAAAAGCGACATTTCCTTGATGAAAATTAGTATTTAAAAAGTTTAAAACATTTAAAGCGACATTAGCATTACCGGTCTTTAAAATCACCTTTCCTTCCTCCACTTCAATATTATTATAGCCAGTAATCGCCTGAATATTTATATTATTGTTTATCTCGCCCGAGCTGTTATTAATTAACTGAGCTAAATTGGGAAACTGAATTTCAAAACTATTAATTGGCTGGTTAAAAACTTCTTCCAAATCAATATTTCCCGCTAAAGGAGAAAAATTATCCAAAATAAAAGTAATTAACTGTTCTTGAGTAAAGTTTGTGTTGACAAAATTTAATAAATTAACAGCAACATTGGAGTCGCCAGTCACAATACCAGTAGAAGAAGTGGCTTCTTGATTTTGAGACAAATTTTCTGACACCAGAGGATTTTCCGAAAGGTCTTGTTCTTGGTTTTCTTCATTTCCTTCCTGTTTTATTTCTTCCTCTTTTATTTGATAAAGAAAAGCTGAATTATCTTTGTTGAAAGATTCAAAAGGGGCATCACTTGATAAATCCAAAGACAAAGAAGCTAAAGGGTTCTCCCAGCCAATTTTTTGGCTATTTTCAATTTCATAAAGAGCAGGAAAAACCTTAATTTGGTTTTGAGCTTTTACTTGTTGGTGAGATTTCAAAACAATAAGAAGGAAAACCAAAATAATGGCTCCAATAGAAAAATTAAACAGAGATTGTCTTGAAATTTTCATTTTAAAAAAATCCTCTGTTCTAGTTATCTATAAATTATTTTTCTTTTATAAAATTTTAACACAAATTAACCACAAATAACAAGATAAATTTTGAAAAATCTCTTCGAAGAAAAAAGATTGAAGTTATAAATATTCTTTTAAAACTTCTTCCAAAATATCTTGAGGAATGGGAATTTCTTCTCCCGGTTTAGAAATTCCCGGATATTTCCAGGCGCTAATGATAATAATTTTCTTTTCTTTTTGTTTTTTGTTTTTTGATTTTTCAGTCTTAAACTGATACATTACCCAAACTTCATAAGGGTGTTTTTTGGAACCAGCTTTTTGCATTGAAGCCAGAGTTTCTTCCACTATTCCTTTTTCCGTTCGATGAGGATGACGCAAAACTCTTTTCACTCTTTGCTGAGATAAATTATAAAAGGCCATCTTCTCCAAAGAATGGTTGGTCCAAATAAAATCTTTGAAAGAAGAACTAATAAGCATTTACGCTATAAAATTAGTGATGCTTAATGACAATAACATCGCCATCTTGAATAATGTAATCTTTTCCCTCAATTTTTAATAACCCCTTTTCTCTGGCCTTAAACCAATCACCTATTTCTAATAGTTTTTGCCAATTTATTACTTCCGCTTTAATAAATTTTTCCTGAAAATCAGAATGAATCATCCCGGCTGCTTCAATCATTTTTGTTCCCTTTTTTACCGGCCAAGCCCGAGCTTCATTCTCGCCCTCAATAGTAAAAAAAGTGATTAAATCTAAAAGCTGATAACTTTTGAAAATTAACTCGTCTAATTTTGGATTTTCTTTTAAATCATAAATAGCGTAATCGGCTTTTAAATTTAAAACTTTTTCTTTGACTGATTCTGGAATTTCCTCTTTTCTGCCATTAAAAAGATAAATTTGAGGCTTAGCTGTCAAAAGGTTTAAAGATAATATTAAAGGATCTTCTAAAACATTTTTTTCCAAAACGCTAAAAAGAAGATTTTGTTGTTCCAAAATATTTTGAATTTGGTTTAGAAAATTCATTTCTAAAATTGCCTCTTTTTTCTTGGCTTTGAATTCTCCTTCGATTTTATTTTTTCTTTTTTCAATAGTTTCTAAATCTTTATAAATTAATTCTAAATTTATTAAATCAATATCTCTTACAGGATCAACGGCTCCATAAATATGAGAAACATTTAAATCCTGAAAACAACGAACGACAATAATTAAAACTTTTGTCTCCCGAATTTGGGATAAAAATTGATTACCTAATCCCTCGCCTAAATGAGCATTTTTCACCAACCCGGCAATATCAATAAATTCTATCTTTGCCGGAGTAACTTTTTGGAAATTTTTTAATTGGGAAAGTTTTTCTAGTCTCTCATCTTTAACAGAAACAATCGCCCGATTGGGTTCAATAGTGGTAAAAGGATAATTATTTATCGCAACGTGATGTTGGGTTAAAATTTCAAAAAGAGAAGATTTTCCGACATTGGGTAAACCGACGATCCCAATAGAAAAATTCATTAATTTTATCTTATCTCAAATTATTAAGAAAAACAAGGGGCTTTTAGCCCCTTGTTTTTCTTTTTTACTGTTGGAATCTTTTCCTGAAACGATTTGGAGAAGATTGTTTCATTGGCCTTGCTTTGTCCACAATAATTTTTCTGCCATCTACTTCTTGTCCATTAAACATTTCAATTGCTTTATCAGCTTCTTCTTCGGAACTCATATCGACAAAACCAAAACCTTTTGATCTTCCCGAATATTTATCCGTAATCACTGTCGCTGAAACTACTGTCCCCGCTTGAGAAAAAATATCTCTAAGAGTCTCCTCAGTCGTGTCATAACTCAAGCTTCCAACATACAATCGCGTATTCATTTATAAAAGAATTTTTATTTTTCGACCTACTCCTGACTTCTCTCGCTCACTTAAGGAGTAGATCAGCTGGAGTATAGCGCTAACCCGCACCCTGATTATACTCCTTTCCTCCAAAAAGTCAAATAAATCAATCCTATCGACCTCGGAGGTCAA
>JBNAWD010000033.1:0-1045 GCA_049699995.1 Minisyncoccia bacterium | reverse complement strand
TGTGTTTGAGTCTGAGGTATACAGGAACGGCCTGGGGGTTTGTGTTTGAGTCTGAGGTATACAGGAACGGCCTGGGGGTTTGTGTCTGGGCCTAAGGTATACAGGAACGGCCTATAGAAAATTCAATAAAGAGCTTGCGCTGGAGCGCTTTTAAGCGCGGAAGAGCAAGCAAGCTTGCCGTCAGGCAAGCAAGGGGGTTTTATGAAAAATCGTGTAAAAATTAGGACCTTAAAGAAAAGAAAGAATGTTTCTGAATGTGATTCTGAGTTTGATATTGAAGGTTTTATCAAGCATTTAAAGAAATTATTTGAAGATGCATCGATAAAATGTGATATTGAGGTTACTGAATTTGAGGTTTCTGAATCTGAAATTGATAGTTTAATTTCTTTTTTGAAAGAAAGAAAACAATTAAGATAAAAGAATGGTTTTGTTGCTTGATTTTTTTTATTTGTTTTTTAATATTGAAAAATAAGATGGCAACTTTTTTTTTATGCTAAAAATAGATAGTGCCGGGGCTTGTATTTTTTTTTGAATAACGTCAACAAGTAAAATGTTAAGTATTGATTTTTTGAAATTGAAAGAGAGAAATGATTTTGAAAGAAAGAAAAAGATTAGACTATTAACTTTTGAAATGAATAAATTAGTAAAGAGTGGTAGGTATAGGGCGCTTGCTATTACTTTGACATTTGAGGAGCAAGATTTTTATTTAGATTTTTTAAAAAAAGGTGGTATTAGGTGGTTATTAAATGATTTAACATCTTATATAAAAAGAGAGTATAATAGAAGGGATTTTTTTTACTTGTGGATTCTTGAGATGCAGCGTCGGGGGGTTCCCCATTACCATATTTTATTAATAGTTCCTAAGCATATAAGAATTCCTTACTTGGACAAGTGGGTTTTTTCTTTCGGGATGACAAATATTAAAGAGCTTAAAAATTTTGGTAGTAATTATCTTTTAAAATATTTTTATGCTAATAAGGATTATCAGCAGGATTTTAGAAGGTTAAGAGAATTTTTAAGGTCTATAGGATTAAAAATAAGGACA
>JBNAWD010000032.1:0-1051 GCA_049699995.1 Minisyncoccia bacterium | reverse complement strand
CAATTGGTAAAAAAGAAAGGAGAAGAAACCAAAATTCATTTAAGAGGAGCGCGAGAGGAAATATTAAAAGAAATAAAGAATCTTTTTGAGGAGAAAAAAATTACTGAAGATGATAAATATCGCGGGAAGGATGAATTGCAGAAGGTTATAGATGGTTTTAATGAAGAAATAGAAAAAATTATCGAAAATAAAAGAAAAGAGTTATACGAATAGTTATCAATTGATCTATGATGCTAATTATCATTTTTATTATCGCTTTAAATATTTTGGTTTTTGTTCACGAGTTGGGCCATTTTTTGGTTGCCAAGAAAAATGGTTTAAAAGTAGAAGAGTTTGGTTTGGGAATACCGCCAAGGATTTTTGGTATTAAAAAAGGAGAAACGGTTTATTCCATTAATGCTTTGCCGATTGGTGGTTTTGTTAAAATTTATGGTGAAGATGGTGACCATCCCGAAGAAAAAGAAAGTTTTGCTAATCGGCCGCCATTTACGCGCATTAAAATTTTAGCGGCTGGTGTGATTATGAATTTAATTTTTGGAATTATTCTTTTTTCTATTGGCTTTAATATCGGAATTCCGGCCGTAGCTGAAAAAGAAAATTTGGCATTCATGAAAGATATAAAACTTTCTATTTTAGAAATACAAAAGAATTCGCCAGCCGAGGCAGCGGGTTTAAAAATGGGCGATAGGATTTTAAGCCTTCAGAAAGGAGAAGATTTAATTGAAAACCCAACCGTTGAAGAGATGCAGCAATTTACTAAAAAATATGCGGGTCAAACGATTATTTTAAATGTTGAAAGAGGAAAAGAAAAGTTAACAATCGAGATTGTGCCTCGCGAAAAAGTTAGTGAAAATGAAGGTCCTTTGGGGGTGGTTATTAGCGAGACCGGTTTTATTCAGTATCCATTTTTTAGAAGCATTTGGGAAGGGATAAAGGCAGGTCTTTCTTTGTTTGTAAATGTTTTTGTGATGCTTTTTATTTTTTTGAAGTCATTAATTTTTCAAGGGCGAATGATTGGAGAAGTAGCCGGGCCAGTAGGAATTACAGTATT
>JBNAWD010000031.1:0-1110 GCA_049699995.1 Minisyncoccia bacterium | reverse complement strand
TACAGCGTCAATATTAAAAATGATACAGAACTTTTAAAAAATCTTGTAATTTATTTAGATGATTTGGTCGGGCCGCGGCTGGTTTTGGGTAATAGAGACGAAGTGTCAATTTCTATAAAAGGGTTGGTAGAAGAAAGCAGGGTTAAAATGCCAAATTTACCCTCCGCAATTGTTAGACCAACCCCTCTTGGTGAGGCGTCAAGAAGAATAATTGAAATACTGGCTGAAGAAAATTTATGTTTTAGGATATTGATTTGTGGAAAAGAGATATCTTTGAAAGACTGGCTTAAATTTTTGAAAATTAATTTTGAAAATTTTGATTATTATTGGTCTGAAAGAAAATTAGCTAAATTTAATGGAGTAATTGACAGGGAAATAATTATTGACAAACAAGTAGACTTAAAGTTTTTACGCCAGACAATTAATTGGTATAGAGGCAATAAAGATAAATTTTATTTTGAAGAAAATGCTCGGGTTGATGAAGCTGTAAAAACAGATAAACTCTTAGACAAAAATCAGCTAAACCTTGATTTTTCCAAGAAAGTGTCTTTTTTAAAAGACAATTTTTTGAGATTGTTTAAGAGAAGAATAGGGCTGTCAACTTATCAAGAGAAAAAAAATAAAAAGCAGTTCCTTTGGAAAAAGAAAGTGAATTTTGAAAATTTTAAGATTCTATCTTCAGCTATTAACATAAATATTAAAGGAAGCTCTGCCTTAAAGAAATACTCACTTTTTGTTTTTTCAGCTCTTGCAACTCTGGTTTTGGTTCCGATTCTTTCTCTTGCTTCTAGTTTTATTTTTTTTTATTTTGGCCAAAGCTTTTTAAGAAAAGCCCATTTTGATTACGCTAAATATTTATTTATCCTTCAAGGCAAAACAGCCGATTTTTCTTTGCCTCAATTTTATTTTTATTCTAATATTCCATTTTTGGGTAAACATTTTGAAGATTTTGGTCGGCTGGCAAATATTTCTTCCCAGACAGCCGAGATAGCTGAAATTGGTATCGATGTTGGGCAAAAAGTTTTTTCTTTGATTGGAAAAGTTGTAGGCGGTCAAGAGGTTCCTCTTGACAGCTATTCCAAAGATATCGTTTTGTCTTTAGATGTGATG
>JBNAWD010000030.1:0-1116 GCA_049699995.1 Minisyncoccia bacterium | reverse complement strand
TGAAAACCTTATCAGTAAAAGATTTTGATCTTTCAAAAACAATAGAGAGCGGGCAGTTTTTTAATTGGGAAAAAGCTGAGGATGGTTATTTACTTGCGATAAAGAATAAAGCCTTTTTTATAAAACAAAGGAAGGATAAAATTTTCTTTGAAGGAAAAAACATAGAAGCAAAAGATATAAAGGAAATTTTTGGACTAAATGAGAATTTAAAAGAAATTTATAAGCAGATAACAAAAAATTGGAAGGATAAGATTCTAAAAAAGGCTATAAAGGAATTTTATGGACTAAGAATAATGAAACAGGATAAGTTTGAATGTTTGATCTCTTATATTCTTTCTATAAATTCAAACATTCCAAGGATAAAAAGTAACGTTAGAGATTTAGCAAAAAAGTTTGGAAAAGAAGTAAAAATAAACAACTTCACCATAAACCTTTTTCCAAGCTTCAATGAGCTAAAAAACGTAAGCATAGAAAAGTTAAAAGGGTTAAAATTTGGTTTTAGAGCAAAATACATAAAACAAACTTTAACCTTTCTTAAAGATTTTGACTTAAACTTAGAAAAATACAATTTTGAAGAAGCTAAAAGAAAGCTAATGCTTTTACCGGGTGTTGGTGAAAAGGTTGCAGAATGCGTTCTTCTTTATTCTTTTAGAAATTATGAAGCTTTTCCAATAGATGTTTGGATAAAAAGGATAATGGAAAAGGAATACTTAAAAAGAAAAGCTTCAAAGAAGGAAATAAGAAATTTTGCAAAAGAATATTTTGGAAAGTATGCGGGTTATGCAAACATTTATTTATTTTCTTATGCAAGAAAAAATCTCATTTAAGCTTTACTCCTTTTGTTTGAGAATTTTTTCTTATACTTTTCTTTAATTTTTTCAACTTATTCTTGTTTATTATTCATTGAAAATGATCAATAATAAAACATTAATTTATAATTTTTTAGCTGCTTCCCATAAAAAATTAAATCTTCTCTTAGCAAAAAGTGCGGTAGACGGGTCTTCTATTCTTGCTAACCAACTATTTTCAGGAGGCCTCCCAACAATTGGGCTTAAATCCAAAAAATCTATATGAAAAAAATCTATATGGTAGATAGTTTCATCAATTATACTTTCT
>JBNAWD010000029.1:0-1146 GCA_049699995.1 Minisyncoccia bacterium | reverse complement strand
CGAAAAAAAAGAGGAAGAGGATAGAATAATAGAAATAAATTTTTTTCTAATAGAGGATTTCGAGGGAGAAATTTCTTTAAAAGAGGCTCAGGAAGGAGGATTTTACTTAATAGATTCGCTTCTAAAATTTGAACTTTGTTCTCCAGATAAAAAATTTATCAAAAAAGTTCTTAAAGATAAAAATTTACTCTCCATTTCTTAAAAAATTTTTAAATTTTTTCTGGCATAAAATACAAAACTTTTTTCATAATATCAGGGATAAGAATTCTATAAAATGAAAAAGACAAGGGGCATAATTTCTTGATGTGCGGTAGGCTTTTTAAGTAATTTGTCTGTTTAGGGTTAAGAAATAAAGAGATAGCTAATAATTTAGGGATTACTAAAAGAACTGTTAAATTCCATTTGAATTAAAATTTCTTAATAATATATCCACCTCTATTCAAGAATCTGCCCCAAGTGAGCCAAAGAATAATACTTCTATGCATAGAGAATTAATTAGTCTTCCTTTACTTGAAATGAGATTTCCAGTTGCCGTATATAAAATAAGAGAGCAAATAGGACAGTATAAGACTCCTAAAACTTGAACTAATTTTTGAAAAGCTGTCACTAAAGGAGCAACCTCTATTTTAATTAAAGTTTTAGAGGAGAGCGGATAGTTTCTAATAGGAGAAAGAAGAGAGTTCCCCAATCTTTTAAAAAGAGAGAAAATTTGCTCTAAAACTGGCTCAACAATCTTGAAGATAAAAATATCAAAGATCAGTCCTTAAAGGTTTTACAACCTTTGATTTTGGCAGGAGTTTTTTGAAGGAGGACTCATAGGATAAGATACTAATATCGTGATAAATGGTGTTGGGGTAAAATATTTGGATGCTTTAAGTACTGTGTACAATATAGAGTAGAGGGCATTAAACTTATACTTAAGAGCTTTTTCTTCAAAAAAAGGTCTGTTTTTAAAGCCGTTTAGAAGATGACTTTTAAAGAAGGTGTAAAAAAAAGAAGGGGAATCTAAGGCTAAAAAAAAGGATTTAAAAAGTTTGGGAAAAATCTAAGAAAGAAAAAGCTTAGGTCATTAAAGAATAGATGGACCTCTTTCAATTAAGAGGTCAAAACTTTCCGGATACTTTTGGCTAAATTTTTAATTCTTTG
>JBNAWD010000028.1:0-1166 GCA_049699995.1 Minisyncoccia bacterium | reverse complement strand
CTTTTATAATGTACATAATAATGTTCATAGGAGGTAAACATGGATAGCGGAAAAAATTATATTACGGCCACCAAAGCAAGAAATAACTTTTTTGAACTTTTGGAAAAGGTCAAAAAACTTCCCTATCCGATTAACATTACCGTTAAGGGAATTCCCGAAGCGGTTATTATGAGTAAGGAAGAGTATGAATCGTGGGTGGAGACAGTAGAAACTTTATCTGATCCCGAACTGATGAGATCCATCAAGGAAAGCGAAAAAGATATAAAGGCGGGAAGATACTCTACTTTAGAAGAGGTTGAAGAGGAGCTGGGAATTAAAAATTTTCTTATTTCAGATAAAGGGAAGAAAAAATATGTATCAGGTAGTTCTTTTAAACTCGGCAAAAAAAGATCTAAAAAAGCTTGATAAAAAATTTCAGAAAAAGGCGATTGTTTTTTTAAGAATGCTTAAAACTGATCCCCTTCTTGGAGTAAAATTATCAGGAGAGCTTCAGGGCTTTTATAAGATCAAAATTCCTCCGCTCCGGATTGTTTACACCCCCGATTTTGAAAAGAAAATTATTTGGGTCAAGGCAATCGGATTCAGAGGAGGAGTTTATAGGTAAAAATGAGTTTTTAGTTTTAAGGAGAAGAATTTAATTTAGAATGTCTCTATTTGATATATTAAAGTCTATAGGCGAAACATTAAGAAAAGCTGATAAGATCGAAGAATATCAGAAAATTTTAGATGTGCAAGAAAAACTTTTAGAAATGCAAAAAAAGATTACAGATCTTGAAGAAGAGAATAAAAGTCTAAAAGAGAAGCTTAAAATAAAAGGAAATCTAATTTTTGAAAATAATGCTTATTGGATAAAAAAAGGAGGCAGTAATAAAGATGGGCCGTTCTGCTCACGTTGCTGGGATAAAAATAATGAACTAATTAGAATGCATCCTTGCTTAAACCCAGCATTCTATCGGTGCCCTGAGTGTAAAAATAGTGTTCAAGTAAGACCTGACTTGGATAGTTACCGCAATACTGCTGTAGATTATTGATTCATATGAATAAAAATCAACAAAAATTATTGACAGAGATTGAGCGATTGAAGAAAGCATTGAAGAAATAAACTATGGATTCAGATTTAACATTTATTACAAATGAAAAAATAAACGCCTTCTTGAAAGGTTTAG
>JBNAWD010000027.1:0-1323 GCA_049699995.1 Minisyncoccia bacterium | reverse complement strand
CCCAAAATCTTCGATGAATTTTTTAATCGAATCTTTTTCTACTTTTCCGTATTTTATTTCTATCGGCAAAATTTGACTTTCTGTTTTTAAAATTAGGTCAACTTCATAGGAATTTCGGAAATAATTTTTTCCCTCGGTGGCGGTAATAACTGCTAACTCGGCCACTTTTGGGAAAACTTCCTCTTGAAAAAAATCATCCCTTAAGGCAAAGCAAAAAGCGGGGTTGGCAGGATAAGCCTTTTTCCCCTTACGGGAAGAGACTAAAAACCCAGGTTTGAAGTTTTTAATTTCTTTAATTAAAAGAGAATATTTTAAATATTCAAAATAATTAATAATCGTAATTTTGCTTCTGCCTAAATCACGGGAAAGCCGGTCAAAATTAATTATCATTCCCGGTTCCCTGACTACCATTTCCAGCAAAATTCTTAAAAGTTCGGTGTCTTTCAAACCAAATTCTTGGGGTAAATCTTTGTAAATAATTCTTTCCAAAACCGTGTTTTTAAGATAGTTGCGAATAACTTCGTCTTCCTCTTCGTTAACAATCTCGGGAAATCCGCCTTTCCTTAAATAGTCGGAAAGCATCGGCCTTAACTGACTTTGATAAAGCTCAAATTTTTTTGGATCAACCTTAAAATCTTTCCAGGCCAGAAACTCCTTAAAAGAAAGAGGTTTTAGAAAAAAATCAAACATTCGGCCAGCTAAACTTTCTTGAGACTTTTTTTGCAAAGATACCGAGGCGGAGCCGGATAAAAAGATCTTGGTATTAGGGTTTAGATCATAAATAATTTTAATTTTTTCCTGCCAGTTTTCTGCCTTTTGGATTTCATCAAAAAAAAGATAAACTTTATCGGTTTGAGAAAGAGTTTTTTTAAGAACTTTTTCCTCATAAATTTGGATAATTTCCTCCCCGCTGCCAACTCTCTCATCAAAAGAAAAATAGAAAATATTTAAAGGATTAACTTTTTGGTCAAGAAGATGCTGAATAAGCTGATAAAAAAGAGTCGTTTTCCCCACTCGCCGCAACCCATAAACGAGAATCATTTGTCTTTTTCCAAGGTATTTTTTGATTTGAGAAAGCAATGGCCTTTCAAATTTCCCCAGAAAAGGATCTGGAACTTTAGCGGTGGTCCACCAGGGATTAAATTTTATAAGGGTAGAAAACTCAATCATTTTAATTAAGTATACTCCAATATACGAAAAAGTCAACTTTTAGTAGAGTCTGGTTTACTAATGTTTGTTGCCGGAAACCGTTGCCTGGTCGCCGGTATCCATAAAATCATTTATTCCACCTCCGAGGTGGAGATTTCCGGTGTTCTTTTCTGT
>JBNAWD010000026.1:0-1400 GCA_049699995.1 Minisyncoccia bacterium | reverse complement strand
TTCATTAACTAATGCTTTATAATTATCAAAATATTTTTCTGAGAATAAGCTTCTGTTAATTCTTTCTTTTGATTTTTCTTCCTCTTTTTTAAACTCAACCTTTTCTCTAAATTCTAAGACTTTTGCATCTACAATCAAAGAGTATAGTGAAGAGTAATAACTGAGAGATACTTTTTTATTTAGTACCAGTTTTACGTGATCAAAAATAACCGAATAGAGTGACTTTCCTTTTATGAATTCTTTTAGAAGCCAACATTTATTATCTTCATAATTTTTGTCTCTAAATTGGATGCTCTCATTTAACGCTTCTCTTATAATGTCATCAAGAAGTATTGAGGCCTGAAGCTTTGGAATGCCGATGTATTCGACATCTTTAAATTTTTGGTTTTCTATACCAGAGTATTCTATAAGATACATATTTTCTAAAGAAAACTCGGTTTTATGTTCAATCAATTCGTCAAAGACAGAAGAAAATGTTAGTCTTAGCAAAGATTGTTGTTTAGATTTGTTAAGCGCAATTTCTTTTTTTATTCTCATTCTTTTATTTATATTATAACATAAATCCAGATTGTTAGTATAAAAAAATACATTCCTAACAACTTCTTTTTCATAATAATTTTCGAATGCATGTTCAAAACAGAGTAGAGATACGAAAATGGGTAAGTTCAGCTTTAGTGAAATTTCTATTTCAGTTGTTTTGAGCGGATTTGTATATCCTAAATTTGGAAATTCTCCAGGTGAATATAGAAAAGGATTTATTGTGGAGTCAGGATAAATTTCATACGTAAGACCATCTTTCACTTTTTTTGATTTGGGATTTATTTCTTTAATAAAATCACATAGTTCGTTATATTTTTTCTGACATAGTAGTTGCAAATATCTATAAGCTAAATAAGGATTGTTTTTTACTTCCTTAGAATTAAATATATAAAAGTTCCTTGCAATTGCTGGTAACTTTAAATTAAAATTGTACAATATATTTTTTATTTTTTCTTTATCTAAGTTAGAAAAATTCGAAATATTACTAACTTTGTCGGAAAATTCTTTTTTTAAATTTTTTAGTTCTTTATTTAAATTATTAATATCTGAAATCATTTTTCTTTTATTTTTTATTATTTTATTTTTCTCGTTACTTAATTTTAATTTTTGTAATTCTTTTTTGTTATTAGTTTTTATCATTTCATTATTTAAGTTTTCTATATCTTTTTCAATCTTTTTTAGTTTTTGATTCAAGCTAGAGATATTTTTTCTAATCTTTTGAATCTTATCATAAAAGTTACGTACTGTTGAATGATAGAACAAGTACCCCAACGGAAAGTACCCATAATAAATTTTTTCAGGTTCTTTAGCAATCTTTTCTTCTAAGTCCTCTAGCTTCCATCCGTAAACTTCCTCCATCA
>JBNAWD010000025.1:0-1626 GCA_049699995.1 Minisyncoccia bacterium | reverse complement strand
TCTTTAAATTTTCTAAATTCAACTCTCCCATTTGACCACCCTTTTTCTTTCAGTCCATCACTTATATTTAAATATTTGTTAGTAAAATAATACTTTTCTTCACTTAACTCAAAAGTTCCCCATCCAAGTTTTGTTTTTGCTCCTATTCCACTCTGTGATACTTTTTCAATTGCAGATAAAAGATTTTCTAAATCTTCTTCTGCTTCCTTTTTTATTACATCATTTTCTTTTAAAACTGCATCAAAAGGAATGTATATAATTTGCAATAATCCTTCCGTTCCTTCTGGAACTACCTCGTAATAAATGGGTCGTATTCCTGCTCTTTTTCTTCTGTCATGGGGATTTATTACTTCTAAAGAAAGTCTATCGAAATATGTGGGATAAAATATGGCTCTTCCCTTGCGTGTTTGAAATTCTATTGGTAAGTTTTTATTATCTTTTTGATATTTCTCAAAAATTTTCTCGTAAAGAATGTCTTTAAGTTTTTCATATGAATTTTGATTGTTAACTTCATTTATAAGATTTTTGTCTATTTTCATTCCAAGTTCAAATAATATAAATTTTAAAAGATTCTCTTTAAACTTTTCTAAATCTTTACTTTTACCCTGTAAATAATCTTCTAACACTTTTATACTTTCAGAACCCGCACCAAATATTCTTAAGTAACTATTAATGGTTCCTTTCCTTTTTTCAAGATCGGTTTTTTCATTAATTAAATCTTTAAATGCACTGGCTAAAGCTCCTTTCCATCCACTCCCGCGAACCATAGGAACCTTGAAAACATTTTCTTTTAACACTGGATTTGGAATAATATAAAATTCATCGTCATCTTTTGAAAAATATGGCTGCTTTAGTGTAAATTCAGCTTGAATGATAAATGAATAAAGGGGAAGTTTTTTTAAACAATCATCAGCCTTATGTGGAGCCTTATCTGGAGTCTTATCTGGAGTCAAAAGCCCTGAAATAGAATTTACTTTTTTCAATTGCGGGTCATTTTTAAATGCAAAAACTTTACTTTCTTCAATACTTTCTTTAATAATTTTTTCTTTTAACCAGGTTAAAGGAAAATCTCTTGTCGTTTCATTAGATTTATATTTTTTTAAAAATCCAAATAATTCACCCTTTAATGTTTTTGATTCTTCATTCTTAATATTAGATAAAATAAACGGGAAATCTTTTTTAAGATTTTCTATTTTATTTTTATCAATACTAATTATTCTTTGCTTATTGTTTTCTACTTTTTTGAACAAATAATCTTCTATTTTTATCTCGCTTTTGGGCTTGAAATAATATTTACAGTAGGATATATATTGGTTTAAATTTTTTACATTATCAACATTTATTTCAATTAATGCCTCATAGCTAGGCATCTTGTTCGCCTCCCTCATAAAGTTATAACAAATCAACAATAGATAAAAAGCCTCTGACATAATTTTTATTTTCTTTATTTTCTTTTATATAAGGTAAAATTTTAGACCCTTGAGGTAGATCCTCCTTCTCTGGAGGCTTTTGAGTAGTGCCAAAAATCTTATGTCTTTTTTCTGTATCTCCTCCATTATTTTTGTTTTGCGCCCTTTCTTCTGCTTTTCGTTTTATCAATTCTTTAATAACCTCTTTTAAATCTTG
>JBNAWD010000024.1:0-1629 GCA_049699995.1 Minisyncoccia bacterium | reverse complement strand
GGAAGAAATGGAGGAGAAATTGTGGCGATTGGGGAAACTAAAGAATTATTAAAAAAAGAGGCGAAAGATTCTTTAACTTTACAATATTTACAAAGAAAGCGAGAAATACCTTTGCCGTCAAAAAGGAGAACTGCTTTTACTGAATCCTTAAAGATAAATGGCGCCACTGCTAATAATTTAAAAAATATTAACTTAGAAATTCCTTTAAGAAGGTTTGTTTGTATAACCGGAGTTTCTGGTTCTGGGAAATCAACTCTTTTAAATGATGTTTTATATTACAATCTTTTAAGAATAAAAAATCGTTTCTCTGGCCCGTTAAAAGGCGTTAGTAAAATCTTAGGAGTAGAATATATTGATAAAGTAGTTTTGGTTGATCAATCTCCAATTGGTCGCACGCCTCGTTCTAATCCCGCTACTTATACCGGAGTCTTTACCCCTATTCGAGAGTTTTTTGCCCAATTAGAAGAGTCAAGAATAAGAGGTTATACTTCTTCTCGGTTTTCTTTCAATGTTGAAGGAGGTAGATGCGAGGCTTGCCAAGGGGCAGGTTACAATCTAATTGAAATGCACTTTCTTCCGCCAGTTTTAGTTGAATGCGAGGTTTGCCATGGCAAAAGATACAATAAAGAAACATTAGAGGTAAAATATAAAGGAAAAAATATTTCCGATGTTTTAAATATGACCGTTGATGAAGCTTTAGAGTTTTTTGATGGGATTTATACCATTGTGGAACCTTTAGAACTTTTGCATGATGTTGGGTTAGGTTATATTCAATTAGGCCAAAGTGCTACTACCTTGTCAGGAGGAGAGGCTCAAAGAGTGAAACTCGCTCGTCATCTTTTAAAACCATTAGGAAAAAGAGTATTGTATTTAATGGATGAACCAACAACTGGTTTACATTTTTATGATATTGAACTCCTTTTGAAGGTAATTAATCACCTAGTTGATCAAGGAAATACTGTTATAGTGATTGAGCATAATATGCATGTTATAAAATGTAGCGATTATATTATTGATTTAGGTCCAGAAGGTGGGGAAAAGGGAGGAAGAATAGTTTTCGCCGGTTTGCCGGAAGATATTATAAAGGAAGAAAAATCTTATACTGGTCAATATTTAAAAGAATATTTAAAAAGATAATGAGCGAAAAAATTTTAAAAATTGATAAAAAAAGAAATTTCTTAAAAAGCCTTCCTGAAAAGCCGGGAGTTTATCTTTTTCTTGATAAAGAAAAGAATATTTTATATGTTGGCCGATCAACTATTTTAAGAAAAAGAGTTTCTTCTTATTTTCAAAAGGCAATTGATGAGAGACTTCAAGAAATGATTCAAAATGCTTCTTTTATAAAGATAATTCCTACTGCCAATATTTTAGAATCTGTGATTTTGGAAGCAAACTTAATAAAAAAATATTGGCCAAAGTACAATATTCGAGAGCGGGATGATCGTTCTTTTGTTTATTTAGTTATTTCTTTAAAACAGGATTTTCCTCGTCCATTGATTTTAAGGAAAAAAGAATTAGAGAAAATTCCTTTAAAGGGGGTGGAAGTTTTTGGGCCTTATAAAAGTTATTCTTTGGTAAAAAAATATAACTTTGTTGAAAAAGGAATAGCAAAATTTTATTTAGGAGATG
>JBNAWD010000023.1:0-1655 GCA_049699995.1 Minisyncoccia bacterium | reverse complement strand
TTTAGGTTGGTTTTTTTCCTATTATTTTAACAATATAAATATTCTTTATTTTGCTGTGTTTTTTGCTTTATTTCAAAGCTTTCTTTCTTATTGGTATTCAGATAAAATTATATTAACTATTACAAAAGCAATTCCTATAGAAAAAAAAGATAATCCAGAGTTATACAATATAGTAGAGAACCTTTGTATCGCTTCTGGTCTTCCTATGCCCAAAATTTATATTTTAAATGAAATGCAACCTAATGCTTTTGCTACAGGTAGAGACGAAAAACATGCAGCTATTGCTGTAACTAAAGGATTATTAGAAAAATTAGATAAATCTGAAATAGAAGGAGTAATTTCACATGAATTATCTCATATTAAAAATAGGGATATTTTATTACAAAGCGTAGTCGTAGTTTTGGTGGGAATTATAGCTATAATATCTGATATTTTTACTAGAGCAATGTGGTATAGAAAAAGAGATGAGGAAGAAAAAAATGCTTCAATTTTGTTTTTCTTTGGGATAATAGGAATGATTTTAGCGCCCATTGCGGCGAAATTGATCCAACTTGCCATTTCTAGAAAAAGAGAGTTTTTAGCCGATGCTTCTGGCGTTTTAATTACAAGATATCCAGAGGGGTTAATAAGGGCTTTAGAAAAAATTTCCCATGATCAAACGCCTTTAATAACAAAAAATAGCGCTACTCTTCATCTTTTTATTGTATCTCCTTTAAAAGGAAACGAAGCTAAAAATTGGTTTTTAAATTTATTTTCTACTCATCCACCAATAGAAGAAAGGATAAAGGCTTTAAAACAAATTTCTATTTAAAAATATGGACGAAAAAGAAAATTTATTAGAAAAAGAAACTACGGAAAATATTAACTTAGAAGAAAAAATAAAATTGTTAGAAAAAAGAATGTTTGAATTAGAAAAAGAAAACCTTGATTTGAAAAAAGAAAACGCAGATTTAAAAGAAAAGATTGCCAAAGATGATCTTACGGGATTATTAAGAAGAAATTTTTTTAAAGAATTAACCGAGCAACAAATTAATTCTCTTTTAGAACCAGAAAACGAAAAAAGAGAAGAGGGTTTTTCTACATTAAGTTTTTTATTTTTAGATCTTGATAATTTTAAAGAGATAAACGATATATACGGTCATGATAGGGGTGATAAATTATTAAAAAAAATTAGCGATATTTTAAGGGAAAATGTGAGGGATACAGATTATATTTCTAGATGGGGAGGAGATGAATTTGTAATTTCATTATTGGGCTCAAATGAAAATGAGGCAAAAAAGAAAGCAGAATTTTTAAATGAGATAATTCATAATAATGTTAAAAATGAAATGGGAATTGATATTACTTTAAGTGTCGGAGTTTCAGGATATGAAGAAGGAATTGGATTTTCTGAATTAATAGAGAGAGCAGACAAGGCGATGTATAAGTCAAAAACAGAAGGGAAAAATATAGTTTCAACTTATAGTGAATATCAAGAAGATATTGAAAAATTGAAAGAACAAAATGAAAAATAATAAAGAGGGAGGGGTTCCGGAGTGGTTTAACGGGACGGCCTGGAGAGCCGTGGCGGGATTACTCGCCCCGTGGGTTCGAATCCCACCCCCTCCGCCAATTTACAATTTCAGCGTTTTGAGAAGGTATTGCCTCTTGTTAAG
>JBNAWD010000022.1:0-1697 GCA_049699995.1 Minisyncoccia bacterium | reverse complement strand
CCCTGAGGCAAGGCATCCGAGCGATTAAATGTTACCAAATTGGTTGGCAATTATAATTTCATATATAATTTTAATTAAGGTAATTTCTTTCGCCCCCGGGTTCATCATATATAATTAAATTAAGGTTAGAACCCGCAAAACAATCTTTCATATATAATTTAATCAAGGTAGATTGTTTTGCCCCCGTGGTGAAATGGATATCACAACAGTCTTCGGAACTGTTGTTGGGGGTTCGAATCCCTCCGGGGGCACCACAAAGAAAAAGAATAATAATCGCACTATTAAAAAATTATATAATCATTGATTTTTTACTCTAGAAATATTATTTTTAAATCATATGCGGGATATAGAAAAAGAAATTATAGAAAGAATTAGCCGCCAAAGCGGCGAAAGTAATAATCCTCTTTTTTTGGAAAAAATCCAATCTGAGTGGAATAAATTAAAACCAAAAATGAAAGATTTTTCCGATATTTATCCAGTAGAAGAAATCACTGCTGATTCTAACGCATTGGAAAAAATAAAAGAAGACTTTGAATTAAAAACAGAGATGGGGATTGTGGGCGAAGGGGTTGCGATGGAGGGTATTTATGAATTGGAGTGGGTTGCGCCAGATATTGAAGTTTTGCCGACCAGCGAATACGATGACATTAAAAATGGCATTGATTTTGTTTTACGCCTTTATGATAAAAAAGCTAAACCATTGTATTTGGGTATTGATGTAACAACCTCTGAGTTAGCCATTAAAGAGAAGCGTCAAAATATCTTGAATTTTTTACGTCGAGGCCAACTGGCTCACTTAAAATATTTTGCAGATCCAGCTTGCGGAATTAAAGGGAAAATTGATTTGCCTAAAATCGCGATAGTTTTGAATCCTGAGAGGACTTTAACAGCACAGAATTTGTTGCTAAAAAGAAAAGAACGCCAAGAACTAAGTGAAAAAGAAAAAATAGAATTAAATAAATATAAGGAAGAAGTGGAAAAAGAAATAACTAACCAACTTCAAGAAAACATCCAGAATATAAAAGAGTTAATTAAAAAAACAAAATATATCAGGGATAAAACAAAAGCTAAAATAAAAAAAGACGAATATTCAGATTTTTTAAATAAATATCAGACATTCTTAGAGAAAATAAAAGAAGAAGTCCCGCAATAGGGACTTCTTTATCTTCTTTATTTATTTTTTTTACGCCGCTGCTGCCGTTGCCGGCGACGTCTTTCTCTTTCTCTTGCCTCTAATCGGGCATTTTCCAGCCTTAACCGCTGAGTGTCCAAAGCAATTAATTTACTCAAAGGAAAAACTAAGCTGCCTTTTTTTTTCGTTTTCTGCCACTCTTCCTTGATCACTTTATCTGCTTTTTTTTCGTACAAATCAATGAGTTTTCCTTTTCCTTTTCTGTTAAGCTCCATTTTCTCACCTCCTTTTTATTTTTTAAGAATTGAGAACTATTTTAGAAGTATCATTTTATTATTTTTTTGTCAATAGTGTATTGGCATAATTTCAATAAACATTCTTTTTCTCTTTTCTTTTTTTAAAAGATGGTCTATAATGAAACTATATTAATAATTTAAATATCAAGGTAGTTTATTTTGCTTCGCAAAATAAACCCCTGGGCTTATTATAAATTCTTAAATCTAAGGTAAGCCCGCGAAAGAAATTATTCATATATAATTTTAATCAAGGTAATTTCTTTCGCCCC
>JBNAWD010000021.1:0-1700 GCA_049699995.1 Minisyncoccia bacterium | reverse complement strand
CCAAGATATGAAGCAGAAACAAACAAAACAAGAATTAAAAGATATTCAAGATGCCTTAGATGATATTCAGTCTGGCGAAGAAATGCCCTACCCCGAAGACAAACTTTCAGAAAAAACAAAACAAGAATTAGATAAACTTTTTCAAAGACTACCAAAACAAAAACAAAAAGATTTAAAAGAGAAAGCCAAGCGTCAACTTGAAGATTTTGAAGATGTCGTAAATAAAGAGATGGGGGGAAAACTGAATGAGGATAAACCAGAAAGTCATTGGGAAATAAGAGAGAAAGAAAAAAAAGAAAGAAAGACAGAGGAAGAAAAAAGAAAGACCGAGGAAGAAAAAAGAAAGACAGAGGAAGAAAAAAGGGAATTAGAGAAAAAATTGGAGCAAATGCGCCGGGAAAGAATGACCGAATACGATAAAGTATATGAAGAAGTAGCGGATATAATAAATTCCCTTTATGTTCGGCTAAAGAAATTCTTTTTGCCCGAACGTCATCCTAAATGGAGAAAAAATTATCCAAGCGGCTCACGCCTTGATTTAGACAAAGCAATGCAAGCCGAAGCTGACCCACGTTATTTAGAAAAAATTTGGGAAAGAAAAACCATCCCACATAAATTTGATTATCGGTTTTCTATTTTGGTTGATCTTTCCGGTTCAATGCAGGGAGAAAAAATTGAGGAAACATTTAAGGGAGTAGTAGTTTTAGCTGAAGTATTGGAAAAATTGGGTATTCAATACGAGATTTTGGGGTTTCAGGATACTATTATTCCTTACAAAGGATTTAGAGAGAGATTGGATAAAAGATTAAGAGATAATTTATCAATTGCTAAAAATGAGCCTTCAGATAAAGGTGTTCACAACCAAGCTGCATGGAACAGTGATGGCTATTGTTTAAAACAAGCTTATGAAAGATTAGAACAAAATAAAGGCAAAAATAACTTTTTAATTGTTTTGTCAGATGGATTACCAGCTCCTGACTCAGAACATTCTGGTCCGGAATATGAATTATCTGAAGTTGTTAAAAAGATCCTGCAAGAAAGGAATATTAAACTTATAGGAATAGGATTAGGTCCAGATACAGAATATGTTAAAGATTATTATCCTCATGGTTTTGCTAATATGCCAATGCGAGTTACTGAACAAGAACGTCGTCAAGGTCAAAAAGATTTTGCTGAGGCCTTTGCCGAGCTTTTAGAAGATATAATTAAACATCCGGAAAAATATTAAAATTTTAAAATTTTAGAATTTTTTGTTAAAATAAAAATATGGATAATGAAAAATTAAATAAATTTATTCGCCTTCTTAAAATAACCCCAATAATGCGTCAAGTTTTTGATTTGGGTTTAATAGTTAAAGAACCAGAAAGTAAGATTAGTTCTACGGAAATTTTAGAAGAAATTAAAAAAATAGTGGGTATTGAAAAAATTACTTATGATAAATCAGCTACTGATGAAGATGTGATTGAGAATTTTATTAACATTTTTAAAAAAAACAAATGGGCTTTTTTGGAAATAAAGAAAGATATCGGCAGTTCCTTGCTCAATCAATTAAAACATTTGGCAAATCGCAACTCTTTTCAATTAATAGATTATCAAGGAAAAGATGTTTTTGAAATGAAGATGCCAGAGAAATCTCGATTAATTATTTTTGCTGAAAGAGATTTTATTGAAAATAAAATAACTTATCCCCATTTTTATAA
>JBNAWD010000020.1:0-1810 GCA_049699995.1 Minisyncoccia bacterium | reverse complement strand
TCATGAAAAAGAACTTTATCAAGATTGTATTAATTCAATGAAAGAGATTTTCGGTGTAGAACCTCATTTAATGTATACTAAAGATAATTCTTTAAGAATTACTTATCATTCAAAATTTTTAGGAGACTTTTTCGAAACTCATTGCGGTAATGGAAGCCATAATAAACATATCCCGGAATTTCTCTGGGATTTACCATCAGAATATTTCTTAAGTTATCTTGATGGATTTAGAAAAGAAGATGGCTGCACTTCTCAAGAAGGAAAACTTATTGTAGCTTCGACAAGTAAACAATTAATATTAGAATTAACTTGGCTTTCGGCAATGCATGGAATTAAAGTTGGGGTAAAAAAAGCTAAATTTAAAGGTGGAAGAATAATAAAAAACAAACCTCTTCCCGAAAGAGAATATTGGGTTTTAATAATTGGAAAAACTTCTCATCCTTTTGAAAAATCTAAAAATTCACCTTATCAGTTCAAAAAACCAATAATCAGAAAAATAATAAAAAAACCTTATAATAATTTTGTTTATGACCTTTGTGGTTGCGAAAATGAAGCGTTTTTTGGAGGAGAAAAACCAATTTTATTACACAATAGCCGAGTGAGAAGTTTATTTAGCCAAGCAAGAAAAGTTAGAAAAGCAATAATTTTTATAGATGAAATTGATTCTATAGGAAAAATAAGAGGAGTTGGTATTACCGGAGGTCACGAAGAAAGAGAACAAACTTTAAACCAATTATTAGCAGAAATGGATGGTATTGGCAGTGAAGAAGGAATTTTAGTTTTTGCAGCTAGCGTAACCGGAGATACTCAGGTGCTAATAAAGAAAGGTGGCCAATATAAACTTTTACCAATTTCTGAAGTAATTGACCCATACTACCCAGAAGGTACAGAAAAGATTGAAATATTGGCTGAGGATTTGGAAGTTTTAGGTTTTGAAAAAAAAGAGATAGAAGACTCTGCTCCAAAAAATAATATTTATTTTGGAAACAGTAGTTTTAAAAAAATAAGAAGTGTCTATCGTCATAAAGTAAATGAAATTTATGAAATTGAATATCTTGGGGGGAAAATAAGAGCTACCGAAAATCATTCAGTTTTTGTTAGAACTCAGTGGGGATTAAAAACAAAAGCAGTAAAAGATCTTAAACCAGGAGATATCTTGGTAGATTTGCCTTTTAAAGTTAATCGAGGAATCAAAGAAAAAAGAGAAATTAGAGCTCATAAATTTAATCCAGCATTTAATTTAGAGCTTTCAGTTTGGGAACCAGTTTTTGAAAAATTTGAAACAGTCAAATCTAACTACCAATATGTTTTAGCCCAAGTTGGCAAAATTTCTAAGACATCTCTAGGAAAAATCTTTGGCGTTGATCTGAGCACTATTAGAAGATGGCAAAATGGTCTTTCTCTACCAAGAGTTCTTTCAAGAAATTATTATCAACACAAAGATATTTTACCTGAGAAAGTTAGAGTGACCCCAGACCTTATGCGTCTTTTCGGATACTATGTAGCTGAGGGATATTCAAGAAAAGGAGTTGATTTCTGTCTTAATAAAAATGAAAAAGAAAAAATTGAAGATATTAAAAAATTAATGAAAGAGATTTTCAATTTGGAGCCAAACGAAGAAAAATTTATAACCCCAGGAGCAATTAATATTTGCTATTATAGTACACCAGTAGGAAAGTTCTTTGCCTATCATTGTGGCAAAGGCGCCGAAAATAAACATGTACCCAATTTCCTCTTTGAAGCGCCATTTGAATATTTTAAAGAGTTCTTTAAAGGGTATTTTGGAGGCGATGGTTCTATGGATAAAAGA
>JBNAWD010000019.1:0-1843 GCA_049699995.1 Minisyncoccia bacterium | reverse complement strand
TATTTATCCTTTTCGGCCTTCTGAATATTATTTTAATTTCTCTCTACCTGTATTTGTTTTAGCGATATCCATTATTTTGGGGAAGATTATTAATAAAAAAAGTTTCTGGTTAAATTTTATTTTAATATCAGTTTTATTGCTTTTGTTTAAACATAGTATTAATTTTATAGGTCCTGATGCTGATAGTATCTATTTCAAGGAGAAGGTGGTTTCTTATATTAAAGCTGTTACTTACTCTAAAAGTGATTTTGATCTTTCTTTAGATTTTAAAAACGGAAAAGATGCTGGTTTTTATTATCTTCTTTACTTTAACAATCTTGCTTATAATAAAAAAGATAAATCTGGCTTAATTCAGATTGTTAGTCCTGGTAAAGATAATTGTCTTATTAGCGAGGCTGGTTATTCTCTTTGCTTTAATCCGGTTGATTTTGGCTGGTAGTAGTTTTTCTTTGAATTTGATAAGATATTGATGATGAGTAAAGTCTTTCTTTCAGTTATTATTCCTTGTTATAACGAGAGCGAGAATATCAAAAGAGGCGTGCTTGAGGAGGTTTATGGTTTTTTGAAGAGGCAGAAATTTGTTTGGGAGGTTATAGTTTCTGATGATGGAAGTAGTGATGAAAGTAGAGATTTGGTCAAAAAGAAATTGAACAAGCTTGACGGTTTTATTCTTCTTGAAAATCCTCATGGCGGCAAACCTTCGGCTCTTCTTGCTGGTATTAAAAAAGCAAGGGGTAAATATATTTTATTTTCGGATATGGATCAGTCGACTCCAATTCAAGAATTGGAGAAACTTTTGCCTTACACAAAGGATAATGTTGAGGCAGTAATAGGCTCAAGAGGTGTGGTTAGAAAAGATTTTCCGTTTTATAGAAAAATTGGCGCTGTTGTTTTTATGTTGATAAGAAGATTTTTGATTTTGCCTGAAATAATTGATACCCAGTGTGGTTTTAAACTTTTTAGGGCAGATATTTTGAAAGAAGTTTTTCCGAAGCTGGAGTTTTTTAAAGATAAGAGAGAAAAAGTTGGCTGGATCGTTACTTCTTATGATGTGGAGCTTTTGCATTTAATTAAGAAAAAAGAGGGGAGAATAGTTGAAATTCCTGTTTTCTGGCAGGATAAAGATGAAAGCAAAACCAAAGGTTCATCGTTGTCAAAGTACATAAAGGAGTCAAAAAATATGTTTTTGCAGATTTTGCGGGTTAGACTTAATGAACTGCGGGGTATTTATGATTGATTATGAATCTTTTAAGATTTTCTAGAAGAGAGCTTCTTTTGATATTAATTGTTTTTTCAGTTGCATTTCTATTTCGTTTTATTAACCTAGCCTCTTGGCCAATTTTTGCCGATGAGGCAATTTATATTAGATGGGCTCAAGTGATGAGGGCAGAGGAAACTCTTCGTTTTTTACCTCTTTCTGATGGAAAGCAGCCTTTATTTATGTGGTTAATGATTCCTTTTTTAAAAATTTTCTCAGACCCGCTTCTTGCAGGAAGATTTTTGTCAGTTGTCTGTGGCATTTTGACTATGTTTGGGATTTTGGTTTTTTCTTTTCTTATTTTTAATGATAAAAAAATTAGTCTTTTTGCTTTATTTTTGTATTCAATTTCTCCTTTTAATGTATTTTTTGAAAGAATGGCTTTGGTTGATAGTATGCTTTCAATGTTTGGCCTTTGGAGTTTTATATTTGCCCTTTTGGCCTTGAAACTTAAGCGTCTTGATTTTGCTATTTTTTCTGGTTTTTGTTTAGGGGGAGGCCTGATTACGAAATCACCCGCTTTGTTTTTTGTTATTATTTTACCTTTTGTTTTGTTGCTTGTAGATTGGCGGAAGAATTTTAAAG
>JBNAWD010000018.1:0-1863 GCA_049699995.1 Minisyncoccia bacterium | reverse complement strand
TTCCCATTTAATTGATGAATTTTTTGAACAAAATCCTTTAGATGAGGAAAAACTGGCCTTTGAGGCATTAAAAAGCAAATGGATTTATTTCAAAAATTTAACCGAGGAAAAAAAATATCAAAAAGCAATTGCTTTTTTATTAAGACGCGGTTTTAGTTTTTCTTTAGCTAAAAAAACTTTTCAAAAAATATTAACATTGAATAATTTTAAAAAAGTAGTAAAATAATACTATTAAAAATTTACCTAGAGGAGAAAAGTTAATAATATTTTTTTAAAAAATGACCGATAAAAAATTAACACCTTTGTTTCTTAAAATCGTTTATTTGTCTTTGAGGTGATTTTTATCTTCCTCTAGGCTTAAAATAAATCTTCTATGTTACAAAAATTTTTTCGTAGATTTTTATTAGAGAAAGATAGAGAAAAAGTAATTGAAGAGGCGCAAATAAAAGCCAAAGAAATTATTAGTCACGCCCAAGATGAAGCAAGAGAGATAATGAAGGAGGCGGTAGAAATTGAGAAAAGACTCTCTCGTAAAGAAGAAATTTTGGAAGGAAAAGAGAATCAAATTCTTAATTGGGAAGAAAGACTAAGAAAAAAAGAAACTCAACTTAATCAAATTAAAGAAGAGCTGGAAAGAAAAAAAGAGGAGGTAATTAAAAAACTAGAAAAAGTCGCCAAACTTTCTCAAGAGGAGGCAAAAAGTTTAACTTTGTCTTTATGGGAGGAAAAATTAAAAAAGGAGATCGCGCAAAAAATAAATCAAGTCCACGAGGAAATTAAAAAAACCGCTGATGAAAAGGCAAAAGAAATTTTAGTTGATGCAATGCGTTATGGAGCAATTGACTATGTGGCTGAATATACTTTATCAACGGTTTCTATTCCCAATGAGGAATTTAAAGGAAGAATAATTGGGAAAGAAGGGAGAAATATTCGCACTTTTGAATTGGTAACCGGGGTTGATGTCGACTTGGAAGAGGAAGGGGTAATTAAACTATCGTCATTTGACGCGGTTAAGCGGGAAATTGCCCGGGTGGCTTTAGAGCGGTTGATAAAGGATGGCCGGATTCAACCAGCAAGGATTGAGGAGATTGTTAAAAAAACCAAAGAAGAGATTGAAAAAATCCTTTTTAAAGAGGGCGAGCGATTAGCCAATAAAGTTGGTATTTATAATTTACCTTCAGAAATTATTAGGTTACTTGGTCGATTTAAGTACCGCTACTCTTATGGGCAAAATATGATTGCCCATACTCTTGAGGAAACAAGAATTGGCACGGCTTTAGCCTACGAGTTAAAGGCCGATGTGGCAACGGTTAAATTAGGCTGTCTTTTGCACGATATTGGCAAGGTAATTACTGATAAGGAAGGATCCCACGTTGATTTAGGAGTTGAGCTTTTGAAAAAATATCATTTTCCCCAAAAAGTAATTGATTGTATTGCCGCTCATCATGAAGATATTCCTTTTCCTTCAGTTGAGGCGGTGATTGTTTATGTTGCTGATGCGGTTTCTGGCGGCAGGCCAGGAGCAAGACATGAAGATTTTGAGGAATATTTAAAAAGAATAAAAACAATTGAAGAGGTGGCCAAATCTAAAAAAGGGGTTAAAGAGGCTTATGCTCTCCAAGCCGGTCGGGAATTAAGAGTAATTGTTAAACCTGAAGAATTAACTGATGATGAGACGGTAATTTTAGCAGAAAAAATTAAAGAGGAACTGGAAAAGAAATTTGATGTATTTCCTGGACAAATAAAAATTACCGTTATTCGCGAAACAAGGGCAGAAACAACAACGAAAATATAAATAACTTTTAATGAAGGGAGAGACCCTGAAAAAAACCTTGGAAAATCTCATATGTTGCCATATTTATA
>JBNAWD010000017.1:0-1933 GCA_049699995.1 Minisyncoccia bacterium | reverse complement strand
GTCCCCACCCAAGAAACATATAGATTAGAAAAATCTTTGTATAAAGATTCTTTTCCCTGACAAGAATCAAATACTCTTAAATGATTACGATTGCCAAATATAGCCAAAGCAAAAATAAAAAATAAAAATAACCAATAAAAAAATCCTTTCTTTAATTTAGAAAAAAGATAGCTACTTAAAGCCGAGATTAAAAAGACAAGAACACCAAGAAGCCTCCAGGGATACTGAATCTGTTGTAAAATTATAAAATTATTCCACACAAAGTTTGACTGAGACAAAATCAAAAAAATAAAAAGGGTAGAAAGTAGAAAATAAAAAATAACCCAAAAATACTCCCTCAAAAACACTCTGAAACTATTCTTTCTAACAAAAAATAAGTAAAAAACTGCCAATGTGGAGATTAAAAGAACAAGCCATTGTGCATAACCAAGCATAAAGGACATTCCATCGTTTTCGCCTGGCACCGAAAAGAAATATCCCCATTTTGAACGAATAATCTGACCCAAAGTTGGAAAATGGTCAGCATAATTTACTATATTTAAATGGCCTAATTTAACATATTTTTTTTCAACAAGAGCCGGGCCAATAAAAAATGAGCTCAAGCCAAAAATAGTCAAAATAGAAAAAATTGACAGAAAAATCTTTCGTCTTGGAAAATTAAAACTCCACAAATCAAGAAACAAAATTGCTAGAAAAATAGGGAACATAAGCATAACAACTATGTTGTGAGAGAGAAAAAACAAAGCACCAACAAGAGAAGCAAAAAATAGATACAAAATTTCTTTATTTCTGTTTTTCTCCCTTAAAAAAACAGAAAAAATAAAAAGTAAAATTGGAAAGATAGCATAAGATAAAAACTCTAAAGAACCTCTAACAAAAACTAAAAGAAAACGGTATGGAGCAAAAAGATAAATAAAAGAACCTAAAAATGAAGCTAGAGGATCACCTGTTATTTTTTTAGCCCAAAGATAAAAAAACCAAGAACCTAAAAAAAGACAAATAAAAATCAATACTTTCCAAGACAACAAAATACTACCTAGCAAAAAATAAAATAATGCCAGTAGATAATATCCAAGAGGATAGAAAAAATTAAAAACTGGCGCTCCACAACCATTATTAATATTCCCAGACCATCTTAAGGGGATATTACCCAGTTTAATAGACTGAACTGCTTCATAACCACGGGCTAAATTGTAATCTAAGTCATGAGAATAAAAACAATCACTAGACAAAAGAAAACGACAAGACCACAAAACAGAAAAAAATAAAATTACAAAAACTATAAAATTTGCGCGCCTATTCAAGAAGGAAACAATTCTTGTCATAACATTAAATCCTCATTCTTCTTTCTACTTTTATCTTATCAAAAACAACTTCTGTTTCCACCCTTCCTATCTTATCTTGACGATTGCGCCAGTTTAAAAGTCTTTCAGGATGAGAATCATCATCTTCACTTAAAGTATAAAGCTTTTTAACCTGCTCATCTTTAGGTAAACATCCATAATTTGAATTACCATACCACTTGATTAAATAGTCATAGGCATACGGAATAACCGGCGGCACATAAACATCAATATTAAAATTGCAATCTCCAGCATCCTTATAAATCCAATCAATTGCTTTTAATTGATCTTCTAAAGTTATGGGGTTATACCTTCTGTAATTATAATTGAAATAACGCCAGATTAAATAAAAATTGCAATAGAGAAATAAGATTAAAAACAGAAAAACAAGCACCTTACCCCAACTAAAATTAAAAATAAAAGATAAAAGAAGAGAAAAGAACAAAATCCAAAAAAGGTAATAACCAGTAAAATAATAGGCATAAATCACGCCTTTCTCCCCCCTTAAAAAAAGCATTCCCAAGAATGGCACCACTACCGAAAGCAATATTACTTGAAAATATTTATTCTTTCTAAATTTCCCCAAGAAA
>JBNAWD010000016.1:0-2001 GCA_049699995.1 Minisyncoccia bacterium | reverse complement strand
GGGTGGAAGTTTTTGGGCCTTATAAAAGTTATTCTTTGGTAAAAACTTTTTTAAGAATTATTCGAAGGGTTTTTCCCTATAGCGCCTGTAAAATCAATTCTGGAAAACCTTGCTTTGATTATCAAATTGGTTTATGTCCGGGTGCTTGTTTGGGAATTATTTCAAAAGAAGATTATCGGAAAAACATAGAAAATATGATTTTGTTATTAAAAGGAGAAAAGAAAAGATTAATCCAAAAGTTAAAAAAAGAAAACCCTAATAAAATTTTAGCTTTAAAACATTTAGAAGATGTTGCCTTAATTAAAGAAGAGGAATTAAAAGAAGAAAGATTTTTAAGAATTGAAGGTTATGATATTTCTCATTTTTTTGGCAAAGAAACAGTCGGGGCAATGGTCAGTTTTTTAAATGGAGAACCCGATAAATCTTTTTATCGATTATTTAAAATTAAATCTTCAAAAGAAAAAGATGATTTAATGGCTTTAGAGGAAGTGTTAAAGAGAAGATTTAATCATAAAGAATGGCCTTTCCCTGATTTAGTCTTAGTTGATGGAGGTTTGCCCCAGGTTCAAAGGGCAAAAAATGTTTTGAGGGAATTAGGATTAGAGATTCCAATAGTTGGAATTTCTAAATATCAAAATGATAAATTAGTTTTTCCAAAAGGTTTAAAAAAGAACCTAAAAAATTTAATTGAGCTTTCAAAAAATTTGCTTTTAAAAGTTAGAGATGAAGCTCATCGCTTTGCTAATAAATATCGAAAAAAACTTTTAAAAAAGAAAATTACTTGACTTTTTAAAGAAGATTTTTTAATTTTGAATAGCTCTTTGATTTTTTAAGGAGGTGAAATAAATGAAAATTCAAAAGGAAAGGATTATTGTGATGGATCGGATTAATGGCCAGAAAATCTTGGAAAAATTGGAAAAAATTGGCCGTATCAGCCATAAAAGTGAAGATAAAATCACCAAAGGATCGGCAGAAAAATTTATTAGAAAATTGATTCAATTAGGTCATGAATCTGTTTTAGAGCATCATCAAATTACCGTGAAAATTATATGCGACCGAGGGATTTCTCATGAAATAGTTCGCCATCGGATCGGAAGTTATACCCAAGAATCTACTCGGTATTGCGCTTATAAAGAACTAGAAATCATTTTGCCTTTAGAGATTAAAAAGAATAAGGAGGCGAAAAAGATATTTTTAAACCAAATTAAAGAAATAGAAAAGACATATTTAATATTGTTAGAGAAAGGAGTGTCTCCGGAAATAGCCAGAAATATTTTACCTCACGCCTTAAAAACAGAAATTTACTGCACTTTTAATTTAAGGCAATGGCGACATATTTTTTCTCTTCGTTGTTCTTTAAATGCCCATCCTCAGATAAGAAGGATTTTTTTAAAAATTTTAAAAACTTTTCAAAAAAGAATCCCGGTTATTTTTGAAGATTTTTTGATTGATGAAGAAAAAGGGTTTGCTATTAAAAAATCAATATAGAAACTCAATATAAAAATCAATATAAGGGCCGAGTTATTCGGCCCTTTTTATTTGAGGGAAATATATTTTTCTGATAATATTTTTTATATTTATCAATGAGCAATGTTTTTTCTAAAGAAGAACTCATTAAAGAATTAATCGAAGAAGGCGTTTTAAAATCTCCAAAATTAATTGAGGCTTTTTTAAAGATTGATAGAAAAGATTTTGTTTTAGAAGATTTAAAGGAATATGCTTATTTAAACCAACCTTTATCGATTGGTTTTGGTCAAACTATTTCCCAACCATTGGTAGTAGCTTTTATGCTTGAATTATTAGAAGTTCAAGAAGGAGAGAAAATTTTAGATATAGGATCTGGTTCTGGTTGGACAACTGCTTTGTTATCCTATTTAACCGGAGAAAAAGGAAAAGTTTTTGCCATCGAGAGAATTCCTGAATTAAAAGAATTTGGAGAAGAAAATGTAAAAAAATATAACTTTGTTGAAAAAGGAATAGCAAAATTTTATTTAGGAGATG
>JBNAWD010000015.1:0-2165 GCA_049699995.1 Minisyncoccia bacterium | reverse complement strand
CCCCGGTTGTTAAAGCTAAACCAAGTAAACCAGCTATTATTGCTTTTTTAATCATCGCACACCTCCTTTAAGTTTTTTGTTTTTATCCCCCTGCCAGGATTTTTATTAACTTAATAATAGATTAATTTAATAATAGTTTAGATGGATCTATAAGTAAATCGGAAATAAGAATTAATTTGAGGGTAATTTGGTTTATAAACTTTAGTAGTATGGTTTATAAACTTTAAAGGTTAGTCTCAAAAAAGATGCTAATTAATTGAGCTCTGTTTGAAATTCCAAATTTTTTGAAAATTCTGTGAAGGTGAGCCTTTACTGTTTGCTCACTTATATTTAATTTGTCAGCAATCTCTTTATTAAATAAACCCTGACAGACAAAATAAATTATCTCCTTTTCCCTATGAGTTAAAGAAATATCTTTGAAAGGAACTTCTTCAACACCACTGAGTAAATGTTTAAGATATCTATTATCAAGCCAGATTTGACCTTCATTTATTACCCTCAGAGCCTTTTTAAAAAGATTTATATCTGTATAGGGTGCAATTATTCCTACTATCTTATACTGGGTTAAAACCCTTAAAAGAAGCTTTTCCTTTAATCCGTAATCAATAAGAATAACTTTAGCCTTTGGATACTTGGAAAGGATTTCTTTATCTAAACTGAAATAATCAGTTAGAATAATTTTCGGTTCCTTGCGTTTCATTTCTTCAGGCACATAGGGAATAACATTTTCTATTTTTTTTAAAATTTCACAAAAGGCATAAGCTAAAAGTTTGTTTTTAAAATTAACCAATACTTCCATGGCTAATTATTTTATCGGTTAGTTTTAAAATTTATTAAGTCTTAAGTATTAAATAATAAAAATTATATTTAAGGTCAAGTAAACTTAAGTAAAATTAAAAATTAAACTTAAGTGGGATTTTAATCTCCTGAAGCGTTTTTTTTCAAAGATTTCACTATTTTTAGATTAAATCCTGGAAGATTTGATAGTTTTTCTAAAGGTGTGTTTAAAATTTCTTCCAAGCTTTTAAAATTCTTTTAAAATTTTTTAATAAAACCTCCTTTCTTTTCGGGCCTATTCCTTTTATTCTATCTAAGAAACTCTCTAAGGTTTCTTTTTCTTTTGTTTTTTTTCCGCTTCCACTCCAAGGTCTTCTTTTGCTCTTAGAGCAGTCTCTAAATGTCCCTTTCCTCCATCTATGAGAATAAGATCAGGCAGATTGTTTTCTCTAAGCCCTTTTTAATAAATACTGATAGTTTTTCTTCTTTTCATTTCTGCAAGACTACATTTTCTTAGAGGAAAGGTCTTAGAAAGAAGTTTTAAAATCTCTCTTAAGCCACTTGCTGAGGTAAAAGGACCAAAATAGAGTACTTAATCCCTTTTTTCCTCTTTACAATCCGTAAACGGAGATATTTTTCTTTAATAGGAATCTTAAAACCTATTTTTAGATACCCTTCTTCTCCCCAGTCAAAATAGGTAAGATAAAACCTTTACACCCTCTCTTTTTACTTCCGGACCTGTTCCATCTCCAAGAATAACAGCAATTTTGTAAGCCTTTTCCATCTATAACCTCCTAATTTATTTTTTGTTATCTTCAAACCACCCACTTTTAAAAAAATCTCCTATACCCCTGAATCCCTTCTTAAAACCCTCCTTCTCATCTATCTCGACTTTGCTAACTCCGAAAGGGATTTTGCAAGAAAACTCTGAAGCTAAAAACCTTAATCTCATTATTGATAACTCATATATTTGCCTTTCCCTTTGATAAATCTGCCAACTGATTCTCCTCGGGAATGGAGACCACCTTCCTGAGCTTAAAAATGTTGACACTATGATTGATACCACAGAGGAACAATTTATGTTATTCCTATTGTCAAGTGACTTTTTATTACTATTTTGAAATGTCACTTTCTTCTTTTTTAAGAAACTTTTCTCCAAACTCTCTTATACTATTTGAAAGAAGAACCTGATAAATCCTCCCCTGATACCTTATAGTATTATCTTCCCCCACTTTCCTTAAGTGCCTTATGGAAAAAATTATTTCAAGATCAGCCTCCCCTGGTAATTCTCTATCTGTTTGCACTCCCGTAATCCTTTATCTCCTTTAATCTCATCTCTTTTATAAGTCTGTCTGGAAAAATCTGAAGAGCCTTTCTATTCTACCTTT
>JBNAWD010000014.1:0-2284 GCA_049699995.1 Minisyncoccia bacterium | reverse complement strand
ATTAAGGAGACCTTCTACAACTTTAGCAGCGTGATATTCTGCTCCACCAATACCAAATCCAATTTTTGGTCGCAAAATTACAAGTTTTTTCATAAAATTGATTAAAATTTTAGTCTAAAGACCTAAGGATTTTTTTGTTTTTTAACAATATAAGTTTTAATTCCTAAATTTTCTAGTTGGATTTTTAGAAAATTAGTTCTTTCTTTAAAAACCTCTTCTTTTAAAATAGCAAATTTATATTGTTTAGATAAGATATAATTGATAATTTGTTCATTAGGAAGTTTTTGAAAATTAAAATAAGATACATTCTCCTCAGGTCTTGGGCAGAGGGGAACCTTTTTATAATTTGAAACATAAAATAAAAATCTTGGGTCGGGAGTAAAAATTAGATTGGGGCAAGCTGTTTTTGAGCATTCAATTAAGGTTTGATTATCTATGTGATGGGCAATGTCTAAAGCAATGGTTTTAATTTCAAGAAGCTCTTTTCTTAAGGGTTTATAGATAGTAATAGAAGAACTAAGTATTATATAAACTACTAATAGGATAACAACTTTTTGAAAAGATATATTTAATTTGGAAAAATAACTTCTTAAATTGATAAATCCAAGAGCTATAAAAGGGCTTAAAAAAAATAAAAGAGGAAGCATATATCTTTTTTCCATATACCATTTAGTGAAAGTAAAATACCAAAGGCCTATAAAATATCCTATGGATAGAATAAGGAAATACCAAAGAATTGAGAAGTTTTTTAGAGAATCTTTAAGATTTTTAAAACCTGCTATCAAGAAGAGAAGATTAGAGACATATATGGCAGGAATGAATTTGTAAAAAAAGGTAGTTCCAAAGGCTATGAGCCAGAGATTTTGTTTTACCATGTCCCAAAAATAAGGGCTTGGTGCTGGGATATTGAGATATTTAAATTCTTTCAAAGTATAAACAAAAGGTTGGGCAAAGGGATTTAATAATGAAAGTTTACCTTTTAATTCAATGAAAAGAAAACTCTTGTAAAAACTAACATATAGTAAAAAGCTTAAGCCTAAAGCAATAGGTAGAAAGGAATAACTAAGGAAAATTTTTATAAATTCTTTTTTATTCTCAGAAAGAAAAATTTTTAAAAAAAGATATATAAAAGTGAAAAAAATTAAAAATATTCCTTCAATCCTAACCCAAGAAGATAAAATAAAAAATAAATTAGATAAAGCAAACAAAAGAAATTGAAAAATTCGTTTAGTTTGTAAACTTTTAAGAAATAAAAAAACGCCAAGTAAAATAAGCATAGTAAAAAAGGACTCTCTCATAACTTCTGAAGATTCTTTTACTAAAGTGGGCATAAAACTATAAACTAATAGGGTTAAATATAAAGGATAATTAGTAAAATATGGACGCAAAATTAAATATAATAGATATAGAGAAATAGAACTGGATAAAAAGGAAACTAATTTTCCAGCAATTTCCCAATCTTTAAAAATTAAGTAAAAAGGAATTATTACTACAGAAAAAAGATTAATTTCTTTTATTCTTGAGGAAAAACCGCAAAGATCTAAAAGAGAAAAATCTCCTTTCAAAAGGACCATAGCTTGGTAAAGATAAAGAGGGGAATCTTTGCCTATCACATAGGAGTTAAAGAAAGAATATAATCTAACAATAGCTCCAATTAAAAATATTAGCCAAAAATATAGGTCGACTTTTACGGCTCTTGTCTTCACACTACGATGACCTCTTTTCAAGTTAAGGCTATTTTTCAACTTTGAAGTCCTCTCTTCTTTGTTTAGCCATTCGAGAATAATGTTTTCTATTTTCTTGGTTTTAGGGGGTTCATTGGAGTTTTTTTAAAATCTCAAATTAAAAACAGGCATTAAAACACTATATTTTTTAAAGCTCCTCAATAACCCCCATTGACTTTTTACTCTTTAAAGAGTAACCACCTTTCTTCCACTCCTCCAAGAGAATTGATTAGAAAATACCAATCTTTCATATTTAGTTTTGGGAACTCTTTCTCTTCTGAGAAATTTTACGAGTGTGTTTTTTTATAAAAAAGATTTTTATTTTTATTAGCAGATGGGAAAGGTGATTGAACATAAGCTTTTTTTGGGTCTGGTAAGATTCAAGAAAAAGTTGCCAGTAGGTCTCTGCCTTTTCTCCAAGATAAGTATAAAAGGAAAATTTAAGTTGAGCAAGATCCTTTATTAAAAAACGAAAGGACAAAAATGGTTTAAATTTTACTCTCGGAACATCAAGAATATAAATTTTTTCTCCATCCCAATAAAAGTGATTTAAATAACAA
>JBNAWD010000013.1:0-2522 GCA_049699995.1 Minisyncoccia bacterium | reverse complement strand
GTTAAAGAGGTTATTCGTAAAGAAAATGAAGGTTTTGAAACATTAGTAAGAAGATTTAATCGTTTAATTCAGGAAAACAAAATTTTGTCTTTAGTCAAAGAAAGGCAGTTTTATCAAAAGCCGCCGACCAAAAGAGAATTAAGAGAGGCTGCTTTAAGAAAAAAACATAATCGGGAAATGCGACGTCGTCGACAGATGGGATTAAGAGTTAAAAGTTAACTTAGACAAAGAAATTTTTGAATTGGATTATTAAATGACAATTTTTAAATAAATGACAATTCAAAATTATAAAAAATTAAATTACAGAGGAGAAATATGTCTAATTTAGAAACAAAAATTGATGATGATTTTAAAGAAGCCCTTAAGGAGAAAAACGAACAAAAGTTGACTTTATTGAGAATGGTGAAATCGGCTTTAAAGAATGAAGAGATACAAAAAAAGGAGAAATTGTCTGATGAGGAAATAGAAAGCGTTTTAAGAAGGGAAATCAAAAAAAGAAAAGAAGCAATAGAACTTTATCAAAAAGGTCAAAGAGAAGACCTTATTCAAAAGGAAAAGGGGGAAATTGAAATTCTGATGAAATATTTACCAGAACAAATGAGCGAAGAAGAAATTAGGAATAAAGTTAAAAAGGTTATTCAAGAAGTGGGAGCAGAGGGAAAAGAAGATTTTGGGAAAGTGATGGGGAAGATAATGACCGAAATTAAGGGGCAGGCTGATGGTTCTTTGGTAAGTAAAATCGTTAATGAGGAACTAAATCAATAAAATGGTTTCTTTAGCCAAGAAACAAAATGGCTCAAAAAAATGCCAAAACTTTATTTTTTAAGAAAAAAATCTTATCGCTATCTTTTTTTTCTTTGCGGTTTAATTTTGATTGTGGGAACCAGTTTGATTTTGGTTTATCAAAAAAGTTGGGGAAAAATTAATTTGAAAAAAGGTGATATTGTAGGTGAGGTTATTAAATCCCCTAAAACAATTACTTTTAAAAGCGAAATTAAAACTCGAGAATTAAAAGAAAAAGCCGCTCGCGAAGTGCCCAAAATTTATCGTTTAGATTCTAAAGTAATCAATGAACAAGAGGAAAAAATAAATAATCTTAATGAAGAATTAGACAAAATTCGAAAATCAGATATTGAAAGAGAAGAAAAATTAAAGAAGATTCAAGAAATAAAAGAACCGAAATTGTCTTTAGAGGAAGCTAAGTTTATTTTAGACCTTAATGAACAAAGTTGGGAAACAGTTAAAAAGAATGTGGGGGCGATTCTTTTAGAAATGCAAAAGAATGAAAAGATTAAATATGAAGAATTAGAAAATTTTAAGAATCAGATTAGTTTAAAAGTTAATCAATCACTTAGCAACGAAGAAAAAAGAGTAATAATTTTTTTAAGTCAAAAATTAATTGCGCCCAATACTTTTCTGGATGAGGTAGAAACTAATCGTCGAATTGAAGCGGCTAAAGAAGAAGTTCCGCCGGTTTATTATACTATTGAGAAAGACCAAATTATTCTAAAGCCCGGTGATCGAGTCAATGATTTTGATTTAGAGAAATTAGAAGCTTTGGGCCTAACTACGATTTCTTTTTGGAATTATAAGACATTAGGAATAATTCTTTTAATTATTATTTTATCTTCGCTTGTATTGATCTATTTAAATTATTTTTTGGAAAGCGAAATTTCTTTAGAAAAAATCACTTTTATCTTTACTATCTTTTTATTAGTAACTCTATTTTTAGCCCGTTTAGCTCTTCCTCTCAAGCCAATCATTGCTTATCTTTTTCCCTTGGCAGCGCCAGTTATTATTTTAGCCTTAATAATTAATTTTGAATTTGGTCTTTTTGCCGGATTTATTTTTACTATCTTTTTCAGTTTAGTTAATCAGGGTTCTTTTGAATTAGTAATTATTCAAGGCCTTTCAATTTTAGCTGGTCTTTTAGTAGTCAAAAATTATCAAAAACCCAATTTCTTTCTTAAGATAGCAGTCTTTTTAGCTTTAATTAATTTCCTTTCTGCTTTGTCTTTTAATCTTATGGTGGAAAATTTTTCTTTGCGAACCGCTTTAATTTTATTAATTACTGGAGGACTTTATGGATTGATTAATGCGGTGATAATCGCTGGGTTTATGACTTTTTTAAGCAATCTTTTAGGAATTACTTCTTTTTGGCAATTATCAGAATTGGCTAATCCAGAAAGTCCCCTCCTTAAAGAACTTTCTTTAAGAGCACCCGGGACTTATCATCATAGTATTTTAGTAAGTAATTTAGCTGAAGCGGGGGCTAAAGCTTGCGGAGGTAATCCTCTTTTAGCTAGAGTGGGAGCCTATTATCATGATATTGGCAAATTAGAAAGACCACTTTTTTATATTGAAAATCAAGAAGGGATTTTAAATTTACATGAAAATCTTAATCCCCAACAAAGCGTTTCTAATATTATTAATCATGTTTCTGCTGGCTTGAAAATTGCCGAAAATTATCATTTGCCTTCTGAAATTAAAAAAATTATTGCCGAACATCATGGCACAACTTG
>JBNAWD010000012.1:0-2594 GCA_049699995.1 Minisyncoccia bacterium | reverse complement strand
AAGGCTAAAGATGAACAGAAAGACCAATCTTATTTTTTATGGGGATTAACTCAAAAACAATTAAAGTATATACTTTTCCCGATCGGTGATTATAAGAAAACTGAAGTGAGAAAATTGGCCCAAAAATTTAAATTACCTTCAGCCGAAAGAAAGGAAAGCCAAGAGATTTGTTTTATCAACAAAAGCTACTTCGATTTTTTAAAGTCAAAAGTAAGCAATCAAAAATATTTTAAACCAGGACCAATTTTAGATGTACACGGTAAAGAAATAGGCAGACATTACGGATTGCCTTTTTATACTATCGGGCAAAGGAAAGGTTTAGGAGGAGGTCAGAAAAATCCTCTTTTTGTAATTGAAATTGATAAAAAAAATAATAGCCTTATTGTAGGTGAAGAAAAATTTCTATATCAAAAAAAATGTTTATTAGAAAAATTAAACTTTATTGAGGGTAAAATAGATGAATTTCCGTTATCAATAAAAGCCAAAATAAGATATCAAGCTCCGGAAGAAAAATGCCAACTATATTTAGAAAAAGAGAAGGTAATTTTAGAATTTAATGTATTACAAAGAGCAATTACTCCAGGACAATCAGCTGTTTTTTACCAAAAAAGTCAATTATTGGGTGGCGGAATTATTAAAAAAGTACTTTTTAATTAAATTTTGTTATAATTTAAAAAGAAAGTACCTCGATAAAATAAACCAATAAAAATAAACCAGACGATTCGAGAAGGAAAGTTTCAGTAAAAGGAGGTGGGAGAAATGAAAAAGTGGCTTCAGTTGGTGGAAGATATTTTCGAGGGAAAGGAGGTGGAAGTTCCCCAAGAATTCTTGAATTATTTACAAAGAATTCTTCTTTTTAGGATGGAAATCCTGGAAAGAAGAAGAAATCCGTTTTTGATAGATTATTCCAGGGAACGCGAAATATTTAAAAAATACGCGGCTTTAGACGAAGATAAAATCACCGAGATAACGCGAGAGATCGCGAGGAAAACACAAGAATTGGATACAATTAGAAGTATGATAGAAAAGATACAGGAGATAAAAGAAAAGGGGGTGAAAGCCTCTTGAATAAAGAATCGTCTGGTTTAAAAATAAACCGCACTTTTTTTGCCTGAATTTGTTCTTTAAAATATCAGGAAGAAAGTGCGGTTTCCTCTTTTTATATTGACTAGGGAATAATAATCTTATAAAATTTAATCAAATTAAAGCGATATTTTCGCGATTATTTTAGTATTATTAATTATGAACGATTTGACTTCCGAAGAATTGAGAAAAAAATTTATTGGGTTTTTCAAAAAAAGAGGGCATAAAATTATTCCCTCTGCTTCTTTAATACCCGAGAATGATCCCAGCATTCTTTTCACTACCGCGGGGATGCACCCTTTAGTTCCTTTTTTACTGGGCGAACCACATCCTGCAGGTAAGCGTTTGGCCAATATCCAAAAATGTTTAAGGACCGATGACATTGAAGATGTAGGTGATTTTACTCACAATACTTTTTTTGAAATGATGGGATACTGGTCTTTGGGAGATTATTTTAAACAAGAATCTATTAGGTATACTTATGATTTTTTTACTCAAGAGCTAAAAATACCTCCGGAGAAGCTTTCTGTTACTGTTTTCCAAGGCGATGAAACAATACCTGCCGATTTTGAATCAGCTAAAATTTGGCAAGAAGAAATTGGTTTAAAAAAGGAAAAAATTTATTTTTTACCTCGTCAAGATAATTTTTGGATTGCTGGCGATAGTGGCCCCTGCGGTCCCTGTACAGAAGTTTTTTATGAAAGAGAAGAATTCAAAAAATGTGGCCCCACTTGTCAACCCGGATGTTCTTGTGGCAGGTATATAGAAATTGGTAATAATGTTTTTATGGAATATAATAAAATTGGGAATCGATATACACTTTTAAAACAAAAAAATGTTGATGTTGGTTTGGGAATGGAAAGAATTTTAATGGTTTTACAAAAAAAAGAGAGTGTGTTCGAAACAGATTTATTTGCAGAAATTAAAAGTGCAATTGAAGAATTAATCATTTTTCCTGAATTAAAAGATATTAAATTTATTAAAATTATTGCTGACCATTTAAGAGCCGCTACTTTTATTTTAGCCGAAAAAATTCAACCCTCTAATTTGGAAAGGGGATATGTATTAAGAAGATTAATCAGAAGAGTAATTCGTTATGGCCATTTAATGAAAATTAAACAAAATTTCTGTGCTTTAATAGCTCAAAAAGTAATTAAGCGTTATCAAAAAATTTATCCCGAACTTTTAAAAAATAAAAATTTTATTTTAGAAGAATTGACAAAAGAAGAAAAAAGATTTAGTGAAGTAATAGAAAAAGGTATTAAAGAGTTCGAAAAAAAGATTAGGGGAATTAAGGGTAAAATTCCAGGAAAATTAGCCTTTCATCTTTATGATACTTATGGTTTTCCTCTGGAATTAACCAAAGAATTGGCCGAAGAGAAAAAATTAAAAGTTGATGAAAAAGGATTTCGGGATGCCTATGAAAAACATCGTTTAATATCTAAAAAGAGTGCGAAACAAAAATTTAGAGGAGGATTAGCGGATATTTCTGAGTCAACAGTTAAATTACA
>JBNAWD010000011.1:0-2897 GCA_049699995.1 Minisyncoccia bacterium | reverse complement strand
TGTAACGGCTAACATAGGCGCTTTGGGAGCGTCTGACTCCGGGTTCAAGTCCCGGGCTCCCGAAAGGCGCGGGAGTAGCACAATGGCAGTGCATCGGCCTTCCAAGCCGTGTATGCGGGTTCGATTCCCGTCTCCCGCTCTTTTTTTAAAAAAATAGATGAATAACTGGGAAACAAAATTTAATTACCTTCCATCTCAGGAAGAAGAAAATAATCCTGAAAAAAAGTTGGAAACATTTGTAAAGGAAATGTCTGAAAAAATTTCTGCAGAATATAATATTCCAATTCTTGCTAATGGTAGAATAAATTTTGAAGAATTTAAAGATATATATTCAGAATCTATTATTGAAGAAGATAAAAAATTTTTAGACGAACTTGAAAATAAATTTAAGAATGAAAAATTAAAATTTGAAAAAGAAGCAAGTTTAAATTTAAAAAAATCTCCAGATCAAATTGAAGAAATAGAAGAAGAAGATCTTTCTTTTAAACCTTCAGAAAAATTAGAAATGTTTAAATTTGCGATTTTTAATAAATTTTTATCAAAAAAAGGTATCACCTTAAGAAGTTCAAGATACGACGATGTTAAAAACGGTTTTGACAATCTAATTTTAGAAAAAGAAAGTGGCAATGTAATTTGCGCTTTAGATGAAATTTGCAATATTAAAGGACCTTATTATGAAGAAAAGGTAAAAAAATTTTTAGAAAAAAACAAAATACAGGAGGGAGCAAAAATAAAATATGGTTTGAAATTCCAAAAAGAAAAAGAAAAATTTTTAATAAAAAAATGTCAGCTTCAAAATGTTCCTCTTTTTTATATATCTTTGCCGCAAGAATCTCTTGAAAAAGGAACAAAAACCTTTATTCCAAATTTAGAAGAATATGCAGATTACGAAAAAAAAATAATGAAATATTTTATCTCCTCTTTAATGTACCAAATAAGAAGATTAGAGTTAGAGCCAAAACTTTCTCCTAAAATAAATGAAAATATTATAAAATTTAAGAGATTTTTAAAAGAAATTGAAAAGACATTTTAAAAAGCGGGTAAAAAAACCCGCTTTTTAAAATAAGATATTTTTAAAAACTTACTTATAGTACCGCTTGTTTTAAATCTTTGGCCGCTCTAAATTTAACTGCCTTCTTTGCAGGAATCTTAATTTTTTCTCCAGTTTTTGGATTAATACCCATTCTTTCTTTTCTTTTTGAAACTCTAAAAACTCCAAAACCTGCTACTGCTACATCATTTCCTTTTTTAAGTTGATTTATGATTTCATCAAAAATCGTATTTACTATTTCGTGCGCTGTCTTTTTTACTTCAGTATACTTTTTACTTAATAAAACTTCTGCTAATTGATCTTTTGTTACTTTTGCCATATTTTAAAATATTTTATTTACGACCTTTTTTATTTTAAATTTATCTTGCATATTCTATAACCCTTGTTTCTCTTATAACAGTTACTTTAATTTCGCCAGGATAATTTAATTCTTGTTCTATTCTATGGGCAATATCTCTGGCTAATTTATATGCTTCTAAATCACCTATTTCTTCTGGTTTTACAAAGACTCTTATTTCTCTACCTGCCTGAATAGCATAGGCTGTTTTAACGCCCGAGAAAGAAAGAGCTATATCTTCCAATGATTTTAATCTTTTTAAATAATTTTCCAAAGTATCTTTTCTCGCTCCAGGTCTTGAACCTGAAATTTGATCTGCTACTTTAACGATAATTGCCTCTATTGTTTGAGCTTGGTATTCTTCATGATGGGCTTTCATAGCATCTATTATTTCTTTTGGTATATTAAATTTTTCTAAAATTTTTATTCCTAATTCAACATGCGGTCCTTCTATTTGTTGATCAATTGCTTTTCCTATATCATGTAATAATCCCGCTTTTTTTGCAACTTCCACATTTGCCCCTAATTCTGAAGCCAAAAAACCTGATAATTCTGCAACTTCTATTGAATGTAAAAGGACATTTTGGCCATAACTTGTTCTAAAATAAAGCCTGCCTAATAAATTTATTATTCCTTCTGGTAAGTCTAAAATTCCTGTATCAAAAATTGCTTTTTGACCATATTCTTTTATTTTTTGTTCTATTTCTTCTCTTGCTTTTTGAACATATTCTTCAATTCTAGCAGGCTGTATCCTGCCATCTTTAATAAGCTTTTCAAGAGCAATTTTTGCCACTTCCCTTCTAATTGGATTAAAAGAAGAAATTACTACGCTTTCTGGCGTATCATCAACTATAACTTCAACCCCGGTTAATTCTTCAAAAACTTTTATATTCCTTCCTTCTTTACCTATTATTCTTCCCTTAATTTCTTCAGACGGTAAATTTACCACCGAAGTTGTAATTTCTTGAGATTGAGAAGCAGCATATCTCTGAATAGCCAAAGACAATAATTCTTTTGCTTTTTGGGCATATTTCTCTTCTCCTTCTTTTTGTAATTTCTGAATTCTATTTATAATATCTAACTCATATTCTTTCTCTACTTGTTTTAATAATTCATCTTTTGCTTCTTTTTCTGACATTCTTGCCAATTCTTCTAATCTCTTTTTTAATTCTATTTCTTTTTGTTCTAATTTTTCTTTAATTTCTTTAATTTTTTTTAACTTTTCCTCAAACTCTCTTTCTCTTTGTTCTTGTTGAATTATTTTTTGATCTAATGTCTGTTCTCTTTTTAAAAGAACCCTTTCTGTTTGCGATAACTCTTCTCTTCTTTGTCTAAATTCCTCTTGGGCTTTTGTAATAATTTGATCCGCTTTTTGCTGAGCTTCTTTTAAAATTCTTTCTGCTTCTTCCTTTGTTTGTTGAATCTTCTTTTCTAATTTTGCTTCAATTGTTCCTTTTTTCTTTTTAACTAGAGATTGTCTTACATAATAACCTAAAATTATACCAGTTA
>JBNAWD010000010.1:0-3286 GCA_049699995.1 Minisyncoccia bacterium | reverse complement strand
TACATGATTAACAATAGGTCCTTTTAAAAACTTAAATCCTTCAAAAATTTCTTTATTTTGAAGGTCTGTTTTGTAGAATTCTTTATACTTTTTGATTAGATTCTCCTCTAATTGCTTAAGAAAAGCTTCAAAGCTATAGTTTGGTCTCCAAAAAATATAAGGTTTATTTCTAAATTCTATTGGAATTTTATATTTTTTGTAGTTCCTTTGTGGTATTCTTATTACTATAGGAGTTGCCGAAGTTAGCTTTAAATTTCTTGATAGTTTTAGCTGGAATGTTTCTATTTTATCAACTGAAAACTCATATTCTCCAATATAAATTTTTTCTTTATTTTCGATTTTTTCCTGAAGTTTTTCAGATATTATTTTAATAAAAAGCTTATCTGGGCTTGAAATCAATAACTTTTTCGTTTCATTTCTTCTTATTATGCGATCCTTAGGAATTGGAAAAATGTTTGAAAAACAAAAAAATTTATAACCTTTTTTATCATGCAGTATAGAATATTCCGTCCCTTTTAGCAAATTATATATGAAACCTTGAAGTTTATGAAAATACTTTAAATCATATTCACAATCCTTTGAAGATGTGAGTTGAAGCAGTAATCTCATGTTTGTAAGTTCTTAATTAAGAAATATAAATTTTAACTTATAAGCCCCTTAACTAAAATGATTTATAAATTAAAGAAATCAAAATAAGAATCATGTTTTATATCAAATTTTTCAGACCCACGAACCAAACTCAAAAACTATTTCTTTCCCCAACTCCACAACCATCCTAAATTCTACTACCGATAAACCAACAGTAAATTCTAAGTTTTTTAAAGTTGTGCTATATAAAAAATCTTAAACCTCAAAAAAAGAAAGAATCTCCTCCTCCATGAAATGGAGCTTTGCTGGTAGTATTATTATTGAAGGAAAGCTCTCAATATTCTTTTTCTCAATTTTTTGTATCTCACCATAAACTTTAATGTTCTCTTCACCAATAGAAGAAAGCACAATTATTTTTGTATTTTCTTTTATCAATCCTTTTCTCCTTTCTTTTTCAGCTTTTTTTAAAATTTCTAATGCTTCATTAACCTTCATAAACCTAATTCCATTATTCTCTTCTTTAACATCCAAAAGAAAAATAGTATGCAAATTATTCTTAAAGTTTTTTAAAGCATAATCATAAAAGCTCAAAGGCTTATAATCTTCTCTCCAAAAAGGAATAGTTGTTATTTTACCAAACCTATAAACTTGAAGGAAGCTTTCGCTTATAGCTGAGCAAATTGCTGAGGAGCTATGAATTATTTCGAAAGGAATTTTATTCTTAAGAAGGTCTAAAACGATGCTATGGTGAGTTGTTGCTATTAAGCTTTCACCACCAACCAATAATGCTATTTTTTTATTCTTTGCTTCTTCAACTATTCTGCTATTTCCTTCTAGCTCTTCCCTTTTTAGCAAAACAAATTTTTTGTTTACAATTTTTTCTATTTTTTCTATGTAGCTATCTTTTACTAAGCTTGTGTATTTTTCGAAGTATATTTTTTCGCATTCTTTTAGCTTTTCTATAGCCTTTAAGCTTATATCTCCTTCGGAGATTCCCAAGCCTATGAAATAGAGCATATTTATTTTTAGCTTTTTTTAAATTTAAGCTTGCCAACATTTTTAAAAATTTTAAAAATATCTCACAAAAAAGATAAAAATTTAAAATTTTATCTTATGCGTAAGATATTTTCAAAAAGAAGAGGGAAGAGAAGCATTTTCTTTCCCAGGGTTTATTTTATTTTTTAATCTAAGGTTTAAAAATTCAATATCTATTCTTTTTTAAGCACGTCAACAAGCTTAAATTAACTTTAAAAATTGTTTATCCTCTCAAAGGGAATTCTTCATCATTTTCTAATACTTTTATATCCTCGATTTCACTATCTAATATCGTCTTATCTATATCTTCAATTTTACTATCTTCTTTTGTTCTACCTCTTATTTCCCTTTTAGTCCAGCGAAGAGTAACAATAGCTTTAAATTTTTTTCCATTAAACTCAATTTTCCATTTATCTTTACTTTTACCAACCAATGATTTACCTTCTTCACTAAAATTAATAGGAGTTGTATCGTTTAGATATTTTGCTTCAATTCCATTATTTCTTAATTCCCCACAAATTAAAATCGGGGGTAATGATGGATAATTCTTTGATACCTCCTCATACGCATTTTCAATATATTTTTTTATATTTTCTTTAGTTGAGTTTTTTTCTCTTTCCATATTTTCTACATTTTTATATTGTTTCATTATTTAAATTCTTTTTTTATCAAAGAAAAAGAAAAGTTTTTCAATTTTTAAAAATTCTACAAAAAAGGTAATTAAATTGGTTTTTCAAGAGCAAATTATTTTAGTGTATCAATAAATATTGCGATGTATTTTTGGAAAAAGAAAAAGATTTAGAAATAAAAACAATAAAAAACAAAAATATTTGTGAAAGTTAATTTGAAAGGTTTTGAAGGTTTTGAAATATTTAATGAAGTTCTATTCATAAAAAGATTAAACTCGATAGTAATCGCAGATACCCATTTTGGTTACGAAGGGGTAATGGCTGAAAAAGGAGTATTCATTCCAAAGATGAATTATAAATACATCGTTAAGCAGGTTGAGGAGGCTCTTTCAAAAACAAATGCAAATAGAATAATAGTAAATGGAGATATAAAGAATGAATTCGATAAGGTTGCTTTGGAAGAGTTTAACGAAGTTAACGATTTTGTAAGGTTTTGTAAGGAAAAAGGTGTTGAGCTTTTTCTGATAAAAGGAAACCATGATAATTTCGTTGATTCTCTTAAAGCACTTGGAATAAAAATATTCAAGCAAGAGTTATTGGTAGAGAATTTTCTTTTTTTCCATGGTGAGGAGCTTCCTACTGAAGAAAACTTTAAAAAAGCAGATTTTTTGATTACTGCTCATGAGCATCCAGCGATTGCTTTGTTTACAAAAATTGGAATAAAAGAAAAATTGAAATGTTTTCTTTTTGGAGAATACAAGAAGAAAAAGGTTGTTGTTCTTCCTTCGATAAATTTTTTCATGAGTGGTGAAGAAATAAACATAATTCCAAAAGAAGAGTTGCTTTCACAGTTTTTAAAAGAAGTTGATTTGGATTCTTTCGATGTTTTTGCTGAAGAGCTCTATTTTGGAAAAATAAGAAACCTTAGAAACTTTAGTTAAAATTTTTAAAACTTTCTTTCTGAATAAAAACATGGTAGATTTAGTAAAACCTTGGATTGCTTTTCTTAAACCTTGGGAAGAAGTAAAGAATAT
>JBNAWD010000009.1:0-4698 GCA_049699995.1 Minisyncoccia bacterium | reverse complement strand
AACCTCTTGATATGGTTTGATACAGAAGTGTAAACGATGTTTCTCATCGAGCGCATCTTTTGTCAAGTTTTTAAGTTTTTCTAGTAAAAAATATCTATCTGCCTTTATTTTCAGTTCCCAAGAGAAAGTTCTACGAGAGGAATATACAAAAACCTCCTTATTTCTCCTATGTAAAATCTCAACCAAATAAGCAAAATCGCTATCTCCTGAAAAAAGAATTAAAATATCAAATTCTTTCTTATACTCTAAAATATCTCCAGTCATTTCTACGTCAAAATTGGCCTTTTCTAATTTTCTTCCGCTTTCATCAACAATCAATTTCACAGGCAGAGATTTAGAAATTTAGATTTTTTCTCTAAATTTCTATGTTTCTTTAGCTCTAAATCTCTATACTTCTTTGGCTCTATATTTCTTAAAATGCTTTCCAAACAATTGCCAATATTATACTCTTCGTTGCGGGTGGTAATGATAATTGAAACTAATGGATACAGCATAGTAATATTTGCTATATTATACTCAACCTACCCGGTATGCACGCATACCGGGTCTTTTTTATAGAATCACATCCTCCCTATTCATCCTTATAATTACCATATTCCCCAATTTCCTTTTTATCCGTGGTCGATTTTTCAGAAAAAATACATATGTTTTAAAATAAAACGCCCCTTGATACATAATTTTATTTTCCAGACAAAGAAGGAAAATTCTTTTTTTAGTATGAAATCTCCTTATGGAAAAAAGTGCCTGAAGAAAGTCAGCGTCGCCTGTCAAAAGATAGGCAGTACTATATTTATCAAGGAAAGCAAGGCTAACTAAATCTGTAGTTAGCTTTACATCTACTTCTTTCTCTTTCCCGCTTGCTTTCGAACGATAACCTTTAAAGAAAACGGTGTTTTTTGTTTGCTTAACACTTTTGTAAAATAGTGCTTCATTTTTCAAGTAAAGTTTTTGCTTTTTAGTCGGTCTTTTTGGTTTAGGGGAATACGAGGCATAAAAATAGATTTTCTGAAACTTGATTTTTAAATTTTTCTCTATTTCCTTTATAAACTTGCCAAAATCTAAATATCTTTTAGGCCCAAAAAGTTCGTATTGAGCGGCATATAAATTTGTTCCGTCAATGAAAAGATATGTTGGCTTTTGTTTCTTCTCATATTAAAAATTCTTAAAAAATATTCAATCGTCTTAACCAACCCCTCTTCCAGCCCGATTTTAAGCTGGCGGTTAATAATTCGGGCCTTGACAATTATATTCATATTTGCTATATTACACTCAACCCGCCCGGGATGCATGCATCCCGGGGTTTTTATTTGACTTCCCCTATTAACTCTTTCCTGTCAGCGAACAAGAACTTAATTTTCTGTTTTGGAAAAATCTTTCCCTTAAATTTCCCCCTAAAAACGACTACATAAGTTCTATAATGAAAAGATAGTCTATTGGGAATTCGATTCTCTATAGCTAAAATAAAAATTTTCCTTTTTAAAATTTCGGCAATTTTTAAAGCATGCATAAAGTCAGCATCTCCGCTTAAAAGATAAACCAAATCATATTTTCGAAGATGGGCAAAATGAACTATATCCACCGCCAGCTTCACGTCCACTTCTTTTTCTTTTCCGCTTGTTTTTGAACGGTAGCCCTTAAAAAAGACAACCTTAGGAGTTTTTCTTACGCTTCGATAAAACAAAGCTTCATTTTTTAAGTAAAGTTTTTCTTTCCTTGTTGGTCTTTTTGGCTTGGGAGAATATGAAGCGTAAAAATAAATTTTGTCAAACTTTACTCCAATTTTCTCCTCTATTTTATCTATAAACTTGCCAAAATTTAAATATCTTTTAGGCCCAAAAAGTTCGTATTGAGCGGCATATAAATTTGTTCCGTCAATGAAAAGATATGTTGGCTTTTTGCTTTTTTCCATATTAATTTGAACCAATATAGCTTATTCCCACCAATCCTCTTAAAAAATACATCCCTGCCGCTAAAATTGGATGCGAATTGGATATATTTCTCAAAACTTTGGGAATAATATGATTTTTTGGCTAAATACTTTTTCAAATTAAACTCTACCTCATTATGATAAATCATTAGACCTATAGAGATTTAGAAATTTAGATTTTTTTCTCTAAATTCCTATGTTTCTTTAGCTCTAAATCTCTATACTTCTTTGGCTCTATATCTCTTAAAATGCTTTCTAAACAATTACCGAATATTTTTTTCTTCATTTTTGGTAGTAACAATAACAGAAATCAATGGCCCTAACGTCATCAAAATCACTCCCGTGCTTTTAAATACAAACGAATTTGAAAAATTAAATCTTCCCTCAACTTTTCCTTAAGAGCTTGTTTTTGTTTTTCTTCCAGCAACTCTCCCAACCCATTTAGGATTTTTGTTTTGGGAATCTTACGGACTATCTGAATTACTTTTTTTAAAGCCTGAGGTAAAGAAAGACCTGTCCGTTGCTTAACATTATTTTCATTTATTTTCCACCCCTCTTTTAAAAAAAACCAAAGATCAAATAAATCACGAGAGGCAAATTTTTTCCTTGTCAGTAAGGCAGCGAGTTTACCCGCTGCCATATCCTCTTTTTTCATTACTAAAACAGGAATTCCTAAATAATTTTTTACTTCAAAAGAAGAAATTGTTTTTCTTTTTGAAATTTCAACTTTAATTTTTCTTTCTCCTTTCCTATAACTCAATAAGAAAAACAGAGTATATCTTTTTTCCCTTGCCTCTTCAAGGGCGCCAAAATTGGCTAAAACTTTTTTCACCTTTTCAAAAATCACCCCCAGTTTATCCTCATCTAAAATATCAAAATCTAAATCAACAGAAACCCGAGGCAATCCATAAAACAAAAAAGCAGCTGTTCCTCCCTTAAATCCCAAAACTCCTCTTAATTCTGGATCAGAATAAAACTCTTTTAAGATATTAACCATTATTGATTGATGTTTTCCTTTATCCAACATTTTCCTCTTTATAATCTTTAAAATATTGGGCAACTCTTTTTTCTAAAATTTTGCTTTTATAAATTTTTAGCAATTCAAAAACCACTCTCCAATCTAATTTTCCTAAATTGTCAAAATAATAATTTTTATAAACAAAAACGGCATCTAAAAAGGCCCTCTCTTTTGAAGCAATAAAATAGTTCTCCTTTTTTTCGATTCCGTTAGGATTTGTTAAAATTTCATCTTTAATCTTCCGATAAAAAATCTCCACTCCCGCACATTCTATTCTCCTTGTTAAATAACTGGCGACAAAAATAGCGGAATTTTCTTGAAAAATAATTCCTTCTTTTCTTAGGACTGTCTCAAAGCTAATATAGGAAGGAGTGTAAATTTTATTAGCCAACTCAAAAGGATGAAAATTTTCCTTTCCGTAAATTCCCTTTCTTAATTTTAAAATCTTTCCCGTCTTTACATAATAAGAGATTTTCCTTTTAAGATTTGGATAACTAATTTGGGGAAATAAAAGAGCGATTTCTCCAAAAGTAAATACTGTTTGTCCCTTTTTATAAATTTCTAATAAAAAATCCATCTTTCCCATTTCCAGCCCAAAGGTCACAATTTTTGTAACCTCCAGTCATAATCTTAACTTTAGCAACGCACCCTGTCAAGTATTTTTTTCTCGGGCAAAATCTTTTAAATGTCCCCAAACTTTTTTTCCCGCTCGGACAAAAAAGTGCAACTCGTCAATACTTCTTGCAGAGGCAATTTTTCTTAACAAAAATTTCGGGGTTAAAAATGATTTATAAATCCCTTGAGTTAGTGCCAAAACTTCTTCATCACTCATTTCTGTTTTCATCACCGGCCGACGCATATCATAGTCTTCCCAATTTTTCGTCTTTAGCCAGCCGTTTTTTTCGCACTCGGCAAAAAGAGCCGTTCCCGGATAAGGAATAACAATCGTTGCCTGAAGTGTGTCTATCAATCCTTTATCAAAAAGATTACGGGTCATCGCAATAGTGTTTTCGGCCTGTTTTTTTGTTTCCCAAGGATAACCAACCATACAAGTTACATGGGGTTCTAAATGACCATTAACTTCTTTATTTGCCTTTTTTGCCATCTGTAATTCTTTCTCTATTAGGTCAACTTTAGTCCCTTTATTTAACCGATCCAAAGTTTCTTGATTCGCCGATTCCAAACCATAAAGCAAAAAACGAAAACCAGCTTTGGCCATCAGCTGATAATCTTTTTTTGTCAACACCCCAAACCGCATATTACAATCAAAATAAATCTGCCGATGATAGCCTCTTTTTATCATCCCCCGGCAAAATTCCCTTAACCATTCTCCCACCGGAAAAGTGCCGGTGTCATCCATAATCTCTCTGACATGATACTTTTCAATCAACTGACCAATTTCGTCCAAAACATTTTCCGGACTTCTTACTTGCCATCGGGGATAAAGAATTGTCCAGGCGCAAAATTTGCAACCCCCATTTGCTCTCCACCAACAATCTCTTCCGGCCATAATATAAGTTCCCGGAGTCCTTTTATAGTTTCCGTTTTCGTAAGCATAAAGCCGCCATTTAGTCAATTCACGGTCAATAAAAGGCAAGGCATTTAAATCATGATTGAGTTGGAACTTACCGGTAGACTTCACCTCCGGGGTGTACTTGCCGCGTGATCCCGCTTTGCGGGATTTTACGCGGTACCAAATTCCCGGCTCAAGCTTATCGATGGCTAATGGTTGATGATTAATGATTGATTTTTC
>JBNAWD010000008.1:0-5680 GCA_049699995.1 Minisyncoccia bacterium | reverse complement strand
ATTGAGAATTTCAAGATAAGATAAAGATTTTGACAATTTTAAAAGATTTTGGTAAGATTGGGAGAATTTAATATGATAGTTTTAAGATTACAAAAGGTAGGTCGAAAAAAGAGTTATACTTATCGAGTAGTGGCGGTTGATAATCGACAAGCGGTTAATTCTAGGAAAGTTAAAGAAATATTAGGATGGTGGGATCCCAAGCAAGATAAGTTCTCTTTAGATAAAGGAAGAGTGGGGTATTGGTTAAAGCAAGGAGCTCAAATTTCTGATTCCTGTCATAATCTGCTTGTTAAAGGAGGGGTAATAAAAGGCAAGAAGAAAGCAATAAAAATAAAAAAGAAGAAAGGTCAAGAACCAAAAGAGAAAGAAGGCGCCGAAGGGACAGAAGAAACAATAAAAGAAGCTGATAAAGAAGAAAAGATTTGAGTTTTTTTAAGAAGAGAGAGGTAGTCTTGTTTAGTAAAAAATAAAAAATTCAAATTAAAACAGCGGGAAAATCGCTGTTTTAATTTTAAAAATAATATTTAAAAAAATATGAAAAAACGAAAAACAACAATCATAGATAAAAAATATCTTTTTATCTTCTTTGGTGTTTTAATAATTGGCTTTTTGGTTTTTTATTTCTTAAATTCTAACCTTAAAAATGTAAAAGAGATAAGAAGAAACGAACAAATACTTAAATCCTCCTTGAAAACTCAAGAAGAACAATACCAAAAAGATATTTATGGAGGGAAAACTCCAGAAGAGACTTATCAGATGTTTTTAGAGGCTTTAAAAAAAGAAGATATAGATTTGGCAACTAAATATTTTCTTTTTGAAAAACAAGAGGAATATAAAAAATTGCTGGAATCTATAAAAAGAAATGGTCAATGGGAAGAAATGTTAAAAGATCTTTTAAAACCGGAAAATCAAAAAGGAGTTTATTTAACAGAGGATTGGTACAAAATTTCTGTTATAAATGATAAAAACGAAGTTGTCACGGTTATTTCGATTCAAAGACCAAAGGGAGCTCAATTTGAGAATTTAGGTTCTTTATGGAAAATAGTTGAATTTTAAATAAAAAAATCAAAAAAATCAGGTTGATTTAAAAACAGCGGGAAAAATAAAAGAAAAATTATGACAAAAACCCCGCTGTTTTTTAAATATTTAATTCTAATTTTTATCTTTTTCCCCTTTAATTTTCTTTTGGCTTATGATGCCAATACCACGCATCCTTATTTGACTAATTTAACGATTGATTACTACAACAAAATTTTTCCTTTTCGAGAGATAAACAATCAAGAGAAGGAATGGCTAAAAGAGGGTAGTATTAAAGAGGACGAAGGGATTAGAAGCATTAATCATTTTTATGACCCTGTTTACAACACTACTTATAAAATCTATGGAGTAGAAAATATTTTACCGGCTTTAACCGCTAAAGAGTGGTCCCAAAATCAATTAGTTCAAGCCCTTTATGATTCGAAATATTTGGCGAGCTTGAGTTTAATTACAAAAAGCCCAGTTTTTTCAGAAGCTAATCGAACTTGGCAAAGAGCAATTTATGAGTATGTTAAGGGAAATAAAAAAGAAGCTTTTATTTCTTTGGGCCATATTCTTCATTTAATTCAAGATATGTCAGTGCCGGAACATACCCGGGCTAATATTCATATTTATTTTTTACCCAATGCTGAAAGTTATTTTGAGCTTTATACTGCCAGAAGCGATGATTCTTTTTATCAGAAAATAAAAGAGAGTTTGAAAAATAGGACGGATAAAATAATGAAAGATAGTCTAAATGATTATTTTGATTTTTTGGCTAATTATTCCAATAATAATTTTTATAGTCCGGATACTATCGATAATTTAAAGTATAAATTGCCAGAGGTAGCTTTCTACGATGTAATCGAGAAAAATGAAAAAACTAATGAATTGGAAACATTTTTAATGGGAATAGATGAGAATAAACAATTATATCATTTAGCCCAGAAAAAAGTTTTCAGTTGGCGCTGGCAAGAAGGTTTTACTAATTACACTTTGGCTAACGAGAAAGTTTTAAAAGATTATTGGGAGAGATTGCCATTAAAAGCAATTTTAACTGGGGCTGGGGTTATTGATTTATTTTTTAAAGAAACAGAAAAGGCAAAAATTAACCCTAATTTTATTAGTTTAAGCGAAAAGAATCTTCTTTTGGCTTTTTGGGGAGGGATTCAAAATCTTTTAAAATCAATTTCTCTTAAAGGATCTGACTATATTTTAATAGATTCAAATGATAAGGATTTTTCTAATCTCCAAAGTAATTCTAATTCTTCCTTTTTTGATTCATTAACAAATTCAGCTTCAAATATTAAAGCTCAAAACCAAGAAAAAACCCAAACATCTCTTGCTTCAGATTTTGGTTCGTATTCTTCAACAACATTTTCAAAAACAGAGTCAACTTCTTTTCAAGCAAAAAGTTGTCAATTCCAAGACGGAAATAACAAAAAACCTTTAAGAGAAAAAATAATCTTTAACGAAATTAATTGGATGGGGTCTTTTAATAGTCCTAATGATGAATGGATAGAAATAAAAAATATTTCTTCTTCAACGATTGATCTTTCAGGTTGGCAAATTATTGATCAAGATGAAAAAATTCATTTTACCTTTCCCAATGGGACAAAAATTTCTCCTTTTGGATTAATCCTTTTGGAAAGAAGTAGTGATGAGGCAGTTCCTTTTATTAAGGCTGATTTTATTTATTCCGGCGCTTTAAATAATATCAATGAAGGTTTAAGACTTTTTAATTCTTCCTGTGGCTTAGAAGATGAGGTTTTAGCTAATCCTGAGTGGCCGGCTGGGGATAACAATTCTAAAAGAACAATGGAAAGAGTTTCAGATTTTTCTTGGTTTACCTATTCCGGAGATTCAAATAATGGTCTTTATGGCACCCCTAAAAAAGAAAATAGTTTAAAGAAAAATTTAGAAATACCAAATAATTCAACAACCACTCTTTCTCCCACTACTACCACCACTACCAAAGGGGCTTCTTCAAGTATTATCAATACCCCAACAACTACAGCCATAACTACTACCACGACTAAACCTTCTATTACCACAACGACAACTACTACGACAATGCCTAAACAGATTCTTTTAATCAATGAAATTCAATTTGCCGGGAAAAATGATGAAGGAGTTAATGCTTATGAAGAGTTTATAGAGCTTTATAATCCTAATCCCTTTGCGGTTGATTTAACTGGCTGGTATTTGCAAAGAAAAACTGCTTCTGGGTCTAGTTATAGTTCTTTAGTGCCAGCTAATTTATTAGAAGGGAGAAGCATTCCCGCCTTTGGTTATTTTTTGATTACTCATTCTTCTAGCTCTTATAGTTCTTTCGCTCAAGTAACGACCAATTACACTATTACAGAGAACAATACAATTGTTTTAAAAAATCCCAATAGAGAGATTATTGATAAAGTGGGTTATGGCAATGCCTCGGATTGCGAAGGGGAATGTGCTTTAAATTTTGAACCTGGTCAAAGCATTCAGAGAAAATTTGTTAATAATACTTTTCTTGATACAGATAATAACTTAAACGACTTTGAAATTTTAAATTGCCCTTCGCCTTTAGCCCAAGAACAACAAAATTGTTATGTTAGCGAAAATGGTTCAGAAAATAATTTTGAAAATAATTCCGAAAATAATTCCGAAAATCATCAAGAAGATATTTTAAAAAGTCCAGAAAGTAATTCTGAAATAGATACAGAGAGCTTAAAGGATAGTTTTCCTTTAAAAAATATTTCTTGGCATCCTTTAGACGAGAATAAATCGAAGATAGTTTTGGAATTTGATATTGAAAAATATCCTTTTATTGAAAATACCGATCTGACTAATAATATGTATTTTGCTTTGGTTTTCTTTTTTAATGAAGATGATTTGAAAAAAATTCCTGATCTTCTTTTTCAGGACAATTATTGGCAGATTAAGGATTTAGAGGTTTTGGATTTTTCTTATCCAAATTGCCAAGGCCTTACGACACCTCTTCCCGGAATTTATTTTACTTCTCAAGAATCCAATTGCTTTAGCATTGGCGTACCCCGGGGCTATGCTTTTCTTTTTAATCAATTGCCGAAAGATAATCATTTTTTGGTTGAGGTTCAGGGAACTAATTTCCAACAAAACAAATCTTTTCAAAAAGAAGATTTTTTGACCATCGGAATTTATAGTTTTATGCCTTATTCTAATTCTTCTTTAAAATTGATTAATTACTCATCAGAAAAGTATTATTTTCAAGAAGATTTTTATTATCACCTTCCCTCAAAAGTTAATGATTTTAAGGTTACTTTTGACAAAGAAAATTCTTCTTTAATCTTTTCTTGGTCAAAAGCCGAAGATGAAGATAAAAACGATCATTTGCTTTACGATATCCGTTATACCTTAAAAAAGAGCGATGATAATCTTTTTAATAACGATTTAATTCGTCTACCTTGGCAATCTTTAACTCCTTTAAATTTATCTTCTTGTTATCGCTATTCTTTTAATCCTCAAACCGAAAAATTTGAAATGGCTTTTCCTCTTAAAGATTTACCCAATTTTAATCCAATCATTTGCGAACCAACTACTTTATATTTCGCCATTAAATCTCAAGATCAATACGGTTTTTATTCAGAGATTTCTGATGTTCAAGAAATAAGCCTTTTGCCGGAAAGTCAAGAATTTTCATCAATAAACGATTTTATTGAAAATTTAAAATGGTTTTTTAATGAAGATGGGAAAATGATTTTAGAATTTGATTTAACAAAAAGATACGAATGTTTAAAAGATTATAAATATTTTGTTATTAAAACCGGTTGGGATTTTGAACCGGGATTGATTTTTTTAAATTCGGATGCCACTAGTTGGAATTTAGAAAAAAATAGGGCAGGGGGAAGATTCCAAAATTCCGGCGACAAACTTCTTGTTTCTAATTATCCGCCATCATTAGGGCACTTTAAAATTGAAATGAATAATTTTTATCATCCTTTAATAAATAATGGTTCGCCAATAAATAATTTTAATAAAGAAATTTTAGCAGAAGAATTAAAGAAAGTAGGGAAAAGTTTGGAAGATATTTATTTGATTGTAGCGTTTGGAGCTTCAAAGTTAAACTATCAGCAATGGTTTTTCTATAATTTATCAACTTTCAATCAACCAGAAGTTTTTAAGTTAAGCCCTTAAATTCTGTCTTTTTTCTATTTTTCTTTTTTTCAAGAATGTGATATCCTTCTTATAATTATATGGAGGTTTTTTTAGATTTAGAAAAAAGAGGGTTAATTTATCAATGCAGCAATTTTGAGGGATTAAAGAAGGCTTTAGGACAAAAAGATTTTACTCTTTATTGTGGTTTTGATCCGACAGCCGAAAGCCTTCATTTAGGTCATCTTTTGCCTATTCTAACCTTAAAGAGATTTTTAAATGCTTCTAATAAAGTTATTGTTTTAATTGGCGGAGGGACCGCTTTAATTGGCGACCCCAGCGGCAAAAGAAAAGAAAGAGAGTTATTGCCTTTGGAGAAAATAGAAGAATACAAAAAGAAAATAGAAAAGCAGATAAAAAATATTTTTCAAAAATCGGAAAAAGTAAAATTTGTTGATAATTACCAATGGTTAAAAGAAATAGATCTTATTCAATTTTTAAGAGATATCGGTAAAGATTTTACAATTGCTTATATGCTTTCCAAAGAATC
>JBNAWD010000007.1:0-7911 GCA_049699995.1 Minisyncoccia bacterium | reverse complement strand
GTTGATGGGGGTTCGATTCCCTCCAGGGGCACATTCTCAATTTTCTTAGATTTCACTAAAAAGTGCCTTAAGGGATTAAGTTTGTTTTTTTAATTTTTTATCTTTAAAATTTTTAAAATATTGGATTATTTTGTTTTTATTGACTTTTTGTTATATTTTTTTTAAAATAATAAGATAAAAGATATTTGAAGGAGATTTAAATAAAAAATTAAGATATGCCAAATTTGAAAAATAATTTTTTAAAAATTTTTAGAAATTTACCAGAAAGAAATTTTCAGATTTTGGAGAAAAGATTTGGCTTGAATAATCAAGAAATGAGAACCCTGGAAGAAATAGGAAAAGAATATAAGATTACTCGGGAAAGAGTCCGTCAGATTATTGAGAGTTCCTTAAATAATCTAAGAAAGACCGATTTTTTAAATTTATTTGAAAATTTTTATCAATCAACCAAAGAAATATTAAAGCAACACGGTGGTTATTTAGAAAAAGAAAATTTATTTTTAAAGATTCTTAATCAAAAAGAATATAAGAATCTAACCTCGAATGAGGTTAATTTTTTATTAGTTTTAAATAAAGATTTTCAAACCGAGAAAGAAAACCAAATAATCAACAGCTTTTTCTACCTTTCTTCGTTAAAAAAACAGGATATTCTAAAAAAGGTCAAAAAAATTGAGCAATTCTTTAAAGAGACTAAAAAACCATCAGATTTAGACGAAATTTATATTTGGGCAAAGAGTAATATTGATTCCGGAATTAGTCGGGAAGAAGTTTTGTCTCTTTTGGCAATTTCTAAAAAAATTTTAATGAATCCTTTTGGGGAATTCGGTTTAAAAGATTGGCCAGAAATAAATCCCGTTGGTTCCAATGATAGGGCTTATGTTTTATTGGATCATTTGCGGAGGCCACTTCATTTTAAAGATTTGTCTAAGATGCTCGAAGGATGTCAAAATTATCCTTTTTTGCCAAAATTGGAATCAAAATTCTGGCAGAAAAAAGTTTGTGTCCAAACGGTTCATAATGAATTAATCAAAGATAAAAGATTTGTTTTGGTTGGTCGAGGGATCTACGCTTTAGAAAAATGGGGTTATCAGGAAAACAACATTAAAGAAATCATTAGAAACATTTTATTTTTTGCGCAAAAACCATTAAATTTGGAAACAATCGTAGCTGAAGTAAAAAAAAGAAAAATAGCGAAAGACAGGACTATTCTTTTAAATCTTTCTGACAAAAAATTATTCAAGAAATTCCCCGATAATACTTACTTTTTGACTGAAGATATTTTGAAAAAATTAAGAAAAAACCCGCCTAAACCCGAGAATAATTTTCTCAATCTCCTTGAGGGATAATGGCTATGACTTCTCAATCTTTTTTATCTTTAGGGAATTTATTCTCTTCTTCGTCTCTATTAATAAATTCAATTTTTAGATATTTTTTGTTTTTTTTAAGGTATTTTTATTGGTTAATAATTTTTTTAGTTTTAGCTAAAATTTATTTTAATTATCGCTATAATTATTTAAAAAAGAAAGAGCAAGAAGAGAAAAAAATAAAAGATTGGTCTATCTTTGAAATCAAAATTACCAAAGATACAGAGGGTGGACCTAAGCTAATGGAAAATTTTCTTAATAATTTAAAAACTTTTTCGAAGGGTTATTTTATTTTTGAATTAGCAGGCATTAAAAAAGAAGTCCATTTTTATTTAAGATTTCCGCAAGAATATCAAAAAATTTTAGAACCCTTAATATATTCTGTTTTTCCTAAATTAGTAGTCGAGAAAGTAGAAGATTATTTTTCTTTTCTTCCTCCCTTTTTGCCAAATAAACAATGTGATATTTGGGGGACAGAGTTTGTTTTAGAAAAAAATAGCGCTTACCCTATCAAAACTTATAATTTTTTCCAAAAAGAAGAAAATCAATCCGAAGGCGTTGAACCAATAGCCAATTTTTCAGAAATCGTGAGCCGATTAGACGAGAAAGAATATTACATTGCTCAATTTATTTTTCGACCCCTTAACTCTGAGGAAGAAAAAAAATTTGTTGAGAGTGGCAAGTCTGAAGAAGATGTTGTTTTGGGCAAAAAAGCCCCGGAAAAAAAGATTACAACAAAGGACTGGGCAATTGCCTTTTTTATTAATTTAATAACTGGTATTTACCGCCCGCCTGTTTGGCCGGAAGAAGGCGAAAAAAAGGAACCACCACCCCCTTCTTTTTCCCAGCAAGAGACAGCTAATCTTATTGAGAGAAAAATTAGTAAAAAGTGTTTTGAAACAGGGATTCGGGTTTTGTATATTTCTCCAATTAATATTTTTAACGAAATAAACACTTTGGGATTTCTGTCTTATTTTAATCAATTTGATTTTAAAAACCTTAATTCTTTTAAAGTCAATGATTTAGCGACAACTGTTTTTGAAGGAAGGTTTTTTGTTCAAAGGAGAACCCTTTTAAAAAAAATTGAATTTTTCAAGAAAGCAGTAAAAAGAGACCCCTGCCTAGAAAAATTTATCCTCAATTCCGAGGAACTAGCGACTATTTGTCATCTTCCTTCTGGGAAGACAAAAATACCTTCAATCAGTCAAATTTTGTTCAAAAAAGGAGAGCCTCCTCCTTATTTACCAACTTAATTTATTATGAGAAAAGAAAAAATTATTAGCCAAAGAAAAAGAAAATTATTTTTTCGGAAATTAAAATTTATATTTCTTTCCTTTGCTTTTTTTTGTTTATTTATCGGTTTCTATTGGTTTATTTTTTATTCACCCTTTTTTGCTATTTCTAAAATAAACATTATCTCGAAAGAAGGTGGGTCATTAATTATTTCCGAACAAGAAATTTTAGAGGAAATTAAAAACCAAAATAAAAAATATACTTTTAATTATTTTGGATCCAGCCAAAGTTTAGTGTTTTTTTCTGAAAAGAAATTAGAAGAAAAATTAAAAGCAAATCATCCCGAAATTGAATCTTTGAATATCAAACTTAATCTTCAGAAGAATCAATTAGAAATTACTTATCAAGAAAGAGAAGAAAAATTCAATCTTTGTAATGAAGAAAGTTGTTTTTTAATTGATCAGAAAGGTATTCCTTTTTTAAAAATTGAAAAAATTAATTCTAACCTTGAAACTATTTATTTAAAAGAGACAAAAGAAATACCCCTAGGCAAGCCTATCATTTCTGAAGAACATTTAAAAAAATTAGAGGAAATAATCACTTTATTCAAAGAAAACCCTAATTTAATAAAATTGGATCACTTTCTTTTGGATCAAAAAGATGCTTCTGATTTTCAAATCGTGGCTGAGAAAAAGATGAGAATTCTTTTGAATTTTAACGATGATTTTAAAGAAATTTTCTTGATTTTAAAAAAACTAAAGGAAGAAAAATTTAAGGGAAGCTTCGAGGGTATTGATTATATTGATTTACGCTATTTGCCAAAAGTTTATTATAAAAATTTTGAATAAAATGGTATAATAAATAAAAAAATATGAATCTTGAAGAAATAAAAAAAATCGAAAAAGGGTTAGAAGAAAAAGAAAGACCAGAACAAAAAGAATCAATTATCGAAAAGGAACCTCTCAAAGAATCTTTAGAAACGTCAGAAGAGATTATTAAAAAAGAATCGAGAGAAGAATTAAAAGGGGAAATAAAAAAAGAGATTTTAAAAGATCAAGCTCTTAAAAATTATGAAAGAGAAATTGATTCTTTAATTGATTTGGCTTTAGAAAAGGGGATAGAAAAAGCGATTAAAAAAGCGAAAGAAACTGGTAATCCCTATCTTGTTGACAAAATTCACGATGTTTTAATAGAAAAACATTTTCAAGAATTAAAAGATAAGAAATTCATTTAGTTATGAATATTTTTACTTATCTTTTTCTAATTGGCCTCTTCTTTGTTTTTGGTTTTTCCTTTCTTTTTTATTTTTTGAGAAATTTTTTTCGTCTCGCTTCTTTTAAATCCAGTTTTCATTATCAGCTTTTTCTTATTAAAATTCCCAGAGAAATTAGCCAGGAAAGCTTAAAGAGTCCTCAGGAAAAGTTTTTATTTTTAAATCTTTTTAATCAATTTTTAGAGAGTCTTTCTAATTACCCTAAAGAGATTATTTTTGAAATTGCCAATCCTTTAAATAGCCGGGAAATTTGTTTTTATCTGGCTTGCCCTCGTGAAGAGGCTTTATTTTTTGAGAAAAATCTTTTGGCTTTTTTCCCATTCGCTCAGATGGAATTAGTCAATGAGGACTACACTATTTTTAATCCCAAGGGAGTTTCTTTGGGTAGTATTTTAAAAATTCAAAATTATTTTTCCTTGCCTTTAAGAAATTATTCTCTTTTTGAAGATGACCCCCTAAAAGCCATTGTGAACTCTTTTTTAAAAATTGAAAAAGAAGGAGAGGGGGCTGCCTTTCAAGTGATAATTAAAAAAGCCCCAGAAAGTTATAAAAAAAGCATTTTAAAAACCAAAGAAGAAATTTTAAAGGGAAAAAGTTTAAAAGAAATTACCGCCGGCGTTTCTTTTAAAGAAGTTTTTTCCGGTGTGGTAAAAGAAACTTTTAAATCTCTCCCTTCTACCACTCCCTCTTCTCAGCAGAGCCCTCCTCCTGTTCCCGAAATTAAAAAGCCGGATGAAGAAACTTTAAAATTAATCGAAGAAAAGCTTTCTTCGTCTCTTTTTTTGGTTAATTTAAGAATTTTAGTTTCTGCTGAAAATAAAACAAGAGCAGAAGAAATTCTTTCTCACATTGAAAATAGTTTCAATCAATTCCTTCATCCGATTTATAACAATTTAAAAGTCATTCGTTTAAAGGGAAAATCTTTAAAAAATTTAATTTTTAATTTTTCTTTTCGCTTATTTAATCCCCTGGAAGAATTAGTTTTAAATTCCAAAGAAATTACCTCTGTTTTTCATTTTCCTCATCCATTTATTGAGAATAGCCGAATAAAGTGGCTAAAAGCAAGAATAGCTCCTCCGCCATTAGATCTACCGGAAGAGGGGGCACTATTGGGGATTAACAATTATATGGGTGAAGAAAAAATGGTTCGGGTCCTAGAAGAGGATAGACGTCGGCACATTTATATTATTGGTCAAACAGGCACTGGTAAAAGCACTTTGTTAAAGAATATTATTATTGAGGATATAAAGAATAATAAAGGAGTTTGTTTCATTGACCCCCACGGAGATATGGCTGAAGAGATTTTAGGGTTGATTCCAGAGCATCGGTTTGAAGATGTGATTTACTTTAATCCCGGAGACCCTTTAAGATGTTTTGGGTTAAATATGCTGGATTGGGATAAAAAATATCCTTTCCAAAAGACTTTTGTTGTTAACGAAATGTTAGAAATTTTTGATAAACTTTACGACTTAAAAACAGTTGGCGGACCGGTTTTTGAACAATATTTCCGAAATGCTATGCTTCTTTTATTAGAAGATAAAGATAATATCCATACTTTAATTGATGTTCCTAGAATATTAGTTAACCCCGACTTTCGAAAAGAACTTTTAGATCGATGTTCCGATCCTTTGGTGATAGAATTTTGGCAGAAAGAAGCAGAAAAAGCCGGTGGAGAATTAGCTTTAGCCAATGTGGCTCCTTATATTAATTCAAAATTAAGTCCTTTCTTGTCCAATGATTTAATTAGACCAATCATTGGTCAAGAACACTCTTCGATTGATTTTAGGAAAGTAATGGATGAAGGAAAAATTTTAATCGTTAACCTTTCCAAAGGTCTTTTAGGAGAAACAAATAGCTATCTTTTGGGAATGATTATTATGGGAAAAATTTTAATGTCCGCTTTTTCCCGGGTTGATATTTTAGAAGAAAATAGAAAAGATTTTTATGTTTTTATCGATGAATTCCAGAATGTTACCACCAATACCATTGTTACCATTTTATCAGAAGCCAGAAAGTATCGGCTGAGTTTAACAGTGGCTCATCAATATTTGGGTCAGTTAAAAGAAAATATTTTGAAAGCGGTTTTTGGGAATATTGGCACTTTCATCGTTTTTCGAGTAGGAAAGGAAGATGCTGAATTTTTGGCAAAATATTTTGAGCCTGTTTTTTCGGCTTATGACTTGATGAATCTGGATAATTTTAACGCTTATATAAGATTGTTAATAAAAAACCAAACTACTCGGCCGTTTAATTTCCAAACTATTAAAGGAGAAAAAGGAGATCCTTTGAAGGCAGAAAAATTAAAAGTTTTGTCCAATCAAAAATATACTTTACCTCGCGAAGAGGTAGAAAAAAGAATAAGAGAAAGATATCAATCTCTTTAAAGATAATGATTAAACAGTTTTTAAAATTTATTCTTGTTGGCGTTTTAAACACTTTTATTGATTTTGGGCTTTTGAATTTATTAATGTTTTTGACCAAAATTTATACCGGTCCTTTTTACGCTCTTTTTAAAGGAATCTCTTTTTCGGTGGCGGTAGTAAATAGTTATTTTTTAAATAAAAGATGGACTTTCCAAAGCGGTAAAAAAATTATTTTTTCAGAGTTTTTAAAATTTCTTACTATTAGTTGTTTTACCCTTTTTATTAATGTTTCAACAGCTTACTATTTGAATAGCCAACCTCCTTTCTTTAATCTTTCTCAAGAAATATGGGCGAATTTAAGCGCCGTGGGAGCCACTATTATTACTACTTTTATTAATTTCTTTGCTTATCGGTATCTTTTTTTAAAAAAGAAATAAATTGCGAAAAAGATTTAAATTTGGTATGATTTATTAGCTTAAATCAACCACAATCGTGAGTCATCTTGTTTTTTATCGAAAATATCGACCCCAAAATTTTTCTGAAGTAATTAATCAGAAGAATGTTATTAATACTTTAAAGAATGCTCTTTTAAAAAAAGAAGTGGCTCATGCTTTTTTATTTGCTGGCTCAAGAGGTTCGGGGAAAACAACAGTGGCTCGACTTTTAGCAAAAGCGTTAAATTGTTTGAATCGGAAAGAGAATGAATATGAACCTTGCAATAATTGCGTTTCCTGTTTAGCCATTAATAATGGCAATTCTTTGGATGTAATAGAAATTGATGCCGCTTCCAATCGAGGGATTGATGATATTAGAAACCTTCGAGAAAATATAAAGTTCCCTCCCGCTTCTTCGAAGTATAAAGTTTTTATTATCGATGAAGTCCATCAAATCACAAAAGACGCCTTTAACGCTCTATTGAAAACATTAGAAGAACCGCCAGATTATGTAGTTTTTATTTTAGCCACCACCGAACCAGAAAAACTTCCTTTGACCATTTTATCCCGAGTCCAAAGGTATGACTTTAAAAAATTAAACTTAGAGGATATCCTTTTTCGATTAAAAGATATTTGTCAGAAAGAAAATATCAATTACGAAGAAGAGGCTTTAAGATTAATTGCTTTATATTCCGAAGGGGGATTGCGGGATGCCGAGTCTTTATTGGGCCAGTTGTCAGTTATTACTAATAAAAATATCACTAAAAAAGAAGTTGAAGAGATTATTGGGGCAGTCAATTTTGAAAAGATAAAAAAATTTGTTGATTTGATTATTAAAAAAGATAAGGAAAAAGCAATCGCTTTTTTAAATGAAATTTATGAAAATGGATATGACTTGGAAGTTTTCAACAAAGAACTTTTAAGTTATTTAAGGAAAATCTTGCTTTTAAAAATTTCACCTTCTTTAGCCAGTATTTTGGAAAAAGAAACAACAGACGAAGAATTAAAAATTTTATTTAAACAATCTTCTTTAATTGAAATAAATTATTTAGAAAGGTTATTAAAAAGACTTATTGAAACCCAAAGTCAAATCAAAAGAAGCCCTTTTCCAATTTTACCTTTAGAAATTTTAATTAGTGAAGAATTTATTAATTAATTGCCGGGTCGTCTAATGGTAGGACGTGTGGCTCTGGACCACAAAATCTTGGTTCGAATCCAAGCCCCGCAGCCAGTTTGTAAAGTTT
>JBNAWD010000006.1:0-8365 GCA_049699995.1 Minisyncoccia bacterium | reverse complement strand
AGCACAACGGTCTCCAAAACCGTTGGTCCGGGTTCGAGTCCTGGCGCCCCTGCCTGATAACTTTAACGAAGGGAAAGGGTTTTAAAAAGCCCTTGATTATATTTTTAAGTCTTTAAATGTTATAATAAAGGGTCCTAAAATTAATAAAAAATATGAAAAAATTTTTCTTTCTGTTTATTTCTTTATTTTTGCTGGGGTTAACGATTTTTTCTTCTAAGATTTTCCAGTTTAAGGCCGAAAATGAAAATCAAAATTTTAATCTTATTACTAGCGTTACTTACCTCTGTAAAGACAATAAGACCTTAGAGGCTTCTTTTTATAAAGGAGAACCTCAATCAGTGAAACCGGGCGAAATGCCAATTCCTAATGGGAAAGTAAAGATCTTTTTGAGTGATGGTCGGAAAATAGAATTAAACCAAACAGTCTCCGCCGATGGTTCGCGTTATGCCAATCAAGATGAATCATTTATTTTTTGGAGCAAAGGAAATGGAGTTTTGGTTTTAGAAAATAATAACGAAAGAAACTATAAAGGTTGTATTGTTTTAGCCGAAGACCCTGGTAATTTGGCTAATTATTACTTAAATGACGAGATTGGTTTTACTGTTCGTTATCCCAAGGATTGGAAACTCGATGATTCTTATCAATATCAAGCTTTAGGTCCAAATAAAATTATAAACGGCGTTAAATTTACTATTCCGTCAAATTTTGCCAAGAACACTAATTTATCAGGTTTTGACACAGGAATTTCGATTGAATATCTTCCCGGTGTTTCAGAGTGTAAGGCTAGCCTCTTTTTAGAGGGAAGCACCAATGAAAAATTATTAAATGATAACGGTATTGATTATTCCTTTGCTTCAGTTAATCAAGGAGCGGCAGGAAATTATTATGAAGAGCAGGTTTGGGCAATTTTGGGAACTAATCCTTGCCTAGCTATTCGTTATTTTATCCACTCGACGAATATTGAAAATTATCCGGAAAAAACTGTTTCAGAATTTGATAGGGTTTCTTTAGTTAATTATTTTGATGAAATTCGCCATTCTTTAATTTTAAGATAATTTTGATATAATAAAATTAATGCTTTACTTAGGAGCGGATCATCGAGGTTTTTATTTGAAGGGAAAAATAAAGGAGTTTTTAAAGGATAAGAAGATACCCTTTGAAGATTTGGGGAATTTTATTTATGAAGAAGAAGATGATTATCCAGATTGGGCGGAAAAAGTAGCCAAAAAGGTTCAAGAAGATCCGAAAGAAAATATAGGACTTTTAATTTGCGGAACGGGAATAGGAATGACCATAGTAGCCAATAAGTTTAAAGGCATTCGGGCCGGAACAGTTTTTTCCGCTTATTTAACGGAGAGAGGAAAAAAGGAAGATGATTTAAATGTTTTTGTTTTGGCCGGCGATTTAACTGATGAAGCTACGGCTTTAAGAATAGTCAAAGCAATTTTAAAAACAGAATTTTCAAAAGAAGAAAAGTATCAAAGGCGAATATTGAAAATTGAAAAAATAGAAAAAAATCATTTTAAATAAAAATGGTAGAAATTTACCCTGTCATTAATGTAAAAACTTATAAAAAATTCCTTCAGAGGTTGACAGTTATAAAAAATTTTGATACTTTGTTTCAGATAGATTTTAGTGATGGTCAATTTTGTTCTTTTAAAAATTGGGCAGACCCTTCCAAAATTAAAGAAATTAAAGAAATAAAAAGAAAATTTGAATTTCATTTAATGGTTGATTCTCCAGAAATAGTTATCGAAAACTTTTTAGAAGCTAATCCTTTTAGAGTGATAATCCATATCGAGAATATAAAAGACTTCGATTTTTTAAAGGAAATATGCAATAAAAACAAGGTAGAATTAGGTTTGGCTTTAAATCCTTATACAGAAATTGAAGTTTTAGAGAGATATTTAGGGCAGGGAAAAGTTAATTTTGTTTTGCTTTTAGGAGTAAATCCCGGACCATCTGGGCAAAATTTCCAGTGGTTTGTTTTAGAAAAAGTTCAAAGGCTGAGAAAGAAATATCCAAAAATAAACATCGAATTAGATGGAGGAGTTAATGAAGAGGTTTTAAAAGAAGGAATGAAGGCAGGAGCTAATATTTTTGCCGTGGGTTCTTATTTATTTGAAGGAAAAGATCCAATAAAAAGATTTAAGTATTTAAAATCTTTAACGCAAGAAAATTAAATTGCTCTTTTATAATTATTATTTTATTTTGAAAGGGGTGATTGAGATGGGGAAAGCCATTGAATATACACAATTTTTTAAGGGTCAATTACCTCAGGATTTTAGATTGTTGCTAGATGAAGATTGTTTCTATCTGTTTTATAAAAAAGAATTGGTAAAAATTTTGTATAATTTAGGAACATCAGTGGAAGAAATAGAAAGATGCGCTAAGAGTTTTCTTAAAGATAGGGGATTTAATAAATTTTAAGAAAGGAGGGAGAAGCAATGTGGAATATTACCAATAAATTTTTAGGAAAATTGCCAAGTGATTTTTCGTTGCACGAGAGCGAGGATTTTCTTTTTTAAAATATAAAGAAAAAGTTGTCGCCATATTTAATAGAAACGCAGCTAAAGTAGAGGAAATAGAAAGGGCAGCTAAAGAATACCTACAAAAAGGAACCTAAAGAATAAGCGTGGAGCATAATACTCCACGCTTTTTTATTTTCTATAAAGACTGATACTTGGCAAATTTTAATTTTTTTGCTATTATTAGTAAATACAAATAATATGACAGCCTTAACCTTAAAAGCTTCTTTGAGGAAAATTTTCGGAAAGAAAACCGAATCTTTAAGAAAACAAGGGTTTATTCCAGCAGTTGTTTATGGTCCAAAGACTGAGCCAATTTCTCTTCAAGTGAAAGAGAAAGATTTTTTGGATATTTATAAAAAAGCTGGAGAAACGGATTTAATTAATCTTTTGATTGAAACTGATGGAAAAGAAATCAAAAAACAAGTGATGATTCAGGATGTTAATTATCATTTTCTTTATGACAACAAAATTGTTCATGTTGATTTTTATGAAGTCCCATTAGATAAGCCTATTACTGTTTATGCGCCTATTCATTTTATTGGTGAATCGCCAGCGGTAAAAAAGGGAGGAGTTTTAATTAAGTCAATGGATGAGATAATGATTGAGGCTTTGCCCCAAGATGTTCCTCACTCAATGGAAGTTGACATTTCTAAAATAGAAGATTTTGGCCAGACTCTTTATGTTAAAGATCTCCTTGTTTCGGAAAAAATTAAAATTTTAGTTGACCCGAATACCCCAATAGTGACAGTATCTGCTCCTTTAACTGAAGAAGAACTGGAAAAAGAATTAGGCGAGGTAAAGGGCGTGGAAGAAATAAAGACAGAAAAAGAAGAAAAAGAAAAAGAAGAAGAGGAGAAGAAAATGGAAGAAAATCAGGAAAACCAAGAATAAAAAATTTGTTATGGATATTAAGTATTTTAAAAGACCCAAAATTACAGAAATAAAAAGAAAAAAAGGGGAAATTAAGTTATTTCAAGGAAACCAAACAATAATAACAGGCAAAAGGGAAAACGCTAATTTTAAAATTGCTCCCCTTTTTCTTTCTTTTTTAATGATTTTTTCTATTTTAACCAGTAATGTTCTTGCGCCGGTATTTGATTTTTCTTTAGTTTTAGCAACTTACGACGAAGAGAGAGCAAAATTGGAAAAAGAATTAAAAGAAATTGAAGAACAAATCGCTCAATACGAGAAAATTTTGGCTCAAACTCAAAAGGAAAAACAAACCTTGCAAAATAAAATTAATGAGTTAAAAAAGAAGGCAGAGAAAATTTCTTTGCAAATTAAAGAAACGAATTTAAATCTTCAGTATTTAAACGTGCAAATTGAAGAGACAACCACTTCTATTTTGAAAATTAATAAAGAGATAGAAGGCAAGAAAGAGAAATTAATAGAACTTTTACAAGTATATTATCAAATTCAAAATCAATCACCGGTTCAGATTGTTTTGGCAACCAATCAAATTAGCGATTTTTTTGTTTATTTAAACGCTATAAATAGTTTGCAAGAAAAAATCCAGTCCAATATTGATGAGTTAGAAATTTTAAACGCTACTTTGAGCCAGAAAAAACAGAAATTAGATGGTGACAGAGAGGATGTGCAAAAAATGTTATCGTTGCAGTTATTGCAGAAATCAGAATTGGAGTCAACAAAAAAAGAACAGGAGAACTTATTGGCTATCACTAAAGGAAACGAACAAACCTATCAAAAGATGCTTGAAGAATCAAGGAAAAAAGCTGCGGAAATTCGGAATAGAATTTATAACCTTTTAGGAATAAAAACGCAAGTAACCTTTGGCGAAGCTTTAGAGATTGCGGAATGGGTGGGCGCTAGAACCGGAATAAGACCGGCTTTGATCTTGGCTGTTCTAACCCAAGAATCGAATTTAGGAAAAAATGTCGGGACCTGTAATCGGCAAGGTGATCCACCTAGCAAAAGTTGGCAAGCGGTAATGAAACCTGATCAGAGGGATGCTTTTTATCAGATCACAAAAGAATTAGGGTTAAATCCTGATACCACACCGATTTCTTGTCCGATTCATGACCCATCAAGAGGGTTGATTGCGGGAAAGAACAGTTGGGGAGGAGCGATGGGACCAGCCCAATTTATGCCGAAAACTTGGCTTTTATACAGAGATAAAATAAAAGAAATTACTGGTAGCAATCCTCCTAACCCTTGGGATATTCGAGATGCTTTTGTGGCTTGCGCTTTATATCTGGCTAATTGGGGAGCAACGGCAAAAACTAGGGATGCTGAATGGAAGGCGGCGATGATTTACTTTTCTGGTTCAACTAATCCGCGTTATCGATTTTATGGCGATAGTGTAATGGCTTTAGCTGACAAATATCAAAAAGATATTGACTACTTAAAGCAAGTTGCTCAGGCAAGATAAAATAATTAAAATATATAAATATAAAAATAATTAAAATCAAATTAAATAAAATGGAAATTTGCTATTTTTGTCAAAAAAACAAGAAAATAGATTACAAAGACGTTGAAACTTTAAAGCAATTCATTTCTGGTCAAGTAAAAATTTATCCCAGAAAGAAAACCGGTCTTTGTAATTTTCATCAAAATAGATTAAAAAGAGCTATTAAGAGAGCCCGTATTTTAGGTTTATTACCCTTTGTGAATCAATAAATATGGAGAATCGATTCTACTCTCCTAACGGTAAAACCTATACTTATAATCAACTTTTAAAAGAGATTGTTGGTTATATAAAATCAGCTCCTAATTTTAAATATAAAATTATTATCGGAACTGACTCGATGACTCGGGAGACGACCGATTTTGTTAGCGCCATTATTATTTATCGTTTATATCATGGCGGAAGATTTTTTTGGCGTAGATTAGTTCGCGAGGTTCCCATCAAGAATTTAAGGCAGAGAATTTATGAAGAAGCGATGATGTCTTTGAAGCTGGCTCAAGAAATTTTGTTTAATTTATCCCAAGAGAAAGAAATTCAATTTGATTTTGAGATCCATGTTGATATAGGGAATAACGGTCCAACCCGCGAAATGCTTCAAGAAATAATCGGAATGATCAGGGGTTCAGGTTTTGAAATAAAGATTAAACCAGAATCTTATGGGGCGACAAAAGTAGCTGATCGATATACTTAATAAATAAATTTCAATATATGAAAATAAAGAGAAAGAAAAAAGAAGAAATTGAGGATGAATTAGAAGAGGAACTTTTAGAAAGAGAGGGAAAAGAAAAAAAAGGAAAATCCCTTAACCCGGAAATAAAATTCAGTTTATGGGCTATTTTCTATTTTGTTCTAGGAATGATTTTCATTTTTAGTTATTTTAATTTAGCTGGTCCGATTGGCAGAATTATTTTTAGAATTTTTTCTTTTTTGTTAGGGGTTGGTTATTTTCTCCTTCCTGGTTTATGCTTCATTTTAACTTTTGATTATTTTTGGTCCATTAATAAAAAAATAAAATTTAATAATTTAACCCTTTTAGGAGCGTTTTTTGTTTTATTGTCTTCTCTATCTTTAATCGAGATTAATTTCCAACAAAAAGCCGGCTTTATCGGTTATATAGGGAGTTTATTAAAATATCCCTTCGGTTTTTGGCCAACCTTAATCATATATCTTGCTTTATTTTTAGCCGGCGGAGTTTTAATTTTTAACACGCCGTTAAAGATTAAAGTCCCTTTTCTTTTTAAGAAGGAAGAAAAATTAGAAGAGTTTAAAGGGGTAGAAGAGTTACAAGAAGTAAAGATTGAAGAACCATCTATCCCTAAGGAATTAAAAGAAGAGGTTTTTGTCGAAGAAAAACAATTGAAAGACCTTCAAAAAGAGGAAGAATTTATAAAAGAAAAACCTTTTCCGAAAAAGAAAATTTCTTTCCAGTATCGTTTTCCTCCTCTTTCTCTTTTCTATACCGATAGCAAAAAACCTTTAGCTGGGGATATTAAAGCCAATGCCAATATTATAAAAAGAACCTTAGAGAGTTTTGGAATAGAAGTGGAAATGGGTGAAGTTAACGTTGGCCCCACCGTTACTCAATATACTTTAAAACCAGCGGAAGGCGTAAAACTTTCTTCTATCACTACTCTTCAAAGTAATTTAGCTTTGGCTTTGGCCGCTCATCCTTTAAGGATTGAAGCGCCTATTCCAGGAAAATCTCTGGTTGGGATCGAGGTCCCAAATCGTTCGATTGCTTTAGTGAGATTAGGAAGCATTTTTAAAGAAACTAATTTTTTAAATACTCCGCCATTAGTTTTCGCTTTGGGAAGAGATGTCAAAGGAGAAGCAATGTTGGCAAACTTGGAGAAGATGCCTCATTTATTAATCGCTGGTTCTACGGGTTCTGGTAAATCTGTCTGTATTCATTCGATTTTATGTTCTTTTTTGGTAAAAAATTCTCCCTCGACCTTAAGATTGATATTGGTAGATCCCAAGCGTGTTGAATTAGCGCGATATAATTCTATCCCTCATTTATTGTCCCCAGTCATTATTGAAAATAAAAAAGTTTTACCAGCCTTGAAATGGGTAATTCAGGAAATGGAAAGAAGGTATGACTTATTATCGAAATATAGCGCTCGCGATATTGTTTCTTACAATCAAAAAGTTGAAAAAAAAGGAGAAGAACCCTTGCCCTATATTGTTGTTATTATTGATGAATTAGCTGATTTAATGATTCATTACGGCAAGGATTTAGAGACTTTAATTATTAGAATTGCTCAAATGGCTCGAGCTACAGGTATCCATTTAATAGTTTCTACCCAAAGACCATCGGTTGAGGTAATTACTGGTTTAATAAAGGCAAATATCACCACTCGGATTGCTTTTCAGGTAGCCTCTCAAGTTGATTCTCGAACAATCTTAGATATTTCCGGAGCGGAAAAATTATTAGGGCATGGTGATATGTTATTTTTGTCATCTGATTTTTTAAAACCTCGACGCATTCAGGGCGCTTATGTTTCGGAAGAAGAAGTGAATCAATTAATTGATTTTATTAGTCAAAACAAAAAACCAGAAGATGAAGGAATAAATTTATTAGAAGAAGGTGAAAATCAAGGTTTGGGAGTAATTAATTTTGACGAAATTTCTTCCGAACCGGATGATGAATTGTACGAAGAGGCTTATAAGGTAGTAGTCCAAATGCAAAAAGCTTCCGCTTCTTTGCTTCAAAGAAGGTTGAGGATTGGTTATGCCCGCGCCGCTCGCTTATTAGATTTATTAGAAGAAAGGGGGGTAATAGGACCGGCAGACGGAGCAAAACCTCGAGAAGTTTTTATAAAAGAAGAAAAAAATTTTTCCTCTTGACATAATTATTTTTTTATAACCCAGAGGATCTGCAGGTATCATTGCTTTGGTATGAATTGGATTGGGTAGAGTGCCGGATAGAAAATTTAAGGATTCCGATAAAATACAACAAGCCGGGAGAGTATTTAGCTCATCTGATAAATTCAATTGTAAGGCTGAACCATTTCTATCCTGATTATTACAAAAGAATGTTAGAAATGGAAAAGCCGGTAATTCCAGAAGAAATCAAGCGTGTGTTATACTATGCAATGCGGCTCCCAATAGGATGTGATTTAAGGCAATGGTAGGAGGGGTGATAAGCTCCTCCTTTTTATTTTTTGATTAAGAACTTCAGGATAAGATAAAGATTTTATATTAAATTTCTATTCTTAAATAATAGGTCATCTATTGACTTACTTATAATTTTGTTGTGCCTTTAATATTAGAACCTTAAAAAGAAAATTGAAGGGAGGTGAAAGAAATGTTTTTAATATTCCTTTCATATGATAACGAAAAAGAGGATAAGAAAAGAGAAACAAAGGGCAACAAATATGATCGAATGGCTGGTTTAAAAGGTAGTGGC
>JBNAWD010000005.1:0-15713 GCA_049699995.1 Minisyncoccia bacterium | reverse complement strand
GCCAGCGGAATTTTGGCTTGGCATCCGGACCGCCTTGCTAGAAATTCTATAGATGGCGGAAAAATTATTTATCTGCTGGACACAGGAAAACTTTTGGATTTGAAGTTTCCTACTTTTTGGTTTGAGAATACCCCGCAGGGAAAATTTATGCTCTCCATTGCTTTTGGTCAAAGCAAATACTATGTGGATAATTTAAGCGAGAATATAAAGCGAGGACACCGCCAAAAACTGCGAAAAGGAATTTGGCCCGGCTTTGCGCCTCTCGGCTATCTCAATAATCATCGGACAAAAGAAATTGATTTGGACAAAGACAAGGCGCCATTTATCAGAAAAGCGTTTGAACTTTACGCAACCGGCGACTATACCCTGAAAGCCATAAAGCAGTTTTTGGCAGATAACGGAATAACAAGCTACCGCAATAAACCGCTTTCTGTTTCCTGTGTCCAGCGAATGCTTAAAAATCATTTCTACTATGGAGTTTTTAAATTCAATGGAGAATTTTATCAAGGAAGCCACGAGCCAATTATTTCCAAGAAACTTTTTGATTCTGTTCAACAAGTAATGAATAACAGGGGCAAGAAAAAGAGAAAACGAAAACATGAATTTGCTTTTTCCGGTTTAATGCGATGCGGAAACTGCGGCTGTATGATAACCGCTGAAAAACAAAAGGGACATAATTATTACCGTTGCACCAAGAAAAAGCAAAAATGCGATGAAAAGTATTTAAGGGAAGAAAATCTTGTTGAACAAATGAAATGGATTATTCAAAAAGTTTCTTTGCCGGATGACTGGGCGGAGAATATGCTTCTGGAGTTAGACAAGGAAAAAGAACGAGCAAAAAGAGAAAGCGAAATTTTTGTTCAAAATCTCCAAAAAGAAAAAGCCGGAATAGAGCAGAAAATTGAAAAATTGTTAGATCTCTATATTGCCGGCGGAGCTTTAACCATTGAAGAATACCAAGCCAAGAAACAAAAACTGCTCAATGAAAAACTGGACATTGAGCAGAAAATCAGAGATTTTGAACAAACAGGAAATAATTGGCTCGAACCGATGAGAGAAATGATTTTTGAGGCAAAACAAGCCAAAATTCTATTGTCGCAGGGCGACAATTATCAAATCCGGGAATTTCTAAAAAATGTCGGCTCGAACTTTATTTTGAAAGACAAAAAATTCAATTTTGCGCCTAAAATCGGCTGGCGAGCCCTCGCAGAGAGCGAGCCAGCAACCTCTTTTTCCAACTGGCGGAGGGTGTGGGATTCGAACCCACGGACCGCTTTTTAGGCGGTCACGGTTTAGCAAACCGTCGCTTTCGCCACTCAGCCAACCCTCCTTTGAATAAAATTATTCTAATAAAAAACCTTGAAAAAAGCAAGAAAATAAACCCTGCCCTTTTGGGCAGGATTTAGTTTCTCTTTAAGAAAGAGAAAGATGGAAAACAGCGGGAAAAACCATCTTCCTTTTTCTCTTTTGGAGAAACTATTTGAACTTAAAATATTTTTAAGAATTAGTCAAGATCTAAATTTCTTCTAATTTTTCAATGCCCAAAAATTCAAAACCTAACTCGAAAATTTTGATAATTTCTTTTAAAAGAATCAGTCGGCTCATTTTTTTCTTTAAATCTTTTTCTTTTAAAATAGGAATTGTTTCGTAATATTGATTAGATAAATCTGCCAGTGTTAAAAGGTAATTAGCCAAAGGATGACAGGATAAATGATTTAAAGATAAAGAAAGGTTTTCAGGAAAATCAAAAATTTTTTTAATTAAATTTAATTCTATTTCTTCGTTTAAATCCAATTTTTCTTGATAGTTAATTTTTTCTTTTTTCGATAGCTTCAAAATTTTATTTAAACGAGCAAAAGTATATTGAAGATAAATACTGGTTTTTCCTTTAAAATCTAATATTTTTTCCCAATCAAAAACAACATCGTTTAACCGATAAGTTTTCAAAACATTAAATTTGATTAAAGAAAGAGAAATTTTTTGGGCGACTTTTATCTGTTTTTCTTTTGACCAATTGGGATGTTTTTCTTGAATTATTTTTAAAGATTTTTCTTGGGCTTCTTTTAAAAGATCATTTAGTAAAATCAATTCCCCTTCTCGAGTGGAAAATTTTTTCTTTTCCGGGGTTAAAATTAAACCAAATTTTACATGGGCTAATTCTACTTTATTAATATTTAATTTTTTAGCTAAAGCAAAAAGCTGATTAAAATGTAGGCTTTGCTCGTTGCCAACAACATATAAAATTTTTTCTGGTTTATATTTTTTCACTCGATATATCAAGGCGCACAAGTCTCTGGTTAAATAAAGACCCGCTTCATCGGTTTTAAAGATTAAAGCTGGCGGTAAGTTAAATTCTGATAAATCAACAATCAAAGCTCCTTCACTTTCTTTTAAAAGCCCTTTCTTTTTTAAAGAGTTAATTAATTGGTTTTGTTGTTGAAAGAAAAAACTTTCTCCTAAATAAATATCAAATTTTACCTTTAATAACTGATAAGTTTTTTTGAACTCTTTGAGCGATTCTTTTAAAAACAAATTAAATAATTTTTTATTTTCTTTATTCCCTTTCTCTAATAAAGCAAATTCTTTTTGAGCTTCTTTTTCTAATTGGGGATTTGATTTTGCTTCTTGATGAAACTTTTGATAAAGAGCCAGAAGATAATTGATTCCTTCTTTTTTTAAATTTTTTTCCTCACCCCATAATTTATAAGCCACTATTAATTTGCCAAATTGAGTCCCCCAATCTCCCAAATAGTTCCAGCGAATTGTTTTATAACCAAAATAATCAAATAATTTTGCCAAAGCGTCGCCCAAAAGAGTGGAACGAAGATGACCAACGTGCATTGGTTTGGCAATATTGGGAGAAGAAAAATCAAGAATGATTTTTTCTTTCTTTCTTTTTTCTTTTTTTAAACCTTTTTTAGAAAAATTTTTGAATTCTTTTAAAAGAAAATCTTTAGCAATAAAAAAATTTAAAAATCCCCCTTCTGCTTTTATTTCTTTTAAAATTTTATTTGGTTGCTTTTTGATTATCCTTAGAAAATCTTGAGCAATTTCTTGAGGAGGTTGATTTGTTTTTTTAGATAAAAAGAAGGCTAAATTAGAGGAATAATCCCCTCTTTCTTCTTTTTCTTGAGTAATTATTTCAATATCTTTTTTTTCAAGATTAAAAGAATAATCTTTTTCCTTTTTTAATTGAGAAAAAGCGTTGAAAAGAAGTTTTTTGAGGTTTTCTTTAATCATTTTTATTTAAGGAAAATCGCTAAAAATATTATAAGACCTATCAAGTAAAAAGAAAAATAGTAAAGCTTATTTTTAATCACTATTCTTTTTAAAAACATTAAACTGAAATAACTAAAAATAAAGGAAAGAATAAAAGATAATAAAAGAGGAGGGATAAAAGAATGATTATTAGCTAATGTTATGATGTTTTTCAGCTTTAAGAGCACTGCTCCAGAAATTGAAATTAACGAAAGCAAAAAAGAGAACTTAAAAGCTTCTTCTTTTTGAGATTTTAAGAATAAAGCAGTGGTAATAGTTGTTCCTGATCTAGAAATTCCCGGGAAAACTGAAAGTAATTGAGATAATCCTATCAAAAAAGCGTCTAAATATGAATACTGATGAATACTTTTTGAAGATTTTTTTAAAAATTTTGTTAATAAAAGCAAAAAAGCAGTTAAAGAAAAACCGATGATAATAAATTTTATTGAAGAAAAAGTTTTTTCTATAAAATCATCAAAAAAAGGAATAATAACTAAAGGCAAGGAAGCAATTAATATTTTAAAAAATAAATCTTTTTGAAAAGGGAAAAATATTTTTTTGATATCTTTAAAGAAATAAAGAAAAATAGCAAATAAAGAGCCAAAATGAAGGGCAACAATGAAAATTAACGGTTCTTCAATTTTAAAGAAATATTCCAATAAAGATAAATGGCCAGAGCTAGAAATTGGTAAAAATTCTGTTACTCCTTGAACAAAGCTTAAAAGAAAAATTTTTAAGAAATTCATTTTTTCCTATTTTATCTTTTCCTTTTTTAAAAAGCAAATCATTTTATTATTGACATTTTTATTTAAAAGTGTTAATTTCAAAATTAGTCCTTTTAAAATTCATTTTGAAAGGAAGGGAGAAAAAGTGAGTAAATCTTTGAATTATTTAACAGATGGTTATCTTGGTCAAGCAGTAATTTTGCGTTACAACCCAATTTTCGATTGGACAAAGTATTTTCCAAAATTAAGAGAAGAATGGAGGAAATATTTTATTAAACCGGAAGAAATAAAAAAAATTTTGATAGGAACTATTCCTGGAGTGCTTGGGTTTTTTGCTTTTTTTGCGGAAGAAGTATTTATTAACTACGAAGAGAGAAAAAAATGCGTTTTTGATGTAGTTCAAACACCGCTTTTAAATCCTCCTCAAATTTATAATCCAGAAGAAGCCTTTCATTTACTTTCTAGATTAAGAGCGAATCAAGAAGGCGTAGACTTCTTTAACTTCTATCTGGCCCAACCTCTATTCGAGTACGAGGATATGATTGAGCCACGAGTAGAAGTAAGAGAAAGATTAAATCTTTTTTTAACGAAGGAGTTGAAAAATTTTTGTACTCCCGAATCAAAAATATTAGTAATTTTACCTGATGAATTAGTAGCACTTTTATTAGAGATGTTTAAAGTCTTGCCGTTGCCTCAATTAAAATACTATACTTTGTCGTTATGTCTGTATAAAGGAAAGAAATCAGATGAATTATTGTTTGACTTAATGATTGTAGAAACTTTAAGAAAATTTGTATCCAAATATTTTTAAAATAATTTAATCCCCTGCCTTTGGCAGGGGATTTTTTATTTTGTTGCAATGAATGAAAAAAAAGCGAACAGTTTTTGTTTGCCGTATTTACAAAACCTAATTATTCCTAATTATTTAAGATTTTTTGCAAAATTTTATGAATGTTATCTAGCCAATATTCTTTGTATTCTTTTATAGCATAATTAGCGTTTTTTGGTTTACAAAATAATTTAACCTTTATACAAAATCCTTCTTGAGAAATAAACTTTTTCCTTTCAAATATCTCCTTAAAATTATCTATTTTCCTATATGCTTCTACGTGCTCTGTTCCTTTTGGATCAATAAAAACAATAAAATAATCCTTGCTATTTTTCTTTTTCAACCAAAAAATAAAATCTGGTTTAAAACGTTCTATTTTATCTGTTTGAGGGTTATACCAAGGAATATAAATTTCATCAGTTGTTTCGTCTAATTTGGAGAATAACCACCAATCAAATTTTTTATCAAACAAATTATCTTCTTTTGCCAAATATTCATCTAATTCTTTAATAAATTCAATCTCGCTTTTTTCTGAAATAATATGATTAAGGTAATCTACCTTATGGCCGAATTCGCTTAAAATTATAGGATAGTAATAATGATTAGGAACGTATTTTATTTCTATTCCATTAAATGGTCGAGAAAACAAATCTTTATCTCTAATTCCTTCTTTAAATAGTTCAAGCTGTATTTTTCTTAATTTTTTCTCTCTTTTTTGGATAGATTTAACCTCTTCTATTTTCTTTAAAAATTCTTCTAAATTTTTTCTTTCGGGATTAAATCTAAATCTTTCAAAATGAACAATAAATTTCTTTTTTTCATCGTTTCTGTCTATTTTTTCAAATTTATCAAATTGTTCTGGAATTAACGAAAAATGGCTAATTATTCTTGAGAGAACTAATTTTGGCTTATAAGTGGGTAGCTGGTCATTTTCAAATTTATAGTAATCTAATTCATTTTCAAAGCTTTTTCTTAAAACTTTCAAAATTTTTGGCTCCGTCTCATGATAGGCTAAGATTATCCTGTCATCCTTTAAATATTCGAAATAAGATTTAACTAAATTAAATTCTTTTTTATTTAAAACATACTTCTTTTTTTCTTTACTTTCAGCTAAGGTATAATTTGCTGGTTTATATACAGGCACAAAAAGTGGAAATTCATTTGCCTTTTTATTAATAGCAAAATATTCTTTATTTATAATAATTTCATTTCCTTTTATATTTTCAAAAGTTTTAATCACTTCTTGTAATGCCACAACATTTGTTCCAAAAATAAAGAGAGTTTCAAGTGGCTTAACAAAATTTTTAATCTTTTCATAAAATTCCTTTTTGATTTTATTAGCAGTAAAAAGATAATATAATCTTTTTCTTTCATCTTTTATCGGTTCAATTCTTACTCCTCTGCCAACCGATTGTAAAACAAATTTTTTAGCTTGCGCGCCAACACCAATATTAATATACAAAATAATATTAGGTCTATTCGAATCCCATCCTTCATAAAAAGTGCGTGAACCCATTAAAATATTAATATCTGAGTCATCGCTATTAATTTTTTTAAACACACTTTCATTATCAAAACTTTCTATAATTTCATATCCCTCAAGGTGCTCTTTAAGCCATTTAGAAATATCACCTATTTTAATAAGGGCAAAGGGTCTTTCTGAAGTTCTTAATTTAAATATCATTTCCTGTTTATTGCCCGGTATGGTTAAAACTTCAATATTTCCGGAAGCTTTAGAATTAAAAACATCATTTAAAATATCCTCATATTTAATTTCTTCTAAAACTTTTTTATCTAATTTTATTGTTTCTGCGTTCTCTTTTTCTGGAATAATAGTTTTATTATCAATTTCAAATTTTTCTATTAATTCTTTTTTAGCTAATTCAAAAATTTTTCGATTAACTTGTCCTTTAGCAATTTTTTCAATTTCTTTAAAAAATAACTTTAAATCTGCATCTTCTATATTAACAGAATTAACTAAAGTCAAAAGCAAAGGATAATGATAAGAATCTTTTTTTATATTTTTAATTTTATCAGCGAATTTTTTAAGATAGCTTAATAAAATTAAAGACTTTAAAACAATTTTTTGTTTTTCTGGCTCTGTAAAATCACCTTTTTCTTTAAAAACTTTAATTTCTTCTTGAGATAAATAAATATATTTCCCGTAGCCGTTTTCAATAAACTCGCGGAGATTATAATTGAAACCCGTTGTTATAAAATCTCTTGGATCAACAAAAGTGGCAGAAAAGTTAAACAAAAAACCATTTCTTGCCATTATCTGATAAATTGTTTGTCTAATAGAATCTTCTTTGTCTCCTTTATGAGCTTCATCAAGCAATATATACCATCTGCCATTATTCTCATAATTTCCAAAATCTATTTTTTTCTCTTTCTGCTCGATCCATAGATTATCAGCACGATAATAAAAAATTGTCAGTTCTTTATCCTTAAAAATAGACAGAGTTTCTCTTTTGGTTTCATCCCATTCTTTTAATGGTCTTAGCTTAATAAAAAGTTCATTTTGAGAATAATTAAACTCATTAATATATTCTTTAAATTGATCCAATAAGTCATCTCGATAAGTTAAAAATAAAATATCATTTAAAGGAATCTCTTTCCTTTCCATTAAAATTTTTAAAATTTCAATTAGTTTTACAATCACCAATGTTTTTCCGCTACCGGTTGCCATCCAAAACCCCATTTGATTCACAAAATTTTCAAAACTAATTTTTCCATCCTTTGCTTCATAAAATTCTTCTAATAATTTGCCAGCTTTTTTATCTTGTTTTTTCTCTAAATAATAATCAGCGCCTTTTTCTGGATAGTTAGAATCTGATTTATAAAAATCAAACAGATACTTTTTCCTTTCTAAATTTCTATCTAATTTTTCTTTTTCTTGGTAATCAATTTTTTCATCATAATATCTCCATAAAATTTTAAGTGCGTTTTTTAAAGCATTTTGTTGAAAATCATAAAGAGTTTTAGTTTTTGAAAATCTTTTTAAATCAAAACTCTGCCAGTTTGCTGGTAATGATTCAAATTTAATTTCTTCTATTATGTTTTGAAGGATTAGTTTGGACATTGTTTGTTTATAATTTTTTTCTTTTTAATTATTTCTTTCTATCTAGTTGTGTGGACATAAATGTTATTTATTGCTTAAACTTTTTTAATTTTCCAAGATGTAATAAAATTATTAGATTCCTTTTTTATTTCTTTTTCTAATGTATCAATTTCATCTTTTAAGTTTTCAGATAGTTCTTGTTTTATAGAATATAAAAATTTCAAGTGAAGCATTATTAAAAAACTTAAAAGTTGAAAATCGATAGTTTTTACTTCATATCCTTCATACAATAAAGAGCTGTGAATTTGATTTGACAAAATTCCGTACCACATATAAGCATCTCTTTTCGAAGGTGGTTCTTCATCGTTCCAATATGATTTTATTAATTCCTTTGTTGTAGGAAATTTTAATTGTTTATCTATGTTAGAATAATCTCTGCCAGATTGGTTTAAATTAAAAATAGTTAATTGATATTCGGTGTAATTGCAAATCAATTTTTCTAAATTCGGCAGTTCAACTTCTAAAGATTGTAAACTTTCATACCAAAATTGAGCTTCTTTGGGAATACTTAAATTTTCTTGCCTGTCTTTAGCCGAGAAATATAAACTTAATAAAGAAGTTTTCAGTTGGTCCCAAAGATAATTTTTTACAAAACTTTCTTTATTCTTTTTTCCATATTCTATTTTTGAGATTATTTCTATTAAACCCCTAAAAATAGTTCTTATTATTCCTTTTTCTTCTTTACTAAACTTATCCTCTGAAATAATTTTTGTAATAAACTCAGCTCTTTTTGTAAAAAAATTAACTGAAAATCTTATAAACAATAAATATTGATTCCTTAAAAGCGCTTCACGTGAATTAGCTATCTCGATTTGACCTTTTGAATCAATTTCATTGATTATTTGATCGCCTAAAGCGATAAGTTTTTTTTTCTAATTCTAGATTTTTATTGAAGATTTCTTCCATATTTACCACCAAATTAAACTTTTAATTTCTTTCCAATCTAAATTATTTAAATCAACCTTTTCATCTTTTTCTAACTCAACATAATCTTTAGTGATTTTTTTAATCCATTTACCTTTTAAGTTTGATAAAGTTTCGGCAATATCTATTTCTTTTCCATCTTTTTCTTTGGAATAGATTTTTGAAAGATTTACTTTTACTTTATTGTTTTTGTAATCAATCTCTAAAGCCTCTAAAAGTTTTTTATCTTTTAAGAAAATATATTGCTCATAAGGAGACTCTCCTGGAATATCAAATAAAGTTGAATCTTCGTATTTTGCCTTTCTTAAAACATCTTCATATTGTTCAAGTTCGTAGTATTTAAAGAAACCACCTGCATTATTTTCGTTGTATTTTTCTTTAACATCCTTTTCCTTTGAAATTCCTGATTTATCATAAGCTAAAACCTTTTTCATTCTGGGTAAAACTACACTATAAAAATGCTCTCCCATTTCAACTCCAATCCATTTTCTTTTAAGTTTATGTGCTACTGCTATTGTTGTGCCAGAGCCTAAAAAGAAATCCATAACTAAATCGCCTTCGTTAGAAGCAGTTTCTATTACTCTTTTAAGAAGTTTCTCATGATTTTCTGTAGAAAATCCCCATTTTGGTGGAGAAACATATCCCGGAATATCTGTCCAGTTACTACCTACGGTTTTTTTATCAATTAAAACATAGGGTTTATTATTTTCTATTTTTAGCCTTCCTTCTTTATATATTCTTTCTGCTATTTCTCCTCCAATAGCCCAGCTATATCCATTTGGTGGCCTGTAAGTTTTTCCTTCAATAACAATAGGTTTGCCGGTAGGACCGCCCCGGTTATATTTAACCATCACTGGCATCCATTGAGGATTTCTATTTTCCCATAATTGATTAAATAATAATTTTTCGGAGTCTTTTGCACAGTAAATTAAATATTCCGTCTCAACTTCCATGTTAAGAAGCTCTCTTTTCGGTAAACCTGTGGTTCTTTTTAGAATCATCTCATTCCTAAAATTCTCCTTTCCAAAAATCTCATTCATTAAAAGCCTAACATACATATTGCCATTGTAATCGCATCTAACAAAAATACTTCCTTTATCATTTAATAAATCCCTTGCTAATCTTAATCTGTTTTCAAGCATACTTGCCCAAGTTGAGTCTTTGTATTTTACATTATAAAGATAGTCCGCATCTTGCTCTTTATTAAAAGGGGGATCAATATAAATAGTTTGCACTTTTTCTTTAAATTTCGGCAAAATAGTATTTAACGCTTGATAGTTTTCACTTTTTATTAACCAGCCATCTAAAGAGTTATCTAAATCATCAAAAAGAGATAAAATTTCAAGCTCTAAATCTTTGAAATATTTTGTATCAATCGGTAAAAATTGATATTCTTTTTTAAGTTGGTTGCCGGTTAAAGTTTTTTCTATTAGTTCTTTTGGTTCGTTTTCTATTATTCCTAATTCTTTCCATTCTTTAACTTGCTCTTTCCATCCTTTATGTTTTTGAATTTTTTCAATAATATTCCAGCCATCTTTTTTGGCGATTCTATCTAAAGTAATCACATAATTAGAATTAAAAACAAATTTTGGTTTGTTCCAAATTTTTACTAGTTCATCTTCAAATTGAGAAATAAAATCAATGATTTTAAAGGCAATATTTTTTAAAATTTGAAGTTCATCAATTCTTTCTTTAGGCCATTCAGTTTCTTCAGAATAAACATATTGATAAAGCCAGAGTTTAAATTGTTCTTGTAAAAATTCTTTGGCGTTTTTATTGATAAAATAATCAACTTCTGATTGAGCTTCAAAAGTAGAAAAAGCTTTTTCTAAAATTTCATCTGTGATTTTTATTCCCTTTTGTTTTAACTGTTTTTTAATTTCATCAAAATTGGTTTGTTTTCCTTTTTCTGAATAGAAAACATTGAAAACAATGGTTTCATCTTGTTGGACTTTTTTAAGTTCGTAAACCAAACTTCTTTTTTCGTTGGCTTTTTTGTATTCTAAATTTGAGACATCAAAAAAGAATTGGTATTTTTTATCTTTGTCTTCAATTTCTACTTTTAAATTCTTTAAAATTCTATCAGTTTTAACATAATAAAGCATTCTTGTTTTCCAGAATAAAATCACATCTTGGTCATCAGTGTAAATTTTATCATAGACATTTTGGAAAAATGGCGTGTAGTTAAAATAAATTGAGCCGGATTTGGTAAAATATCGGCTAAAGAAAGAATAAAGTTTGTCGAATAATTCTTCTCTAAATTTAGGATATTTTTCTAAAGCTTGATTAATATCTTTTTCTAAATATTCACGAATTTTAGAATAATACGAAGACTTAATTCTCATTAAATTAACAAAACCGCCTTCTCCCTCAATTTTTGCTCCAATGAATAAATCTTCTAAGGATTTATAAAATTTTTGTTCTTTACTCATATTTAAATCAATTTAATAAATCATCAAAAACATCAAGGGCTTTAGTTAGTTTTTGAATTGTCTTTGTTTTTGAATTGTCTTTTATTAAAGGATTGTAATCCCAATGGGATCTATTTATAACCATTTAAGGAAGTATCAGCTAATTTAAAATTGTGGCCTTTAAACTTTACTTTTATAAGTTTTTGCTTATTGGGAAAATCTGTTTAGATTGGGGTTTTTATGCGCTTATTAATAAAAAATTACTTCTACCATTAAGATACAAAATTATTTTGATAATGTAAAGGGGTTTTTAAAGGTTTTACTTTAAAAAAAGAAAAGTTGGAACAAGAATATTTATCTTTCTTTTTTCTAAAAATTATCAACTTGCCCATTGAAAAGTGGGTTATTTGAAAGAAAAAAGATTTTATTCAGAAACAAATGGAATTTATATTTGGTCGGGCTGCTGGGATTTGAACCCAGGCTTAATCCTCCCGAAGGATTCGTGCTGCCATTACACCACAGCCCGTTATTTTACTCTATGCTTTCTTTTTAAAATTTCTTCTTCTTTTTCCAAAAGAGCTTTATATTTTTCTTGAGCTTTCTTTTGTCTTTTTTCTAAATCTTTATCAGAAAGTTGTCCTAATTTCTGGATTTCCTTTAAAAGGAATTCTCTATTATTTTTTGAAGGGTCATCTAATATCTCTTCTAATAAAATATTCAAAATATAGCCGATTTTTTTACTTGGTTTGATATTTAAAACTTGCATTACATCGTGGCCGTTAACCTTTAAAGTTTTTAACGAAATTTGTTCGCCAGACATTTCTTTTAAAATTTTTTCCACTTTAAACAGGAAATGTCTTAATCGAAAGGGCTTGGCCTTTGGACAGCCAGAACCGATTCTGTCTGCTTCTCTGACTTTTGCCAAATCAAAAATATTTTCTTTTCCTACTTTTAATATTAATCTTCGAATGGCTGAATCAGTAGTGATTTCTGGGTCATAGACAAAGCCATGATAGCGAACAAGTATTAAAATTTTTTGAGAAACTTTTTTTTCTATTTTCAACCTTTTCAAAATTTTTTCTGTCATTTTCGTGCTTACTATTTCGTGATTATAAAATGTTGCCTCGGGCCCTTCTCCTTCTTTTGTTCGGGGTTTGCCAATATCATGGAATAAAGAAGCAAGCCTTATTTCTAAAGAATAGTTTTTCTGAACCGCGTAATCCAAGGACCTTATTAAATGTTCAAAAACAGTATAAATATGGTGCTTATTTTGAGTGACTCCGATTCCTTCTTCTAATTCTGGAAGAAAGATTTTTAAAAGACCAGAATCTTTTAAAAGGATTATTCCTTGGCTTGTTTTTTGGCTTAAAATAATTTTTAAAAACTCATCTCTAATTCTTTCAGAAGCAATATATTTTAAAAGATGAGAATTATTTTTAATGGCCAAAAAAGTATTTTTTTCTATTTCAAAATCAAGCTCGCAAGCAAATCTGATTGCTCTTAATAATCTTAAAGCATCTTCCTGAAATCTTTGATTAGGATCGCCAACCGCCCTAACCAATTTCTTTTTCAAATCCTCTTTCCCTTTGAAAGGGTCAATGATTTGAAAATCTTTTTCTTCAAAAACTTGAAAATCTAAATTTGTTATTTTCTCTTTTTCTATTTTTAAAGCAATAGCATTAATAGTAAAATCTCTGCGTGATAAATCCTCATTAATGTTTTCGGCAAAACCAATAAAATCAGGATGTCTTTTGTCTGAATATTTTCCTTCTTTTCGAAAAGTAGTTACTTCAATAGTTTTTAAAGTTGGATCATTTGATTCAGTTTTCACAATGACTGTGCCAAATTGATTTTCATAAACACTTTCTGGAAATAATTTTTGAATTTCTTCTGGTTTAGCTTGGGTAGCAATATCCCAGTCTTTGGGATTTTTTTTAAGCAGAATATCTCGAACACAACCACCAACAATATAAGAATCAAAACCCTGTTCTAAGAGTTCTTTTAATATTTTTAAAACTTCGCCAGGAATTTTTATTTTCACTTTTATTTTGATTATTTCTTTGATTTTTAACTAATTCGGACCTATTTTAATAAAGATTGATATCAGGCTTTAGATATTCTTTAATTAAACAAGACTCTTTTTCTTTGGATCTTTGACAACTTTTCAAAAATTAAATTTCGTGCCTCCAGCAGGGCTCGAACCTGCAACCTTGGGCTTAAGAGGCCCCTGCTCTGCCAATTGAGCTATGGAGGCAAGCGCTCTCGGAGGGACTCGAACCCCCAACCTTGTGGTCCGAAGCCACACGCTCTATCCAATTGAGCTACGAGAGCTCTTGTTTGCTTTCTTTTGAAATTTATTATAAAATAAAAACGACATTTAAGCAAGGAAGGGTGCTCCGAATGGCAAGGAACCGGTCTTGAAAACCGGCGGGCTTTTAGCCCTTGTGGGTTCGAGTCCCACCCCTTCCGCTAATTTTTTATTATTTCTAAATTCCTTATGGAAAAAGAAGGAGAGAAAAACAATTTGACTTTAAGACCACCGGTAATAGTTGTTTTAGGCCATGTTGATCATGGCAAAACTACTTTATTGGATTATATTAGAAAAACAAAAGTAGCAGAAAAAGAAGTTGGCGGAATAACTCAATCAATTGGCGCTTATGAGGTAGAAATAAAGGGAAAGAAAATTACTTTTATTGATACTCCTGGCCATGAAGCTTTTTTAAATTTAAGATCCAGAGGGGCAAAAATTGCTGATATTGCTATTTTAGTTGTTGCTTCTGATGAAGGGGTAAAACCTCAAACTATTGAATCTTTGAAGATTATCGAAGAAACAAAAATTCCTTATTTAGTTGCTTTAACAAAAATTGACAAACCAGAAGCTAATCCAGAAAAAGTAAAAAGAGAATTATCAGAAAAGGGAGTTTATTTAGAAGGTTGGGGCGGTCATATTCCATGGGTTGAAGTTTCAGCCAAAACCGGTCAAGGAATAGAAGAATTATTGGAATTAATTATCTTAATGGGAGAAATGGAGGGATTAAAAGGAAGCCCAGAAAATTTAGCATCTGGTTTTGTTTTGGAATCTTATTTAGATTCCAGACGTGGTCCGACCGCTGTTTTAATCATTACTGACGGCATATTAAAATTAAAAGATGAGGTCTATGCTGGTGGAGTGTATGGAAAAGTAAAGTTATTGGAAAATTTCTTGGGACAACCAATTCAAGAAGCTACTTTTTCTTCTCCAGTAAGAGTGATAGGATTTGAAGAAGTGCCAAAAGCTGGCGAGGAGTTTTTTGTTTTCAAAGAAAAAAAAGAATTGGAAAAAACTTTACTTTTAAAAGAGGAAGAAAGGAAAGAGAAAAGGAAAACTTTAGGAGAAGAAGAATCTCAAGTAAAAATTCCTTTGATTATTAAGGCTGATTCTTTGGGTTCTTTGGAAGCTTTAGAAAGTTTTTTAGAAAAAATAGCCAAAGAGAATCAATGGTGTTTTTTGCTTTTAGAAAAAGAAGTTGGCGATTTGACTGATGGCGATGTGAAAATGGCTAACCCTTTGGGAACAATAATTGTTAATTTCAAAGTTAGAAAAAAACCAGAGGCAACAAACCTTTTGCTTAATCGCCCAAAAATTATAGTCATCGAAGGGGAAATAATTTATGATATTGAAAAACAATTAATTGAAGTTGTTCAATCTAATTTTATTCAAAAACCAACAGAAGAGATTATTGGAGAATTGGAAGTTTTAAAAATTTTTAATCCTTCAAAAGGGTATCAAATTATTGGCGGGAAAGTGATAAAAGGAAAAATAATTATCAATCATCGTTTTCATTTGAAAAGAAACGAAGAAAGAATTGCTGATGGAAAATTAGTAGGGCTTCAAAGAAATAAAATTAATGTCAATGAAGTTAATGCTAATGAGGAATGCGGGTTAATGGTTGAATGCCCGGTAGATATTGAGAAAGGAGATTGTCTTGAGTTTTTTAGAAAAATTTAATAAAATTATTTTGCTCTTTTATAAGAAGAATAAGGCCAGGTAGCCAAGTGGTAAGGCAGGAGTCTGCAAAACTCTTATGCGTGGGTTCGATTCCCACCCTGGCCTCGAAATCAAATTGCCCGGGTGACGGAATAGGCAGACGTAACGGACTTAAAATCCGTGGGCTTAAAAGCCGTGTGGGTTCGAGTCCCACCCCGGGCACTAAATATCGAAAGACTAAATATCGAAAGTGTAATCGATATTTGCTAAAAAAAAGCCCCCTTTGGGGCTTTATCTAATTCCAATTCCAAAGGGGGCTGAGGGGGTCAGTCGGAGTAAACAATCAACCAACCAACCCCCTCTTTGAAAAAAAGGTATGCCTTTCCTTCTTCGAGGGCTTTTCTGCCCTCTTTAGAGGGAAGAGTACAACAAAAATGTCCCGGCAGGATTGTCCCCTCATCGAGACATTCAGGGCAAC
>JBNAWD010000004.1:0-34388 GCA_049699995.1 Minisyncoccia bacterium | reverse complement strand
CCGCCCCACCTGGCTCCGCAGGTAGGCCAGGTCTTCCTCCCGAAACCGGGCCTCCATGGAGACCGTTGTGCTGCCATTGACACCACGCCCCTAAATTTATTATCTCTTTGTTTCCTTATGAAAAGTGTGCTTTCGGCACCAAGGGCAATATTTTTTCAATTCTAACTTTCTCTCAACTTTTTTCTTATTTTTGTGAGTATAATAGTTTATTCTTTTACACTCTTGACACTGCAAGCGAGTAATATTTTCTTTTTTCATAGTTTTTAGAGCCAAGACCGGGGATTGAACCCGGGACCTCACCCTTACCAAGGGTGTGCTCTACCACTGAGCTATCTTGGCAAACGACTTTATTTTAGCAAAAAATATAAAAAAATCAAATAGAAAATAAAGCCTCAGTGAAACCACTGAGGCTTTAATCTTTGATTAACTTTTTTATCTCCTTAAAGATACTTTCCATTTCAACTGCATTTTGATAATTTTCTGAATGATTATTATCGCATCTCCCAATTCTATAAACTTGAACTCTACCCTCTTCTTTTAAAATCCCGAAATGATCTTTTTTATCGCAAATTAAATACAAAAAAGAGGTATGCCAATTTCCATCGATATCATACCATCTTATTTCTTTTACTTTAAAGATAAATGCCTTTTTTCCTGAACCCAAAAAAGAGACTCTTTCTTTTCCCACTGAATTCTCCTCCTTTCCTAAATTTAAAAGAACTAAAATATTGATATTTAAAATATCATAAATTTTTTTCTTCTGACAAATATAAAACAAATATAAAAAACAAATATAAAAAGGTTTACCGCCTTTGGGAAACCTTTAAAAGAATTCATCTGCCATTATCATTTTAGTATTTTAGTCTTTTTTATTTCTAAGCACTTCTTTGGTAGTGGTGGGCAGGGTAGGATTCGAACCTACGCAGGCCTAAGGCCGAGGGATTTACAGTCCCTTGCGATTGACCGCTCCGCCACCTGCCCTTTCTGAGCCAGTGGCAGGATTCGAACCTGCAACCCACTGCTTACAAAGCAGTTGCTCTGCCATTGAGCTACACTGGCTTAAAGTTTATTTATTTTCTTCTTTGGGATAAAATTTTTCTTTTTCAAAGAGCTCTACGAGAAAGGCTTGAAAAATTTTTTCATCTTTAAACCTTCTAAATCCCTCTAAGATAATCCAACGGGCTGACGGAAAATCTTCTTCGTAAAGATATAATCTGGCTAAATTCTGAAAAGTATTTGGATCGTTTTTTTTAAGCTTTCCTAAAAGGGTTCTTTCTTCTTTTTTAAGGTCTCGGTTGGCCTTTTGCTCTTCTTCAAAATGATTTAAAACCTCAACCGGAAATTTTTTTTCTTCTAAAGTTTTTTTCAATTTAATTTCCCTCAATTTCCTTAAATTGCAAAACAAAGCATTATCAATTCTTAAAACCACTATTCTTAATCTTAAAAGAGATTTTTCTAAAGTATTTAAAAAAACTTTAGAAGAATGAGAAAAAATTTTTTTAAATATTCTTTCTTGAATATTTCTTTTTTTTTCTTTTAAAACCAGTAATCGCTTCCTATATGCCAAAATTACATCCTCCTCCTCTTTGGTGCTTAACAAAAGGACAACTAATCCTGCTATTCCTAAAATTATAAGCAAAGGGGATAAAAAATTCAAAAAAATAGAAGTACCCATAAAACTACAAAGAAAACCGAACAAATCTTTCTACTTCTATCTTTTCGCCAAACTTAGCAGTAGCTTCCTGAAGCAAATCACCAACAATCTTTGTGTCATCTTTTACAAAAGGCTGTTTTTCCAAACAGATTTCTTGCAATTCTTTTTCTAATTTTCCCATTACTATTTTTTCTACTATTTCTGGCGGTTTACCTGTTACTTCTTTTTTGTATTCCTCTTTTTTTTCATTTATCACTGCCTCGGGTATTTTACTTAAAGAAACATATAAAGGATTCATTGCGGCAATATGCATACACAAATCATGAGCTAAATTTTGAAATTCTTGGTTTTTAGCAACAAAATCTGTTTCACATCGAAGTTCTAATAAAACTCCCACTTTCTTATTAGAATGAACATAAGCTTCAATAATTCCAGTTTTAGTAACATTTTGTTCTTTTTTTTCGGCTCGAGCTTTCCCTGCCTTTTCTAAAATTTTCTTCGCCTTTTCGAAATCTCCGCTTGCTTCTTCTAAGGCTTTTTTACATTCCATTACTGGCGCCTGAGTTTCTTCTCGCAATTTTTTGATATCTTCAGCTTTAATCATAGTTTTCTATTTATTGTTATGATTGTTTATTATTATGATTGCGCTAAATTTTCTTTTTTCTCTTCGGTTTGATTTAAGGAAATCTCCTTCTTTGCTAACCCCAAACCGTTCCTTATTTGTTCTAAAATATAATTTATAGAGCTAGGAGCGCTATCGTTAGCTGGTATTGGATAATCAATAATAGTTGGGTCATCATCATTATCTAAAATCGCCACGATAGGTATCTTCAATTTTCTCGCCTCTGTCACTACTATCTTATGCAAGCCAGGGTCAACGATCAAGATTGCATCCGGTAAACTTTCCATTCCTTTTAATCCTTTAAATTTCTTTTCTAAAGCCTGATAATTCTTTTCTAATTTTAATTTTTCTTTCTTTGTGTATTTTTCCCACTCCCCTTTTTCTCTTTGATTTTCCATTTCTTTCAGACAATTAATTCTTTCTTTCAATGTTTTAAAATTTGTTAAAGTCCCGCCTAACCATCTTTCTATGACGTAAGGAAAATTATTTTCTTCCGCTATTTTGAGGATATTCTGTTTTGCTCCGCAACCAGTGCCTACTAAAAGAATTTTGCCACCTTTTTTAATCACTTCTTGGAGAAAAGATATCGCTCGCTCTAAACCTTTAACTGTTTCTTCTAAATTTATATAGTAAATATCACCCGCCTGTTTTAAAGTAAAATAATAAGCTTTCGGGTGCAGCCGACTCTTTTTGTGGCCAAAATGAACCCCCTTTTCCTTCATTTCTGTAATCATATTTTGAATATTAAAATTATTTGTTGTCTGAACCATTTTTCCAAGTTTCAATAATTTATCATAAATTGAAATAAGATTCAAGTTTTTTAATCAAAAACCGGCCCTAAGGCCGGCTAATCTATACTTAAAACAAAATTTTTTATCTCTTTTTCTCCTACCGCTTCTACCGCTTCTTTGCTCCTTATCTCTGCTTTGAGCTTCTTTATTTCCGACATGTTATTCTTTAAAAGAAAGAGCAAAAATTTTGCCGATTTTATTCTTATGCTATCCCGATATAAGCTACATCCTAACCGAATAACCCTCTCTACCTCTTCTAGGGTGATTTTCCCGGTAAAATAAAGGGTAAATTTAGCTATAATTAAATTGTAAATAAGTTTAAGGTCTCCATTTAAATTTTTTTCTGCCTCTTTAACTAAAGCGATTAAATTATTTAATTCTCCATCCAATTTACATCTCCTCAACAATGTTATTCCTAAATTATCGGCTATTTCTTCTGCCTTATTTCGCAATAAACAACTATTGGGATTAGAGACATAAACCTCCTTCCTTAATACACTGAATAACTGCGAAATTTCCTCTTGCCGTTGATTTTTCATTCTAAAACCCCCTTTTTTATTTTTTATTAGCGATAAAAAACTTTGGAAAATTAAAAAATCACCCCTTTCTTTATTAAGTTTTAAAGTTGCTATATTATTTATATTATAACAAAAATTTCATAAAAAATCAAGAAGAATTAAGGGAAGAATTCGTTAAAGTAAACGCTTAAATAACTAGCGATAATTCCTGCTGTTTCTGAACGAAAAGATAAATCAGAAAGCTTGATTATAAAAAATTTTTTTTCTTTTGCTTTTTCTTTTTCTTCTTCTGACCATCCTCCTTCAGGACCAATAAAAATATTAATTTTTTTTGATTTTAAAGGAATATTTTTTAAAATCTTCTGGAACTTTTTTCCTTCTAAATCAAAGAAAAGATTAATATCGTTTTTATCTATAAAATCTAAAGAATCTTCAAATTTAAAAGGCGGGTATAAAACAGCTAAACTCCTTCTTCCCGATTGCTCTGCCGCTTCTTTTATAATTTTTTTTAATCTTTCTTCTTTAAAATTTAATTTTACTGTTCTTTGACAAATTAAGGGACAAATTTCTTTGATTCCTATTTCTGTGGCTTTTTGAACTAAAATTTCAAAATTTTCTCTTTTTAAAATAGAAGCAAAAAGGCGAACGTAATTTTTTGGCTCTTTTAAAAAACCTATTTCTTCCTCCAAAAACACTTCAATAAAATCCTTGCAAATTAAATTAATCCTACCCCTCCACTCTGTCTTTTCATTAAACAAAATAACCCCATCTCCTTTTTTCAGGCGAAGGACATTTCTGGCTTGATGGATTATTTCCTTATCTTTTATTATTATTTTCTTCTCGGAGGAAGAAAAAAAATAATAGAAACGAATCTGTCTCATATTTTTCACTTTTAATAATTTTCAAACTTCCAGAATTTTGATTATTGGATAAAAAATTTCTATTCAATTAAGATAAGACCGATTAGAAAAACCGCAAAATGAATTTTTCTGTTTATCATTATCTTTTATTCTATCATAAATAAAGAATAAAAAGATAATTGCTTTTCTTCGATTTTTTTGCTATAGTAGAATATCAAAATATCATGAAAAAAGACCTTCACCCAAAATATTTTGAAAAAGCCGAGGCAGTTTGTGCCTGTGGGGCTAAATTTTATGTCGGCTCAACAAAAGAAAAATTAGAGGTAGAAGTTTGTTCCCAATGCCATCCATTCTATAGCGGTCAAGAAAAAATTATTGATACCGCTGGCCGAGTTCAAAAGTTTAAAGAAAGGATAAAAAAGGCTTCTCAACGCCAAAGCAAAAAAACTACCTCTAAAAAATCTGAATGAATCTTAAAGAATTAAAGGATAAAAAAGAAAATCTCTTAAAGAAACTCAGCGACCCTGAGTTTCTTTCTAATAAAGAAAACTTTGAAAAAGCTTCCAAAGAATTAAAGGAAATTGAACAAAAGTTATTCTATCTTAAAGAGCTAGAAAAAATAGAAAAGAAAATTAAAGAAGCCCAGGAAATTCTAAAAGACGAATCTGATCCAGAGTTAATCGCTTTAGCCGAAGAAGAAATCCAAAATAACTTAGAGAAAAAAGAAAGATTATTAAAAACTATTAAAGAACAAGAAAAGCAAAATAATGGTAATCAAGGTTTTAAAAGTGTCATCTTGGAGATTCGACCGGGTACAGGTGGCGAAGAGGCGGCTCTTTTTGCTTTTGATCTCTTTAGAATGTATCAAAAATACGCTAATAAAAAAGGGTGGCCCTTTAGAATTATAGATATGAGCTTTACTTCTTTAGAGGGATTAAAGGAAGGCATTCTGGAAATTGAAAGTCCTTCTGCCTACGAAAATTTAAAATATGAGGGAGGAGTCCATAGGGTCCAGAGAATCCCTATCACTGAAAAATCTGGCCGAGTCCATACTTCTACCGCTACCGTGGCCGTTATTCCTCAAAAAGAAAACCCTTCTTTAGAAGTTAAACCATCAGAAATTGATATTTCTTTTTTCCGGTCCTCTGGTCCGGGCGGTCAAAATGTTCAAAAAGTCGAAACAGCGGTTCGCATTGTTCACAAACCGACAGGAATAGTAGTCACCTGCCAAAGCGAGAGGTCACAAAACCAAAATCGAATTAAAGCTTTGGAAATTTTAAAAAATAAATTAATTGAAATAGAAAACCAAAAAAGGATATCTGAAGAATCTTTTAAAAGAAAGTCCCAAATAGGCAAAGGAGAGAGATCGGAAAAAATTAGAACTTATAATTTTCCCCAAGACCGGGTAACTGATCATCGTCTCAAGAAAAGCTGGCACAATTTAAACGAAATATTGGAAGGAAATATAGATGAAATTATTGAATCTTTTAAAAAGGAATATCCTCCAACTTAATATTTTCCTCTGAATCCAGATTCTCTTCTGAAGACAAAAGCTCATCATTTAAAAAAGACCCCTCATTCTCAGGTAATTCTTCATTTGACGAGATTATTTCTTCTGCGCTTTCTAAATGTTCTAATCCAGAAGGGACGTTTAAATGCTCGCTACCCTCTCTTCGAGGACCAAATTTTATATTTTCGGCGATAATTTCTGTTCGATATCTTTTTATTCCGTTTTGATCCACCCACGATCTATTCCTAATTCTTCCCTCGACAAAAACTAATCTACCCTTGCTTAAATATTGACTACAAAGCTCAGCCATTTTCCCCCAGACAATAACATTATGAAAATCTGTTTCTTGTCTTTTCTGGCCACTGTGGTCGCTCCAAACCCGAGTAGTGGCTAAACCAAAATCAGCCACCGGCTGACCCGAAGGAGTATTTCTCAAAGTAACATCGCGGGTTAAATTGCCTATTAAAAATACTTTATTTAAATACATAAATTATTGCTTTAGTATTTCTTCAATTTTTTTCTCTAATTCTTCCAAACTTATTTCCTTTCCCTCCGGCTCCTTACTCTGCTTCCCGTCCGCCGTTTGGGAAGGAACTTTTTTAGGATAATTTGCTTTTGGCTTAAATTCCGGTTTCTTTTCTTCTAGACCAAATACTACATCTTCTTTCGGATTTAATTTAATCAAAAGAGAACGTAAAATTTTTTTATCTTTTAAAATTTTCTCTTTCAAGTCGCCAATTTTTTCTTTTTTAAATTGAAACTGAACAAAAGAAAAATAACCCTCGCTACTCTTTTTTATAGGATAGGCTATTTTTTGCAGTCGCCAAGGCTCATTATAAATAACCTCTCCCTCGTTTTTTAGAATCCATTCTTTCAATTCATTTAAAAAATTTTCTACCTCGTTTTCTGTTAATTGAGGAGAAAGAAAAAAGGCCAATTCATAAAAAAACTTATTTTCCTCCTTTTCATCGAAATTGGTTTGCTGGTTTTCCAATAAATTATTTTTATTCATTTTCTTTTAGGGATGAAGAAATTATTTTTTTATAGATTTCTTCGGCTATCTTTTTATTTTCTTTCAAAAATAAACGGGCAGACTCCGAAGAATTTCCCAATTTTTGATTATTGTAATAAAAGGTATTTCCTGATTTAACAATGATTCCTTTCTTCAAACCGATATTAATTAAATCACTTTCCTGAGATATTCCTTCGCTATAAAAAATATCAAATTCTGCTACTTTAAAAGGAGGGGCAACTTTATTTTTTACAATTTTAGCTTTTATTCGGGAACCAATAATCTCTTCTCCTTTTTTAATCTGAGCTATTCTATTTAATTCTATTCTTAAAGATGCATAAAACTTTAAGGCTTTCCCTCCGGGTGTCGTCACCGGGTTGCCAAAAGAAATTCCTTTTATTTGCATTCTTGTCTGGTTTATAAAAATTAGAACCGTCTTTGTCTTAGAAATCAAAAATGTCAATTTTCTTAAAGCCCGACTCATTAACCTAGCCTGTAATCCTATCTGTTGATCACCCATTTCTCCCTCTATTTCTGATTGAGGAGTTAAAGCGGCTACCGAGTCAACAACAATCACATCTAATTGACCAGACCTTACTAGCGCTTCGACAATATCCAAAGCTTGCTCTCCGCTATCGGGTTGAGAAATTAACAAATTTTCTAAATTAACGCCGATTCTTTTAGCGTATTCCGGGTCTAAGGCGTGTTCAGAATCAACAAAAGCCGCTTTTCCTCCTTTTCTCTGGGCTTGAGCAATAACATGTAAGGCTAAAGTTGTTTTTCCTGAAGATTCTGCTCCGTAAATTTCTACGATTCGCCCCTTCGGTAATCCTCCCACTCCTAAAGCTAAGTCTAAAGACAAAGAACCTGTCGGAATCACCTCCACTGGAATCTTTATCAACTTCCCTAACTGCATTATTGAACCTTCTCCAAATCTTTCTTGAATTTCTTTTATAACATCTTCTAATTTACTTTCTCCCAAATTATCGTTTTTTTCACCTTTTTTTCTAGCTGGCATTATATTTATTAAACTATATCAAATTTCTTCAAAAATTTCAAGATAAAATATTTTATTTTTTTTGGTAAATGAGAGTAATTGTTTGAACAGTTTCCTTTCCTAAAGGGTTAAGGATTTTCAATTCGATATTATTAACTCCCTCTTGCAAAACAATATTTTTTTCAAAAAAACCTTTCTTATCAAAATAAATTTCTTTTCCATTTAAAAAAATCTCTTTCGCCCTTATAACCCGACCTTTCAAAAGATAATTTTCTTCATAAACAGTTGAAGGGAGATTATCAAAAAAAATTTTTGCCGGCATTGTAAAAAGCGATATTTCGTAAATCAAATAAAAAATAATAGGGAGAAACACCAGCCAAATGATGCCTCCCTGATAATACTTTTCTCTTGTAAAAATTTTTCCCTTTCTCTCCTCTTTTTTTCTAAACGAATTTTTCTCCAAAAATTCGTTTAATCGAGTAAATATTTCTTTTGCCTCTTCTTCTTGCAGTTTTAAAATTCGGATATATTTTCCGACTATTCCTTTTAAATAAACTTCTGGAATTGAGGAGAATTCATTGTTTTCTATCGCCTCCAAGACTTTCTTTAAAATTTTTGTTTCTCGGCTAATCTCTTCTAATTTTATTCCCCTCTTTTCTCGCAATTCTTTTAAGAAAAAACCCAAAGAAACATCTTCCATAGAAATTTATTTATCCTGTTCTTTTTCGAAAACCCGTCCCTGCTGGAATTAAACGGCCAATAATAACATTTTCTTTTAAACCCTCCAGATAATCGGTTTTCCCTTCTAAAGAGGCTTGAATAAGAATCCGAGTTGTTTCTTGGAAGGAAGCGGCAGAGAGGAAACTATCGCTCTTAAGGGCGGCTTTTTTTATGCCCATTATTACATCCTCATATTTCGGAGGCTTTAAACCAGCCTTTTTTAATCTTTCTATCTCCCTTAATAATTGTTTCCTGGAAACTATTTCTTCTTCAATAAAGTCACTCTCTCCTCGATCAGTAATTTTTACATAGGAAAACATCTGTTTTATGATTAACTCGAAGTGTTTATCATGGATATCTTCTCCAGCGATATTATAAACTTTTTTCACTTCTTCTAAGATGTACTTTTCAGTCGCTTCTTTCCCTAAAACTTTAAAAAGCTTTTTTAAGTTGATGCTCCCCTCACACAACTGATCTCCTTTTTTTACCTTGTCCCCTTTTTTTACCCATAAAGTAACAATCGAAGGAATAACATATTCAACAAATTCTCTGTTTTTTTGTTTTTTTAATTTCCCTTTCAATTTCTCCTCGAATGGCTTTTCAGGTTTAATTCTAATAATTTTCTGGTTATTTATTTTTTCTATTTCTATTACCTCTCCGTCAACCTCTGAAATAGGGGCTTCTCCTTTTGGAGGTTTTACTTCAAATAATTCTTCAACCCGAGGCAAACCTTGAGTAATATCTACCGCTCGGGCGACCCCACCGGTATGAAAAGTTCTTAAAGTCAATTGGGTACCGGGCTCACCGATAGACTGAGCGGCTACTATTCCTACTGCTTCTCCCAGATCAATTAACTTACGCCAGCTTAAGTCCAAGCCATAACACTTTTGGCAAACGCTATCAATGCTCTCGCAAGTTAAGGGAGAGCGAACGATAAGCTCTTCTATCCCATGCTCTTCTATTTTCTTTATTTCTTTAGCTGAAATCAATTCTCCTTTTTTAATAATAATTTCTCCTTTTTTATTCTTGACATCCTCTAAAACTACTCGGCCATAAATTTTTTTATAAAAATCATCACCTGTTTCTTCTGCCTCTTTTTTGTTAACAATTATCCCCTTCTTAGTGCCACAGTCTTCTTCTTTAACGATTATTGCCTGAGCAACATCCACTAATCTTCTAGTAAGATAACCGGCAAAAGATGTTTTTAACGCTGTATCAGCCAAACCTTTTCTTCCCCCATGAGAAGCCAAAAAGTATTCCAAGACATTAAAACCTTCCTGATGGCAAGAGAAAATTGGAACCTCTATTAATTGACCGCTAGGATTAACTACCAAACCTTTTATCCCCATGACTTGGCCCAAAATTCCTAAATTCCCTCGAGAACCAGAGTCAAAAATAATAAAAACCGGGTCATCAGACTTCATTTGGCGAGGAACTAATTCCACTATCTTTTCAATGGCAAAACGCCAACGAGTTTCGCTTAACACTTTCTTCTCTTGCAAAGTTAATAGTCCCTCTCGGTATTGATTATTTATCGTTTCTACTTCTTTCTTTGCCTCTTCAATTATCTGGTATTTTTCTTTTGGCACTTTTAAATCGGATAACCCCCAGCTAATCCCCGAGAGAGTAGCATAATAAAATCCTAATTCTTTGATATTATTTAAAACTTCTGCGCTTTTCTGAAAATCATTTAAATGCTCGATCAGCTCCGCTGCCACCTTTTTCAAATCTTTAGCTGACAACTTTTTATTAATGAAAGGGAAATCTTTGGGAAGAATATCGTTAAAAATAATTCTTCCACAGGTGGTGGTTATTAATTTATTTCCTTCCTTCTCTATCCTTACCTTTATTTTTTCTTGAAGTTTTATTTTTTTGCTTTCGTAAGCCAAAATTGCTTCTTTAGTGTTGGCGAATATTTTCATTTCTGTTTCTGGCTTGTCTTTTTCGCTTTCTAATTCCATTGTCAACCAATAAATACCTAAAACCATTTCATGTCGCGGAACCATTACCGGCGCTCCATTTGCCGGTTTTAATAAACCTAAAGAAGCAACCATTCGGGTTTGACATTCCCTTTGGGCTTCTTCTGACAATGGCAAATGAACCGCCATTTGATCGCCATCAAAATCAGCATTAAAAGGAGGACAAACTAAAGCCGGAATTTGGATAGCTAATCCTTCAATTAATTTTGGTTTAAAAGCTTCAATACTTAACCGATGCAAAGTGGGAGCACGATTTAAAAGGACATATTTATCTTGGACTAGATTCTCTAATATTTCCCACACCTCTTCTCCCTCTTCTTCTATTATTTTAGAGGCGTTTTTAGGATTATAGGCCAATTCTCTTTTTATCAATTCATGAATCACAAATGGTTTAAAAAGCTCTAAGGCCATTCTTTTGGGAATCCCGCATTCATCGATTTTTAACCGAGGGCCAACAACAATTACTGATCTGCCGGAATAATCAACTCTTTTCCCTAACAAATTTTGGCGAAATCTACCCTTTTTCCCTTGCAAAATATCAGCCAAAGATCTCAAAGGTCTATTTTGGGCAGCGCTTAAAGGAGTCGAACCCGAGCTTTTTCGAATTGAGTTATCCAACAAAGCATCAACCGCTTCCTGTAACATCCTTTTTTCATTCTTAATAATAACTTCGGGGGCTTTTAATTCTATTAATTTTTTCAAGCGATTATTTCTGTTTATCACTCGACGATATAAATCGTTCAAGTCAGAACTGGCAAATTTTCCTCCCTCTAATTGAACCATTGGCCGTAATTCCGGCGGAATAACCGGCAAAACAGTCAAAAACATCCATTCCGGCCTAATATTAGCTTTTAACATCTTCCTGGCTAAACTCAACCTTTTTCTCAGTTTTTTGTTGGCTTCTTCTCCTAATTTTTCTTTCTTTAGAACCTCTTCTATTTCCGCTATTAATTTTTCCAAATCTATTTTTTCTAACAATCTTTTTATTGGTTCCCCTCCTGTTTCTGCCAAAAAAACATTGCCGTATTTTCGGGATAAAAGAAAGTAATCCCTTTCTGAAAGAATTGCTTTTTCTTTTATTTTTTCTAATTCCTGTTTTGCTTCATAATACATTCTGTTTATTTCTCCTTTCTCTTCTTCGGACGCTTTTTTTATTTTATTTTGATACTCGGTATCTAACTTTTTTAAGGCTTTCTCTTTCTCCTCTTTATTTATAGAAGTAATAATATAGCTATTGTAATAAATCACTTTTTCTAAATCAGTGGAGGGAATATCCAAAATCATCGCCATTCGCGAAGGAACATTTTTGAAAAACCAAATATGGGCGACGGGAGTCGCCAATTTAATATGCCCCATCCTTTCTCTTCTCACATACGAATGGGTTACCTCTACCCCACAACGATCACAAACAATAGAAATTCCCTTAAATTTTGAACTTTTATATTTTCCGCAAGCGCACTCAAAATCTTTTACGGGTCCAAAAATCTGCTCGGAAAAAAGGCCTTCCCTTTCCGGCTTATAAGTTCGGTAGTTAATAGTTTCTGCCTTTGTCACTTCCCCATGGGACCACGAAAGAATTTCTTCCGGGGAAGCTAGTTTTAAGGAGATTGCTTCGAAGTCAGTCACTTTTATATCTCTATTGTCTGGCATATTTTTTTATTTTTATAATTTTAAAAGTTTGGAATCTAAGAATTAATTTATTTGAATTTGTTCTGGTTTCTTATCTTCCCTTAAAGAATCAGAAGTTTCTTCAGTTTTAATTCCCTTTAATTCTATAGCTAAAGCCAAACCCTGCAACTCTTTCAGGATAACAGAAAAGGCAGCCGGAATATTCGGGTTTCTAATTTTTTCGCCATTAATAATATCATTATAAGCAGCCGCCCTTCCCAAAACATCATCGGATTTTATAGTCAACATCTCTTGTAAAGTGTAAGCCGCTCCGTATCCTTCTAAAGCCCATACTTCCATCTCGCCAAATTTTTGACCGCCAAAACGCGCTCTTCCTCCTAAAGGTTGTTGAGTGATCAAAGAATAAGGACCAACCGCCCTCATATGAATCTTGTCTTCAACCATATGTTCTAGTTTCATAATATACATTACCCCTACCGCCACTTTTTGTTCAAAAGGCTCCCCTGTCCGGCCATCATATAAGGTAACTTTGCCATCCTCCGGCAACCCAGCGGCTCTTAGTTCTCTCTTTATTTCTTCTTCTGTTGCTCCGTCAAGGGCCGGCGTAATAGCTCGATAACCTAATTTTTCTGCCGCTAATCCCAAATGGTTTTCAAAAACCTGCCCGATATTCATTCGAGAGGCAATACTCAAAGGATTCATAACTATATCTACCGGCCTTCCATCTTCTAAATAAGGCATATCTTCTTCCGGAAGAATAACGGAAATGACACCTTTATTCCCATGACGACCAGCTAACTTATCTCCTACTCTCAACCTTCTTAATTCTGCTATTTCTACCCCTATTCTCTGAATCGTTCCCACTTCTAATTTATCGCCTTTTTCTCTTGATAGAACTTTTGCCCTGATTACCTTGCCTTGACGGGAGGGTTCTAACAATAAGGAAGTATCTTTAACGTCTTTTATTTGTTTTCCAAAGATAGCTTGCAACAATCTTTCCTCCGGAGTCAATTCTGCTTTTCCTTTCGGAGAAACCTTGCCTACTAAAATATCCCCTCCTTTCACCTCCGCTCCAATACGAATAATGCCATCTTCATCCAAGTTTTTTAATTTCTCTTCCGAAACATTGGGAATATCCCGAGTAGTTACCTCCGGCCCCAACTTTGTCTCCACTACATCACAGGTAAACTCTTCCAAATAGACAGAGGTAAAGGCATCTTTTTTCAGGACTCTTTCAGAAACCACAATGGCATCTTCGTAATTGAAACCAAAAAACGGAACAAAAGCCACTAAAAGATTCTGGCCTAAAGCCAATAAACCGTCTTCTGTTATAGAACCATCAGCCAATAAATCTCCTTTCTTTACTAAATCTCCTTTTTTTACTACTGGTCTCTGGTGAAGGCAACTGTTTTTATTGCTTCTTTGGAAAATAATAAGCTCATAATTTTTTATCTCACCTTCTTTGGTTTTTATAATTATATGTTCATTATCTACTTCTACCACTTCTCCTTCCACATCTGAAACTAAACACTGGCCAGATTCGAGAGCAACTTTTCTCTCTAGACCAGTAGCCACCAAGGGCGCTCTCGGCCTGATACAGGGAACTGCTTGTTTTTGCATATTAGCACCCATTAAAGCTCGGTTAGATTCATCATGCTCTAAAAACGGAATAAGGCTAACTCCCACTGATAATATTTGCTGACAAGAAACATCGATAAATTCCACCTCCTCTTTTTTTGCTACGATTGGTTCCCCTTGATATCGAACTGTTAATTCATCATCCAAAATATTGCCTTCATTATCAATATTAATACCGGCATAAGTTATTTTATGCTTCGTCTCTTCAAAGGCATCAAGATAAACAATTTCTTTTGTCAGCTTCCCTTTCTCAACCTTCAAATAAGGAGTTTCAATAAAACCGAATTCATTTAAACGGGCATATAAAGCCAAATATAAAACCAAACCAATATTTTGTCCCTCTGGCGTTTGGATTGGGCAAACTCGGCCATAATGACTCTCGTGAATATCTCGAACATCAATTCCCGCTCTTTCGCGAGCCAATCCTCCCGGTCCTAAACAAGTTAACCTTCTTTTATGTTCCAATTCAGAAAGCATATTCATCTGTTCCATAAATTGGCACAACCGAGAGGTATTGAAAAATTCTCTTAAGGTGTTAATAAGTTGACGAGGGTTAACTAATTGAGAAGGCGTTAGCGTCCGAGGATTTAAGGTAGCCATTCTATCCTGAATAGTTTTTCTCATCCTCATTAATCCCGCCCTAAATCTTTCAGTTAAAATTTCCCCTACTGCCCGGACTCTTCTATTTCCTAAATTATCAATGTCGTCATCTTCTGCCAAAGGGTCATTATTCAATCGGATTATTTCTTTAAAGGCGGCTATTAAATCTTCTAATTGAATAAATCTTTTCTCCAAAGAAATGTTAAGATTTAACCTTTGATTAATTTTGTATCTTCCAACTCTTGCTAAATCGTATCGATCTAACCGGAAAAACATATTATTTAAAAGATCACGAGCATTATCAAAAGTTGGCAATTCTCCCGGCCTTAATCTTTTATAAACCTCAATATATCCTTCTTCTTGATTGGAAGAAGGATCAATTTTTAAAGTTGCTTCCAAATATTTTGATTCTCTTTCCTCAGAAAAATTAAAAGCATTTTTTATTTCCTCATTGGTCCCTAAACCAAAAATTCTTAAAACAGCAGTGGCTGGTATCTTTCTTTTTCGATCAACTTTTGCCCAAATTACATTATTATTATCCGTTTCGAATTCTAACCAGGCGCCATGGTAAGGAATAAAACGAGCGCCAAAAAGTTTTTGACCTCGAAAATTAATCGAAGAAAAATAAACGCCCGGCGATCTGTTAATTTGAGAAACCACTACTTTTTCGACTCCATTGATGATAAAAGTTCCCCGATTAGTCATTAAAGGGATATCCCCCAAATAAACCTCCTGTTCTTTTTCGAAACCTAACTTCTTGCTCCTTAAAAGCAATTTAACTCTTAAACTTGCTTCATAATTTAATTCCTTTTCCCGCGCTTTTTTCTCAGAAATTTTTGGCGGTTCTAAATAATAGTCTTGAAAATAAAGCTCCAGTCCTTTATCGGTATAATCAGTAATGGGAGAAATTTCTTCAAAAACGCTTTTAATGCCATCTTTTAAGAATCTTTCGAAAGAGTCTCTTTGAAAATCAGTTAAAGATGGCGGTTCTAAATAGCTTTTGTGGTGAGCAAATGATTTAGTGAAAATTTTTTGTTTTTCCATTTTTTAAAAAAATTAAAATTATAAAAATAACAAAAAATCCCGGCCGTTATTGATTTAAAATAAATTTTTTTTGAAGACTTAGAGTTAATTATGAATAATAAAATTTAAGGCCTTTAAAATAGCCAAATTAATCTGATAATCTAAAAACTTTTCTGGATAAGAAAGCAAATGCCAATCTTTTATTTCTTTTTTTAATATTTTATACTTTTTTAAAAAAATGTCAAGGGCTTTTAGAAAATCCTGGTTTTCGGTTACTTCTATCTCAAAAGTTTTTCCTTTTTGAACGAAAATTCTAATTTTTGTCATTTTTTAATTTTTTAATTTTAAAATGTCTTTTTCGCCACTCTCCTATTTTCTGGTGATCTCCTGATAATAACACTCTTGGCACTTTCCAAGCTTTTTTCTTGTCTTTAGGGTCGGGATAAAAAACCGCTGGCCGGCTATATTGAGGATACTCAAAAGTCAATAAGTCTTTGTTTTTTTCTAAGTCAAAAGAAAAAGATTCTTCTTTTAGAGACTCTTCCTTAATCACGCCGGGAATTAAACGGGTAATGGCTTCTATTAAAACTAAAGCAGGCAATTCTCCACCTGAAAGAATATAAGGACCGATAGAAATTTCCTCATCAGCCAAATATTTATTAACTCTTTCATCCACTCCTTCATAACGCGGGCAAATTAAAATAATCCTTTCCAATCGTGAATAACGTTCGATTAATTTCTGATTTAATAATTTTCCTTTAACAGAAAAAAGTATAACTTTTTCTTTTTTTGAAGGAAATTTTTTCTTCAAATCCTTAATAGCCCAGTAAATAGGTTCTAATAAAAATATCATTCCCGGCCCTCCGCCGTATGGTCGGTCATCAACTGTTTGGTGTTTATCTTTAGCCCAATTTCTTAAATTGTGAATTCTAATTTTTATTAAGCCTTTTTCTTGGGCCCTTTTAATAATAGAACAATTTAAATAACTATCAAAAGCCTCGGGAAAAATTGTTAAAATATCAAATTCCATGATCTTTTCCCTGAAAGAAAATCGCGGCTTTCCACCGCGATTTTCTTTCAGGAATTAAATCTCTTTAAAGATTAAGGTCGCTGATTAATTTATCGGTTTCTTTGTTTAAATCCTGATTAGAAGAAGCATTTGCTGGTTCTTCTATCTTTAAATTAACTCGAGCTCTATTTTTAGCTCCCACTACTTTTAAAATAGTTCGAAGAGCTTTTGCGGTCGAACCTTTTCGACCGATAATTTGTCCCATATCGGCATTATCTACTTTTAAGGAAAGCAAAACTCCCATTTCATCAACTTTCCTATCGATTTTGACAGCCTCTGGATGGTTAACAATGCTTTTTACGATAAGCTCGAGCACTTTCTGATCCACAGGAACCTCAGACATATCAATTTTCATTATTTTCAATGAATCCCGTAGCTGTCGACCTCTCCTTGCAGGAGTCAGCTACCTTAATACTCAAATTCTAAAATAATTTTATTTTTTTGTCAATTATTCATTGACTCTTCAATTTCTTCTAGTTTGGCAGATAAAAGCAAAGAGCTATTATCTTTTCCAAGAGTTACTCCATAAATAATGCCAGCTGCTTCCATCACTATTCTGTTATGGGTGATAATAATAAATTGGGTTTCTCGGCTCAATTCTTTCAAAATTTCAGAAAAACGCCGACTATTTTCCTCATCTAAAGCAGCATCTATTTCATCGACAATCAAAAGAGGAGGATTTGAGTAATTAATAATCGCAAAAAGTAAGGCAATAGCCGTCAAGGTCTTTTCCCCTCCTGAAAGCATAAATATATTTTTAACTTGCGCTTTTACAACATCAACTTTTATATCTACCCCCCAATAATTTTTTTCTGGATTTTTTATTTCTATTAATTGAGCTGATCCTCCTTTAAACATTAACCGGAAATATCGATTAAATTCTTTATTGATTTCTTTCAAGGCTGCCTGGAATTGTTTTCTGATTTTTTCTTCTAAATCCTTAATCATATTTTTCAAATCTTCGCTGGCTTTTTTTAAATCCTCTATTTGTTTTGAATAAAAATTATATCTGTCATTGGTCTCCTCATATTCTTTTAAAAGATTTTCATCAACAACCCCAATTTCGTTTAATTCCCTGTTTAATTGGTTAATTCTTTTTTCTAAATACTCTTTAGAAAATTCATTTGTTTTTTTAAACGATTTTATTTCTTCTAAAGATAAATTTCTTGCTTTAAGTTCTTTTAAAAAATCTTCAAAATGAATTCTATATCTTTCGTTTAAAATTTCCTCTTTTTGAATTTCTTTCTCTAAACTCTCTTTTTCTTTCCTTAAGTCTTCTATCTCTAAAAAAATTTTCTTAAAATTATTACTTTTTTCTTTTAATTCTTCTTGGTATTTCTTTAATTCATCTGTTTTTCCTCTTATTTCTTGCTCTATTCTTTCTAATTCTTCTTGATAATTGATTATTTTGTCATTTTTTTCGTCGCCCCTCTCTTCTAAACCAACAATTTTTTTAATTCTCTCTATTAAGGCAGAGATTTTCTCTTTTATCAAAGATAAATCTTGCAATAAAAGCAGTTGTTCTAATCCCTCTTTTATTTTAACCATTTCTTGCTTTTCTACGAAAGAAGCGAGGCTATTTTTTGAGGTTTTTACTTTTTCAAAACTAATTTTTTCCAAAAGAATACCCTTTTTCTCTTGAAGTTTAAATATTTCTTGAGTTAAAAACTGAATTTTCTCTTCTAATCCTTTTTCTTTATCTAATCCCAATAACTGTTCTTTTGCTAAAATTAAGTTTTTTATTTCCTCAATTTTCCTTAACAACTCTTCTTTGTTTATTTGGGGCTGATATCTTTCTTGTTCTAATTGCCGATAAGACAAAGAAAAATAAGATTTAGTTAACTCTTCTAATTCTTGAGCAATTTGTTCTCTTTTTTGGTAACGATTTACTTGTCTTTTTAATAAATTTAGATGAGGGGTTATTTCTTTTATAATTATCTCTGCCTCTTCTAAATTTTTTTGAGTATTAGAGAGCTTTCTTTCCGCTTCTTCTTTTTTAATTTCCAAAGTCTTAAGACCTAAATTTTCTTCAAGCATTTCCTTTCTTTCTTCTGGACTCACTTTTAAGATATTTTCCACGGCCCCCTGATTAACAAAAGAAAAACCCTTAACTCCTATTTTCGCAAAAGCCGAAAGTTCAATAATATCTTTTAACCTGACAGGTTGGTGATTCAAATAATAAAAATTATTTCCCTCTTTATCGATCCTTCTCGAAAAACTGACTTCTGATAATCCCAAAGGGAAAAAATTAGAAGTATTGTCAAAAATCGCCTCCACTTCGGTAAAACCGGCGCTTTTGTTTTTTGTAGAAAAAATAAGGTCTTTACCCTCGTCAACCCTTAAAATTTTATAACTCTGTTCGCCTAAGACCCAACGAATAGCGTCTAAAATATTCGATTTGCCGCAACCATTTGGGCCAACAATCGCGGTAATTTGCGCGGGAAATTCTAATTCTTTCTTACCGGCAAAGGATTTAAAATTTTTTAAAATTATTTTCTTTAAAAACATGAGGATTTTCTTTTTCTAAAATTTTTAAAGCTTTTTCAGCCGCCTTTGATTCGGCTTCTTTTAAAGATGCGCCCACACCTTCTGCCAAAAGTTTATTTTTTAGATACAACCCCACCTTAAACTTCCTTTGATGAGGAAGCCCCCAACTTTCTTCCAATTGATAAGTGGGCAATGCTTTAAATAATAATTGCGTTTTTTCCTGAAGCAAACTTTTTGGATCTCGGTAATTTTGATCGATAATGATTCTTTTTAGCTTTGAGAAAATATGCTTTTTAACAAATTTTTTAACCGCCTTTATTCCTCTATCTAAATAAATAGCTCCGATTAAAGCTTCTACGCTATCAGCTACAAAGGAATCGCCATTATTGATTTTTTCTTTCTCTCCTCTGGAAAGCAATAGATATTTTTTCAAATCTAATTCTTTGGCCACATCTAATAAAATTTTTTCGTTGGTGAGAGCTGATTTCAAAAAAGTCAATTCTCCTTCTTTAAAAAGAGGGAATTTTTCGTATAGATATTCAGCCACCAAAAATCCTAAAATGGCGTCGCCTAAAAATTCTAGCCTTTCGTTATCTCCAATTTCTTTCCAAAAAGAATTTTCGTTTAAATAAGAACGGTGAGTAAGGGCCCTCTTTAAAAGATTTAAATTATTGAAATTTAAAGCAAGTTTTGTATTTATTTCTTGAAAATACTCCTCCCCAAATTCCTTTTTTTTCATTATTAATAAAAATCAAAAGTTAAATGGAATCTTTATTTTGATTATCTCCTTCTAATTGTTGCATTTGATTATAGACAGTCCCTAAGACTCCGTTTACAAAACGACGGGAAGAATCGTTAGAAAAGGTTTTGGCTAATTCAACTGCCTCGTTAATAGCCACTTTTGGTGGTACCTCCTCTTTATTGGCATAAAGAAGCTCAAAAATACCAATTCTTAAAATGTTTCGGTCGGTAATATTAATTTGTTCCAAAGGCCACTCTGGCGCTCCTCCTTGAATAATTTTATCAATTTTTTCTAGGTGTTCTAAAATTCCTTTCAATAAACTTCTAGGATAATCTAAATCTTTTAGACCTTCCCCAAAATTTTTTAAATTTCTTTCTAAAATCTCAAAAGGGTCTTTTTCTTTTTTAGAAAAATCCCATTCAAAAAGGGCTTGAAAAACTATAGAACGAGAAAGATGACGAGAACTCATTATTTTTTGCCTTCTTTATTTTCTTTTTCTTTTAAACTTTCCAGTTCGTTTTTTCTCTTTTTCGCTTCCTTTTTGGACAATCCTTTATAAACATCAATCACTTCCTTTCCTTTATAATACCCACAATAAGGGCACACCTTATGAGGTAAAATAGGAGCGTTACAATGAGGGCATTTAATTAAATTTAATTCTTTTAAAGATTGATGGGAACGCTTTTTTCCCACCCGCGAGCGAGTATGATGACGAGTAGGGACTACCATAAATTTATTTTTTTAAATTTAAAATAATAAATACATTAGCATAAAAAGAGAAAAAACTCAATGGAAAGCTTTATATACTTTTATTTCATATTCCTTTTATAATTTCTTTTATCTTCGCCTTAATTGCCTCTTTATCAAGTTGATATTTTTTCATTAACTCCTCCGCTTTGCCCGATTCGCCAAATACATCTCTTATTCCCATAAAATTTATTGGCAGCGGGTAATTTTCTGACAAAAACTCAGCAATAGCCGAACCCATTCCCCCAGAAATTTGGTGTTCTTCAATAGTTAAAATTGCTTTCGATCTCTTTGCCCAAGATAAAATTAAATCTTTATCTAAAGGCTTGATTGAAGAATTATTAATTACTGTGACATAAATTTTTTCTTCCGCCAATTCTTTGGCTGCCAAAAGGGCTTGATAGACTAAAAAACCGCAAACAAAAATTGTAATCCCTGAAAATTCTTCTCCGGATTCCTCATCAGGGAGCCAAAAAACCTGAGATTTACCTATTTCAAAAGGTGTCTCTTCGGTTGTTAAAATCGGTGATTTTTCTCTTGCCAAACGAAGATAAACTGAACCATTATAACCGATTGCTTGAAGAATTGCTTTTTTAGCTTCTATGCTGTCTGAAGGCACCACCACACTGATATTAGGTAATACTCTCATTAAAGCAATATCCTCTAAAGCCTGATGTGTTGCTCCATCTGGCCCAACATTTAAACCACCATGAGATCCCACAATGATAACTTTTTGCTGATTATAACAAACAGTAGTTCTTATTTGTTCCCAGTTTCTCCCCGGAGAGAAAACAGCGTAAGAACCAACTACTGGAATTTTTCCCACGGCCGCTAAACCAGAGGCAACACCTATTAAATTTTGCTCAGCTATACCTACTTCAATAAATCTCTCAGGAAAACGATCTTTAAAAAAATTCATTCTTACTGACTCAGTCACATCCGCGCATAAAGCCACCACGTCTTCATTTATTTCTCCGGCTAAAACCAACCCTTCACCAAAACCATCCCGAGATGCTTTTAAAATTGGCTGAGTAAAAATATTTTGATTAAGTTTAATCTCTGGGTTAAGCATAGTTATTCAAACTCAATTTTTCCTTTTAAGCTTCTGATTTGATTCAAAGCTATTTCCGCCTCTTTACTATTAGGCACTTTTCCATGCCACAAATAATCCCATTCCATAAAATCAACCCCTTTGCCGGGAATGGTATGAGCAATAATTAAAACCGGCTTTACAAAAAGAGATTTTGCTTTTTTTAACGCTTTAATAATTTCCTCTAAGTTATGCCCATCTACTTCTAAAACTTTCCAATTAAAAGCCTCGTATTTTTCTTTTAATGGTTCAAGCGGCATAACTTTTTCTGTAAAACCGTCAATTTGAATTGAATTTCGGTCAATAATGGCGGTTAAATTATCAAGTTGATATTTTCCAGCTAACATAACTGCCTCCCAAGTATTACCACAATCCTGTTCTCCATCCCCCATTAAACAATAAACCTGACTTTTAATTTTTTTCATTTTTAACCCCAAAGCCATTCCCACTGCCTGAGACAATCCTTCTCCTACCGGCCCGGAAGAAGTCTCAATACCCGGTAAAGATAAGCGATGAGGATGACCTTGCAACCGAGAACCTAATTTTCTTAAAGTTTTTAATTCTTCTTCTTTAAAATAACCTGCTTTAGCCAAAATCGTATAAATCAAAGGAGCGTAATGCCCATTGGATACAACCACTCTGTCCCTTTCTGGCCAATATGGTTTTAAAGGGTCATATTTTAATATCCCGGAAAAATATAAGGCAACGTAAATCTCTACCGCTCCTAAAGGACCAGCGCAATGGCCAGAACCCGCCTCTACTAGAATTTTTATAATTTCTTCCCTAATTTCCTGACAAAGTTTTTCTAATTCCCTAATTTTCAAAGGCTTTTCAGAAATTTTCTTTTTTTTCATTTTCCTAACCATTGAAATTCATTATAATAAAATTTATTTTTAAAAACAAGAAAAAAGAGAGGGTAATCACCCTCTCTTTTTTTCTATAAGGTTATCCTTGATATCCGAGAATAAATTTTGATTGATTTTCATTAACTTTAATATTTCGAAAAAATTATATCTTATTCTTTCCCATTTTAGTTCGCCTTCTAAACCTATTATGTTCCTAACGTTTAATGCTTTTTCATAATCCTGAAGATTTTTGTAAAAAACTTTAATTTTAAACTCCTCTTCCTGCAATTTAATAACAGAACTAACCAAAACATTATAAAACCGCTCCAAATCTTCCATTTTTCTCCCCCCTTTTTCAAAGAGCTATCAAATAATAAAATTTTACTAAACTAAATAAAACCTTATCAAAATATTAAAAATTAAATAATAATCAAAGAGCAAAAATATTCTTTTATTTAAATCGGCAGTACTAGCCAAAGCCAAAATTTATTATATCACAATAAGCATTTCTTGACAAACAAAATAATAAGGGATATAATAAGAGATACTATATCAATACGTATTGATATAGTAAAAATTATGAAATATTACCCTTTAAAAAAGAAAACCATAAACCCAAAAGATATTAAAAAACTTTCAGAATTTTTAAAAATTATTTCAGAAGAAAATCGTTTAAAGATTTTGTTTATCCTTCAAAATCAAGAAAAATGTGTCTGCGAGATATGGCAAATTCTTAATCTGCCGCAAAATTTAATCTCTCACCACCTAAAAGTTTTAAAAAAATTTAATTTGGTTTCCTCTCGAAAAGTTGGGCTAAAAATCTTTTACAAATTAAATTTAAAAGTCGTAAAAAAATACATAAATTTATTAAATAAATTTCTAAAATTATGATCACTATTAAAATTTTAGGGTCAGGTTGCCCTAATTGCCAAAAATTAGAAGCCAACGCTAAAAAAGCAGTCGAAGAGCTTAATCTTAAAGAAGTAGAAATTGAACATATCTATGATATAGATAAAATCATTGAAATGGGAGTAATGTCGGTTCCATCTATTGTTATTAATGAGCAAATCAAAACCTCGGGAAGAATTCCCGATGTTGAAGAAATAAAAAATTGGCTTAGAGAAATAGAAAAATTAGTTTAAATAAATTAACTTTCAAAATAATTAAAAAATTTTATGAAAAAAGAAATTGGTAATTTTATTTTTCTTGTTAGTCTTTTTTTAATTGCTTACTTTATGCCGATTAATTCGGCTATTTTTATTAATGCTGTTCTTTCAGGGTTGCAATATTTACACGAATATGCCCGTCAACATGTTTTGACCTGTCTTTTACCGGCTTTCTTTATTGCCGGTGCAATTTCAGTTTTTGTCAAAAAGGATTTTATTCTACGATATTTAGGAGGACAAGCAAAAAAATATATCGCCTATTCTTTAGCTTCTATTTCTGGTGCAATTTTAGCAGTTTGTTCTTGCACTATTTTGCCTTTATTTGCCGGCATTAGAAAAAGAGGGGCGGGCCTAGGCCCAGCCATTACTTTTCTTTTTTCAGGACCAGCCATTAACATTGGCGCAATGTTTTTAACCATTTCAGTTTTAGGGCCTAAAATAGGTTTGGCAAGGATATTTTCCGCTGTTTTTCTTTCAATCTTGGTGGGGCTCTCTATGCAGGTAATATTTAAAGAGAAACCTCAAGAAGGGAGTTTGTTTGTTGAAGAATACAAAGAAATTAAAACTGACAAAAAAATTTTAATTTTTTTCTTTATAGCGATGATAGGAATTCTTATTGTTAATGGCTTACAGATTGCCAAGATTGTAAAATATGAGTTAATGATTTTGCTAACTATAACTACCGCCTTAATTGCTATTTTTAAATTTCATCAAGAGACAACCAAACAGTGGTTAAAAGAAACTTGGAATTTCGCCAAAATGTTATTGCCTGTTTTATTTATTGGCATTTTTATTGCCGGCTTTATTACTCCTTATTTACCGCAAGAACTAATTGAAAAAATCGTTGGCTCAAATTCTTTTTTGGCTAACTTTGTCGCAGCAATTTTCGGAGCTTTTATGTATTTTTCTACTTTAACCGAAATCCCTATTTTACAGGCTTTAATTACCAAAGGAATGCATCAAGGGCCTGCTTTAGCGTTACTTTTAACTGGCCCTTCCTTAAGTTTACCTAATATGCTGGTTATCAGAAAAATTTTAGGCAATAAAAAAACCTTTGTTTATGTTCTGCTGATAATTGTTTACTCAACAATCGCCGGTTTAATATTTGGCAGTTTAGTTTAATTTAAACAAATTAAAAAACCTTTAAAGGGTAAAAATAACAGCAAAAAATGGTGTTTTTTAGAAAAAACCAAAACTCATTTTGAGCCGAATCTCGAATCTGACTTTTAGCCCGCCGAAGCCCGAGCCCCGAGCGAAGCGAGGGGCAAGGGCAAAAGAAATCGTCTTTGGTGGACCCGAGGGGAGTCGAACCCCTGACTCGGCCATGCCATAGCCGCGTGTTACCGCTATACCACGGGCCCTTTTTCTTTTTTAAATCATAACAAATTAATAAGTTTTTTTCAATTTTTGAAAAATATGATAAAATTTCAATGTCCCTGTAGCTCAATGGATAGAGCCGCGCACTCCTAAGGCGCAGATGAGGGTTCGATTCCCTCCAGGGACACTTATCAATTTTTTTGAAAGATGATATAATAAATAAAAAATATTTAGATCATTAAAGCTCTTTGGTATATTAATTTAAAAGGAGGGAGAGAAAATGAAAGTTGCCTATGACAATTTTGACATAATAAAAGAAATCATTAATTTCAGAAATTTATTAGAATATTTGGGAAAAGAACTCCCTCATAATCAGGACATCGAAAACACTCTTGAGACGCTTAAAAAAGAAACAAAAAATCTCCAAAAACAAATTTTAAAATTATCCTAGAGTTCTTATCTTCAGGCCCTTCGGGGCCTGAACAAATTGGAGGGTTGGCAGAATGGTAATGCGCCGCTCTCGAAAAGCGGTGGGCTATAAGCCCTTAGAGGTTCGAATCCTCTACCCTCCGCCTTGGTGATAAATTAAAAAAATTTGCTTTTTTCTTTTATTTATGCTATTTTATGAGGAGTAGGGTCGAAAATTCTTTAAATAATAAAAAGAACTATGACTAAAGAAGGATTAATTGAAGTTATTGTCAATAAAATTGGCTGCTCCAAAAAACAAGCAGGTGATATTTTGGAAACGATTATTGATACCATTACTCAATCTTTAAGCAAGGGAGAAGAAGTAACCATTACTGGGTTTGGCACTTTTTCAGTGAGAAAGAGAGCCTCTCGAACCGGTGTCAATCCAAAGACTGGTGAAAAAATCCAAATTCCAGCTATGACGGTTCCCAAGTTTAAACCAGGAAAAGCCCTCAAAGAAGCTGTTAAATAAAAGCTTATAATCCAAAAAAGAAAACCACCAAGAAGGTGGTTTTCTTTTTTTAAATAATTTTAAGGATTAAATTTTAAAGGACAAAAATATTCTTCCGTTGTGAATTTTAACAATTTTTGCCCTCTTTTCTTCGTTTTCTTTGACCAAATCTCTGATATTTTGAGGATCCTTCGAATCAGTTATCTCGGAGATATGAACCAAACCATCAACATTTTTTTCTTTAAGCCTGACAAAAACTCCAAAATTGACAACTCGGGTGACTATTACATCAACGATATCTCCCTCTTTATAGTCTTTTATTAAATCTTTATTTTTTTCTAATTCTATAAGTTTCTCCGAAAAAATAAGTTTATTTACCAAAGGGTCAAAATCTAAAACTTTGACTGTTAACTCTTTACCAACAAATTCCTTTAATTTTTCTAAAATTTGCTCCCGGTCCCCATCCGCAACTTTTGGGTAATGTTCTGAACTCATTTGGGAAGTCGGCAAAAAACCTGTCAAATTATCGATTTTTCCCAGTAAACCACCAGAATTTGCTTCCACTATTAATATGTTAAAAGCCTCGTTTTTTTCTTTAAAATCTCTTATTTTCGCCCAGCTGTCCTTTCTTAAACTATCTTTTAAAGCTAATTCAATAAAACCCTTTTCATTTTCTAATTCTAAAACCTCAACTTTAACAGTCTCTCCTTCGGGGATTTCTTTCAATAAATCTTTTGCCTCTAAATAATTAATCCCCCTAATTACTCCCACGCCAAAAGGGGAAAGATCGACATAAACTTTTCTTTTTTTCTTTTCTAAAATCTTTCCTTCAATAATAGTATTGGTTTTTAAGACGAAATAAGAATTTGTTTTTTTCATCATTACTTTATCCATAGTATTAAGTGCCGGAGGGCGGAATCGAACCACCGACGCCATGCTCTTCAGGCATGCGCTCTACCACTGAGCTACTCCGGCTATGAGTATTGAAAATTTTAACAATTTTTTTAAAAAAAGTAAAGTTATCCTGCTCTTGGAAAAAGAATTTCCTTTCTTTTGACAATAAAGTAAGAATTTTTTTGGTTAATTTTTCTCCCTATCTGAGAAAATATCTTCTCCGAAATATTGGGCATAAAAGGCGAAATCATTTTGGAAACATAATCCAATAAAAATAAAAGATTATAAATATAAGATATCTGGTCCCTTGATTCTTCCCAAACCCTTTTTTCAACGATATATTTATCGGCAACTTTAACTAAAGAAAAAACAATCTCTAAGGCTCTACTAATTTCCGTTTGTTTCATAGCTTGATCGTAATTTTTCCAGCTATCGGTGAGGATATTTTTCATTTTTTTATCCTTTAATGATGCTTTTATTTTCTTGCCCCGAGTCAATTTCTCCGCTAAGGCGCAAACCCTCGAGACCAAATTACCTAAACCATCGGAAAGTTCAGCGTTATACTTTTCCTGAAATTTTTCCCAAGAAACATCACCATCTTTCCCAAAAGGACAGATAGAAACTAACAAATATCGAGTGGCATCTTTACCGAATTTTTCTATCATTTCTAAAGGAGAAATAACGTTTCCCAGGGTTTTACTCATTTTCTGGTCCTGAATAGTAAAATAACCATGGCTAAATAATTTCTTGGGCAAAGGGATTTTCAAACTCAAAAGAAGGGCCGGCCATAAAATAGAATGCATCCTTAATATATCTTTTGACATTAATTGCAAATCTGGTGGCCAAAATTTTGGCAAATTTTTAGTATCCCCTCGCCAACCTATTCCCGTCAAGTAATTAAAAAGTGCATCTACCCAAACATATAAAGTATGATTTTTATCAAAAGGCAAAGGAATGCCCCATTTGACATTTCTTCTCGAAATAGAAATATCCTTTAATCCCTGATTTAGAAATTCCAAAATCTCGTTTCTTCTTTCCAAAGGCCTAATTTTCAACTCATCGTTTTTTATTTTTTTCTTTATAATCTTTTCAAAAGAAGAAAGCCTAAAAAAATAACTTTCTTCTTTTATTTTCTCTGCCTCTATATTATGAATGGGACATTTTCCATCAATAAGATCTGCTTTTGTTTTGTATTCCTCGCAACCATAACAATAAAATCCTTCATAAAAAGATTTATAGATCCAGCCTTTTTTAAATAAATCCAGAATAACTTTTTGAACAACTTTAATATGAAAAGAATCGGTTGTTCGAATAAAATTGTCATAAGAAATATCCAGTTCTGCCCACGTTTTTTGAAAAAATAAAGCATTCTGATCACATAATTCTTGAGGGGTTAAAGTTTTTTCTTGGGCTGCTTTTTCGATTTTTAGACCATGCTCATCGGTCCCAGTTAAAAAAAATACCTTTTGTTTTTTTGATTTAAAATAGCGGGCCAAAACATCGGCAATAACAGTAGTATAAGCGTGGCCAATATGAGGCTGAGAATTTATATAATAAATTGGGGTGGTAATAAAAAATTTTTTTGCTTTTAAATTTTTTTGTGCCATTTATTTCAGTGCACGCTGAGGGATTCGAACCCCCGACCTCTTCGATGTAAGCGAAGCGCTCTCCCACTGAGCTAAGCGTGCCCCTCCCAAAAGGGAGGTATCCTCAAATTAACGCGCGAGTTCTAAAACCCTTGTTTCTCTGATAACGACTACCTTTATTTCTCCGGGGAAATTAATTTTTTCCTCTATTTTCTGAGCTATCTCTTTGGCCAATTTCATCGCTCCTAAATCATCAACTTTTTCATTGTGAACAAAAACTCTTAATTCCCTTCCGGCAGAAATCGCATAACTTTTTTCCACGCCCTCAAAAGAATTAGCAATCTCTTCAAGAGAAGACAATCTCTTTAAATAAGCCTCTAAACTATCTTTTCTTGCCCCTGGTCTTGAAGCTGACAAAGCATCAGCCGTATTAATAATGGCTGCCTCTAATGTTTCAGTTGGATAAGTCTCGTGGTGAGCCTGCATAGCTTTTATTACCTCTTCCTCAATATTGTATTTCATTAAAATTTTTCTTCCAATTTCTAAATGACTTCCCTCCATTTCTTGACTTACTGCCTTTCCTATATCATGCAATAAACCTGCCTTTTTGACCACCTCAACATTAGCCCCCAATTCAGAAGCCAAAGTTGATCCAATTAAAGCCACTTCTATGGAATGGTTTAAGGCATTTTGGCCGTAGCTTGTTCGGAAATTTAACCTTCCTAATAAGTGAATTATTTCCGAAGGCAAATCCAAAACCCCCACTTCATAACAAGCATCCTCTCCGGCCTTTTGAATAATATTGCGAATTTCTGCTTGGGCTTCGGCGATTTTTTCTTCTATTTTAGCCGGCTGAATTCTTCCGTCTTTTATCAACTTTTCTAAAGCCAAAGCCGCCACTGCTCTTCTTATTGAGTCAAAGCAAGACAAAACAATTGTTTCCGAAGAGTCATCTAAAATCAAATCAACTCCCGTTAGTTTCTCGAAATGTCTAATATTCCTTCCCTCCTTTCCAATAATTTTCCCTTTCACATCTTCAGAGGGCAAGGTAATTGCTGTTGTTGTCACCTCCGCAAATCCTGACCGGGAATACCTTTGAATAGCGTCAACCAAAATTTCTCTTGCTTTCTTTTCTATCTCTCCTTGTCTTAACTTTTCTAAATTTTTTAAAGCGGTTAAAATTTCTTCTTTATATTCTTTCTCTAACCTCTTAAACATTTCTTCCTTTGCCTCTTCTTTTGTTAACTGGGAAATTTTCTCTAGTTTCTTCAAGCTTTCTTTTTCTAAACTTTCTACTTCCTCTTTTATCTTTTGAACTTTTTCAATTAACTGCCTGCTTTCTTTTTCTTTCTCGTCTAATTCTAATTGTCTTTTATCCAATATTTCTTCTTTCTGAATTAATCTTTCTTCCAAGCGATTTAATTGTTCCTTCTGTGTTTTCGCCTGTTTTTCGGCTTCTTCGATTATTTCTGTCGCCTTCTCTTTTGCCTCTAAAATTAATTTTTTTGTTTCCTCCTTAACTTTATCTACTTTCTGCTTTAATTTGGCTTCGATTGAATTCGCATTCTTTTGCGCGATAATTTGACGAACGGTATAACCGATTAAGGCCCCTAATAATAAAAGGACCGCACTAGTAATTTGCCCCATCATAATTAAAATTATTTAATCTATTTCAAAAAAACTAATCTTTCTTTCGAATCTTCTTGTCGCTATTACCTATCACCTTTTCTTTTCTTTCCGACCTTGATTTTATTATTATACAATAAAAATAATCCTTCTGTCAAAATTAAATTTCAATCACTACCGGCAAAACCATCGGCCTCCTCTGAGTTTGTTCAAACAAAAACAATCCTATCTTATCCCTTAGATTATTTCTGATATAATTTTCGTTAAACGTTTGTCCTTTAGTACATTGGGCCACTATTTCTCTTGTTAATTTTTTTGTTTGATCAATCAGTTTTTTTGATTCTTTCATATAGACAAAACCCCGGGAGATAATAGCTGGTTCAGAATATAAAAGCCCTGTTTTTTTATCCACTAAGGTAATAATAATAAAAATCCCGTCTTTCGCTAAAGTTTGTCGATCCCTTAAAACTACTTCTCCAACATCGCCTATACCCAACCCATCAACCATGATATGATTAGCAGGAACAAATTTATTAGTGGCGTAAACCCTTTCTTCATCAATCTCTACTATTTGACCATTACTCGCCAAAACTATATTAGCCAAAGGAATACCCACGCTCTCCGCTAATTCCGCATGAGATTTCAACATTGAATAAAAGCCATGAATAGGCATAAAAAATTGAGGTCGGGTTAAGCTAATCATCATTTTTAAGTCTTCTTGATAACCATGACCCGACGCGTGAATATCCATAATTTTATAATGATAAACTTTAGCGCCCTGCCGAGCTAAACTATCTTTTAAGTTTTGCACCGCTAATTCATTTCCAGGAACAACCGAAGAAGAAAAAACGATGGTGTCATCTTTTTGAACTTTTAAATACTTATGAGAACGATTGGCTATTTTCATTAAAGTGGCTTCACTTTCTCCTTGGGCCCCTGTGCACAGAACTGTTAATCTTTTCGGAGGTAACTGAAGAGCCTCCTTCCAATTAATTAGTGTACCTTTTTTTATCCTGATATAACCCAATTTTCCGGCAATATCCACATTGCTTTTCATGGTGTAACCTTCAATTACTACCTTTCGATTATATTTTTCAGATAAATAGATAGCTTGCTGTAAACGAGATATCAAGGAGGCAAAAGTCGCTAAAATTATTCTTCCGGGCGCTTTCATAAAAATCGATTCCAAGTTATCCATAATTGATTTCTCAGAGACAGAATGGCCAAAATTCTCAACTCCCGTAGAATCAGACATCAAAAGCTTTACTCCCCCGCTGGCCAAAGAAGAAATTTTGGATAAATCCGCTGGCTCATCCCCAATTGGTTGAAAATCAAATTTAAAATCAGTGGCGTAAACAATTTTCCCAACAGGGGTATTTATAAATAATCCAACAGTATCAGGAATATTATGATTGAGGTGAAAAGGGATTATCTCGAACGGCCCCAAAATAATTGGCGTTTTCCTACTTTTATTAATAGTAACAATATCCAAAGGCTGAAGTTCGGGAAAATCTTCTTGCCTTTTCAAAATAATTCCCCGCGTTAAAGGACAGGTAAAAATTTTTGGATATTTTAATTTATCAATTAAATAAGGAATGGCGCCAATGTGATCATAATGGCCATGGGTAAAGAAAATCCCTAAAATTTTCTTTTCCGGATGAGAGATTAAATATTCCGCATTAGGAATAATAAAATCAATTCCCGGCATATCCTCGTCCGGAAATTGTAAACCCATATCAACAATCAATATCTGATTATCGTATTCGAACAAAGTCATATTTTTGCCCACCTCTTCCAGGCCTCCTAAGGGGATGATTTTCAGCGTCTCCCCCTTTTTCCCTCTAGTTTTTTTTCTTTTTTCTGTTTCTGGATCATTCACTTTTAAAGCGTTATCAGTATCTTGATAATTTATATTTTGAATCATATTGATAATGATTTATTATTTTTTACTTTTATTCCGAACATTCTGTGCCGGCGGGAGGATTCGAACCTCCAAGCCTTTCGGCACACGGACCTGAACCGTGCGTGTCTGCCAATTTCACCACGCCGGCTTAAATTTATTTTATTTTTAAAACTCTTTCCGTTTTTAAATGCCACAAAAAAACATCGGAAAATAATTCGAAAGGAAGATTGGCTAATGAAATATTATTGCCTTTTAAATTCTTCGGGGTAACGTAAAGGTAATAAGGATTATAAAGAAAAATAGCGGGTTTTTCTGTTCGAAAAATTTCTTTTCCCTTCTGAAAGATTTCTTGTTCCTTTTCTTCCTCCTTATTCCAGTTTTCTTCAATCAACTTGTCCAGCTCTTTATTTCTAAAATTAGAAAGGTTCAATTTATATGAGCCAACTTGTGTAGAATGCCAAAAAGTAAATAAATCTAAACTCTGATTAACAATCTCGCCGAACAATAAAGCTTCATAGTTTTTAGTTAAAATCACCTCTCTTTCCAATTCCTGAATCGGCAATATTTGCAAATCAACATTTATCCCTATCTTTTCCCATTCTTTCTTTAAAAATTGCGCCACTCTAATTAATTGATAATCTTCTGGCAAAGAAAGAGTAAATTCTATTTCCTTTCCTTCTATTAATTCCTTTGCTTTCTCCGGATTGTATTCATTGGATATATTTATTTCCTCTTCTTGGTTTAAAAGAGAAAAAGGGTTTTTTACTAAAATAGCCTCTCCTTTTAAAATTTCTTCTTTCAATACTTTCTTATCAATCGCTAATTCTAATGCCTCTCTAAGATTTTTATTTTTAAATATTTCTTTATCCAAATTTAGAAAAACAGCGAAATAGCGATAAAGGCTTAAACGATTCAATTGAAAATTGTTATTTTTTTCAAAAAATTCCTTATCTTCTGGATATACAGGGGCTATCATATTTACTTCCCCTTTTAAAAGCCCTTCTTTTAATCCAGTGTAATCGTTATAGAAAAAGAATTGAATTTTTGAAAGATAAGGTCGGCTTTCAAAATAATTTTCATTTCTTATTAATGTATAAGAAATAATATTTCCTTTTTTATTTTTTTCTAAATTTTCAAAAAGAAAAGGCCCGGTTCCAATTGGTTTAATATTATAATCGGTCAGAGGAAAAGATTTGGCGCTAATGTTTTCCCAGATATGTTTTGGGATAATTTTTAAAGTTAAGTTTTGAAGAAAAGGTTGATACGGTTGATTTAAAGTAAACTTTACCGCAGAAGAAGAAATTTTTTCTACTACCACTCCCTCCCAAACATCCCTTAAAGGGCTTTTATATTCTTTGTTTTGAATAGTTTCAATAGTAAAAACTACATCATCGGCGGTAAGAGGTACTCCATCATGCCAAAAAACATTTTCTTTTAAAAAAACTAAATAACTTTTGTGATCAGGACTAATTTCAATTTTTGAAGCTAAATCATTAATTAAATTGCCTTGCCCATCTATTTTAAAGAGACCATTATAAAGAACCTCAATTAAAAAACGATCTGTATCATTGGCCCTTGTCAAAACAGGATTAACATATTGAGGTTCTCCTATTAAACCTATTTTTAAAACTCCGCCTTCTTTTGGAACAATTTTGCTATAACGATAGTAATACTTTAAACCCGAAGAGATTATCCCAAAGAAAACTAAAAAAAAGAAAAAGAAAAAAAGAATTTTTTGCTGTTGGTTCAAACTTAGAACCTTTTTAATAATTTTCTCCACCAATAAGAAAAACTTCTTTTTCATAAAGAATCGCTTACCTGATTAGAAGAGGCCACAGGGCTAAAAAAATAAAAAGAAAACCAAAAATAAAAGTCAAAATAAAAATTCCTTTCTCTACTCCTCGCCGAGAACTAGTAAAAGAAGGCTGGGCTAGAAAACCAATGCTTTCTCCTCTTTGCTGAATAATCACTAACAAAATTAAAACCAAAGAAACTACTGCCTGGAGAATATGCAAAAAATTCATAAATAAGATAAGTAATTAAAGAAACTAATAATTAAGGAAGATATTAACCAACCAGAAAAACTTTCAATAGTAATTGTGGGATATAAGTGATTAGCAATTTTTAAGACAAAAATATTAATTACTAAAGAGAATAAACCTAAAGTAATCCAAATCAAAGGCAAAAAAAGTAATTTCAAAATCGGTTTCACTAAAAAATTAACACTCGCTAAAATAATGGCAAATATTATTACTCTTTTTAAATCATTATCTAAATAAAACCCTAAACCAAAATAACCTAAAACTTTCTCACAACAAAAAAGAGCAATAACATTTAAAATAACCGCTAAAATAAATCTTTTCAAGAATTTCATTACCTTTCCTTTATTTTACCAAAATCTTTTAAAATTGTCAAAATCTTTATCTTATCTTGAAATTCTCAAT
>JBNAWD010000003.1:0-35464 GCA_049699995.1 Minisyncoccia bacterium | reverse complement strand
CACTTTTTTTCTTTCCTCTGGATCAGGCGGATTTCCTCCCAAAATAATATCCACCCCTCGACCAGCCATATTAGTGGCTACTGTCACGGCTTTTAATTTCCCCGCTTGAGCAATAATCTCACCTTCTCTTTCATGGTTTTTAGCGTTTAAAACATTATGGGGAATATTAGCCTTCTGAAGGAATCGGCTTAAAACTTCATTTTTTTCTACCGAAGGAGTGCCAATAAGAATTGGCTGTCCTTTTTCATATCTTTCTTTTGCTTCTTTTACTATTGCTTTTAACTTTGCTTCATAATTTTTGTAAATTCTATCCGGCAAATCTTTTCTTATCATTGGTTTATTAGTTGGGATAACAACAACTTCTAAACTATAAACTTTCTTAAATTCTTCTTTTGATGTCCAGGCGGTTCCAGTCATTCCCGAGATTTTCTTGTACATCCGAAAATAATTTTGCAAAGTAATGGTTGCCACTGTTCGACTTTCTTCTTTAATGGGCACTCTCTCTTTCGCCTCAATGGCTTGGTGTAAACCACCGGAATAACGACGATCCGGTAAAAGCCGACCGGTAAATTCGTCAACAATAATAACCTTTCCATCTTTAACAATATAATCCTTATCTTTCGAAAATAAATAATGAGCTTTCAAAGCGTTCTCTAAATGGTGGACATATAAAACTCCTTTTTCATTAAAAATACTAAAACCAAAAATTTTTTCTAGTTTATTCAAACCCTCTTCAGTTAAAGTCACTGCTTTTTCTTTTTCATCAATGATAAAATCAATGTCTTTCTGCAGGCGAGGAGCAATCCGAGCAAACTCCCTATAAAGATCAGCGGCCTCTTCTTCTGGCGAAGAAATAATCAATGGCGTTCTCGCTTCATCGATTAAAACACTATCTACCTCATCAATAATCGCATAATAATGACCTCTTTGCACTTTTTCACCTAAATTATAAACTAAATTATCCCTTAAATAATCAAAACCAAATTCAGAATTTGTTCCATAAGTAATATCAGCCAAATAAGCTTCTTTTCTTGAAATTGGTCTTAAAAATTCTTTCACAACTTTAAATCCTCCCAATTCATCTCTTTGTTGATCTAACTCCTCCTTCTCTTCTTCAGAAACCTTATAATCGGGATCGTACAAATAAGCTCCCTCTTGAGTAATACATGCCACCCTTAATCCCAAATAATGATAAATTTGGCCCATCCAAACTGTATCTCTTTTTGCCAAGTAATCATTAACAGTAACAATATGAACGCCTTTATCTAATAAGGCATTTAAGGTCGCTGGTAGAGTAGCAGCCAAAGTTTTTCCTTCCCCGGTTTTCATTTCGGCCACCTTGCCTTCATGTAAAGCAATCCCTCCTAAAACCTGAACATCAAAATGCCTTTGCCCCAGGGTTCTTTTACTAGCTTCCCTTGTTAAAGCAAAAACTTCTACTAAATAACGATTTAAATCTTCTCCCTTTTTTATTTTCTCTTTGATTTCCTGAATCCTTTTTTTTAGTTCTTCTTCTTTCAATTCTGCTAGTTCTTTTTCTTTTTCATTGATTCCCTTTAAAATATTTCTTTTAGAAATAAAATAAGCTTCGTTTGAATTTTTAAAAATATTAAAAAAACTAAAAACCATAATCTTTTTTAAAGTTTACCGAAAAAATTTCTCTTTAATAAATCGGCCTAACCTTTTTAATCTCGACTGCTTCTTCTTATTTAAGTTAATTAATTGATCTTTTAACTCTTTTTTTATTTTATTGATTAAAAAAGGAATATTCTCTCCCTCCTCTTTTAAAAATAAATCCTTTCCCGGCAAAATAACCTTTACTTCGGCGCCGATAACATTGCCTTTTTCTTGAGATTGCCGAGAACTTAAAATTATTTCAATATCTTTTAAAGAATATCTTCTTAAATATTTTTTCAAGGGTTTCAATTTTTTCTCTATCAATTCTCTTTGCTTATCTAAAAGGTCAAAGTTATCTAAAATAATTTTTATTTCCATTTTCTTTTTATCTTATCTTATTTCCCTTGAAAAATCAATTTCTCTTAGAAGGCAATAAAAAAAAGCAGTGGCCCCAAAATTACTTGGAGCCACTGCTTAAAGTTTATCTTTATTTTCTTTTCTTACCGCCTTTTTTGGCTTTTTTTGCTTTTTTTACTTTTTTCTTTGCCATTTTTAAGTTGTTTAATTTTTTTCTAAATGGGAGGAGCAGTCCGACCACCCTTAGAAATTTTCTAAGGGCCTTTCTGCCTTTCTTCTTTTTTAAAAAACTTGCAGGTTTTTCATCGAATTGAAAATTTTTTTAAAAAAATTTTCAATTTACTTTTTTTATTTCGATCTCCTCTTTTATTTTTAAATTCAATTTTTTGATTTTATGTTCTTAATTTAAATTTTAACTCTTAAAAAATTTTTGTCAATAGTTTTTGAAAAAATTTTTAAAATTTTTTAATAATAATTTCCTCTTCAAGAATAATTTTAAATTTATTGAAAACTTCTTTTTTAATTATTTCCATTAATTTCAAAAAATTTTTAAAATTTCCTTGACCGATATTAATGATTATATTTGAATGAAATGGCGAAATCATTACTCCATCTATTTTTTTTCTTTTCAACTGACATTTCTCTATTAACCAACCAACGGAAATTTTCCCACCTTTAATCGGAGGATTTAGTTTTAAAATATTTTCAAAAACTTCTTTTTGATTTTTAATTATTTCTATAGGAATGTTTTTAAAAACGCAACCCAATGACGGATATAAATAATTTTTTTTCTCGACTCTTTCTCTTAAATAATAATTTATTAAATTTTTAATTTCTTTCGGCTTTCCTTTTTCTTTCCTTAAAACCACTTCCCAAATTATTTCTTTTTTGTTTTTGAAAATACTTGTCCGATAATTAAAACCACAATCTTTTTGAGGATAAATAATTTCTTTAAAATTATCCGGATTAATTGTTTTTACTTTTATTACTTTTTCTCCGATTGCTCGAGAATAAGCGCCGGCATTTCCATAAACCGCTCCGCCAATAGTCCCGGGAATTCCCGCTAACCATTCATAATCTTTTATCTGGTATTTTATACATTTTTGTAAAAAATCATTCATCAATAAACCAGCGGAGACAATTAAATAATTTTTCTTTACTTGAAAATTCTGATTTTTAATTCTTATTACTATTCCGGAAAAATAACTATCATCAAATAAAATATTAGAGGCATTCCCAATAATAAAATAATCCAAATTATTCTTTTTTGCCCATTTCAAAATTAAAATCAAATCTTTTTTGTTAGAAATCTCAATAAAGTATTTTGCTTTTCCGCCAATTTTAACAAAAGAAATTTCTTTTAAAGAAAATTCTTTTTTTATTTTATTTTTTAAATTCTTGGGCAATTCTTTTTCTTTTGGCATTTTATAAAATTATATCTCTTATTTCATTTTAAAAAATATCCTTATAAAAATAAAGGGCCCGGAGGGGTTAACTCCAAAAAAGCCATTAAAGTGAGTGCTCAGCCTCCGGACCAATTTTTATTTTAAATAATAATTCCCCCCTTGTCAAACTTTTCTACGTCTCTTGACTTTTTTAAAAAAAGAGAGTATAATTATAATATAAGTGAGTGCTAGGCAAAAAGAGTCTCTCTTTCTGCCCTCCTTAAAAGCCAAAGAAAAAGCCCTGAGTTTCCTCAGGGCTTTTTCTTTTTTTCAATTATTTTTCTTCTTTGACCTCAATTTTCACCTTCTTTTCCTTCTCTTGACCAGCTTTCGGAATAACTACTTTCACTATTCCATTTTTAAAAGTAGCTTTGGCTTCCTTCTCCTCTACCTTGACTGGTAAGTGAACGATCCTTTCAAAGCTTTCTCGCCTAATCTCTTTTCGCCAATAGTTCTTACTTTTTTCTTCTTCTTTTTTAGCGGTCTTCCCTCTCAAATACAAATTCTGATTTTCTATCGAAATCTCAATATCTTTTGGCTCATATCCTGGTGCCTCTATCTCTACCACTACTTCTTTATCTGTCTCGTAAAGATTTATCGCCGGCCCTTTTAAACCTATTACCGGCAAAAGAGAGGGTCCCTCAAAATCCTCATCGGAAAAGAAGCGATCGAGATCAAAGAAGCGCCAAGGAACAAGGTGAGCCATATTTTTTATTTATTATTTAATTTTATTATAATATAAATTTTAATTATTTAAGAATTGGTTGTCAAATAAAAAAGCCCCCACAAAGGGGGGCTTATGAACGACCTAAATTAATTTCTTCTTCCTCTTTTATCTTTTCTAAGGCTTTTTTTATATCTACTATATCTTCTATTTTTGGCTTTAAATAGCTATAATCATACAGTTTTTCTTCCCGGATAAAAGCGCTGGTAAGCTTGAGATCTTTTTCCCCTGGTTTATATAAAAAAGTAATAAATAATTCTCCGCCTGCCTCATTCCTAATTTTTGCAACATATTTTTCCTCGGCTACTGAAAAAATCTGAGGAGAGATTTTTTCTTCTTTAACTGATTTATTCTCTTCTATTTTTAATTTTCTTTCCTCTTCTTGAATCTTTTTCCTTTTTTCTTCTAATTCGTTGATAAATTCTTTAATATTTTGGTCTATCTTTTTTAAGTTTTCTTTATTATTAAAGATTAGAATATATTTATTTGCGACTTCTTTTAAAAAAACCAATGCTTTTAAATTTCTCAACCTAGCAATTACCTTGTTAACCGCCGACAGCTTTGCTTTTTCACTCATGTCCTGATCTGCTAACGCCTTTAATTCTATTATTGATCTTTCTACTTCTTTAACTTCAACATTTTTGACGCTTATTAAATAAGATGCCCTCTGGATCAACCCTTGCACTAATAATGGGTCCACTTCTTCTTTTCCCAAAAAAAATTTCTTTAAGGCATAAATATGACCTCTTATCCCCGAAAAAATATCATGATACTCTTTTTGAACTTCTCTTTCTCCGTTTTCTTTTTTTCTCATCAGAACTACTTTCCCCTCATTGGTAATCTCAAGCATTTCTTTCACCTCCGATTTTTTAAAGAACTTTTAAAATTATACCACAAAAATTAAAAATTATCAAGATTAATATTGATCACACTTTGCCTGATAAACATATCCTTGAGCCTCGGCTTCTTCTTTGGAAGAAAAATAAATTTTATTCTTTTCGGATAAATTATTAGCCAAAGGACAATCGCTGGGATAATAATATTTTCCTTTCGAGCTAGCAACATATGATTTTTGAACCTCGTTATTATTTTTGTTATTTTGAGAAAAACTTTCTTTTTCCCATAATAAATCTTTTTCAATCACTATCGGTGGTCGAGAAAAAACATTTCCACCAACAATTATCCCTAAAGATAAACCTAAAGAAAAAATCAAAAGAGAAAAAAGAGTTAAAAGAATATAACCTTTATTTTTCTTTACAATTTTTTTAATTTTTGATAATATTTTAAACATTAATATTTTAAAAATATGGCTCACACAAAAAGCGGTGGTTCAACAAAACTAGGCCGAGATTCCGAAGCCAAAAGATTAGGGGTCAAAAGATTTGACGGTCAGGCAGTAAAAGCTGGCGAAGTTTTAATTAGACAACGGGGAACAAAATGGTATCCCGGAAAAAATACTGCCCTGGGAAAAGACGATACCATTTATGCCTTAAAAAACGGAGTGGTAAAATTTAAAGAAAAAAGAAAAACAACTTTTACCGGAAAGATCAAAAGAGTTAAGACGATCGAGGTTATTCCTTTAAAGGAACAATCTTAATTTTTAAATTGGCTTTTATCTCGTAACCCAAATTTAAACTTACTTCATAATTCCCCTCTTTTTTGAGGGGTTTTTCTAATAAAATTTGATTTTCAGAAATATCAATGTTGTTCTTTTTTAGTTCCTCTTTAATTCTTTTTTTGTTAACCGAATCATAAGCCTCTCCATTTTCTTTTAAAAATTTCAAAGGAATTATTAATTCCATCTTTTCAATTTTCTCTTTTAATTCTCCTCTTTCTTTTTGCTCTATTTTTTTTCTCTTTTCTTCTTCTTGATTTTTCTTTTCGATCTGTTTAATTAAAGATTTATTAGCTATCACCGCTAATTTATTAGGAATTAAATAATTAAAAACATAACCATCTTTTACCTCTTTAATCTCTCCTTTTCTTCCTAAATTTTCTACGTCTTTTAATAAGTAAACTTTCATAGGATTATAAAGAATTTTTTATTTCTTCTTTTAATACTTCTATCGCTTTTTGTAATTGAGTATCTTTTTCTAAGTTTAATTTTTCATAGGCCCCCAAAGGCTCTTGTAAATTTTCTATTTCAATATCAGGCTTTAAGCCATTTTTTTCAATCAACTCTCCTTTAGGAGTTAACCAATGAGCAATTGTAATTTTTAAACTAGAGTTATTAGACAAATTAACTAATTCTTGAACGGAACCCTTGCCAAAAGATTTTTGACCAACCAGTTTTATTCCTCGATTATCCCGTAAAGCCCCCGCCAAAATCTCTGAAGCTGAAGCTGTTCCCTCGTTGATTAAAACCACTGCTGGAATATCCTTTAATACACCGTCTTTTTCGTTTTTATAAAGTTTAACATTTTCGTTACCCAAATCTTCTTTTACAATCACATCTCCTTTTTTCAAAAACCAACCAGCAATGTCCACCACGATATCCAAATAACCGCCCGGATTGTTTCTTAAATCAATAATAAAACCTTTTGGATTTTTGGATAAAATATCAAAAGAATTTAAATAAAACTCTAAAAGGAGCGGCTGATTGAAATTATAAAATTTTAAATAAGCGATATTATTATCCAGAAATTGATAAGAAAAAGAAGGAATATTAATTTTATCCCGGATTAATTCAATATTTAAGGTTTTATTTAAAGATGGCCTATAAATTGTTAAACTTACTTTGGTTCCCTTTGGTCCACGGATTAAATTCGCTGCTTCTGTTGTTGACATTTTTAAAGTATCTTTCTCGCCAATTTTAATAATTTGATCCCCCGGTAAAATTCCAGCTTTTTCAGCCGGCGAATTAGGCAAGGGAGCAATAACAATAATGGCTCCGTCTTTTTTAGATATTTCCATTCCCACTCCATAAAATTCTCCGGTTAAATCTTGTTTAAACGCCTTCGTTTCTTCGGCGTTCAAAAACTCAGAATAAGGATCGTCTAAAGATTCTACTAGCCCCTTGGTTGCTCCTTCAATATTTTTTTGAGAATCTAATTTGATGCGGTCAACATATTTTTCTAAAATTTTTTTCCAAGTCTCCCAAAAAATACTCATATCAGCCGGCGGTAATTCCTGTGGCTTTTCTTTGTTTATAATTTTTTCAAAAGGATCAGGTAAGTTTTTCTGCCACCCAATTTTAGACCCGTAAAGAAAACCGGCAAACCAACTTCCTCCTATTAAAAGCAGGCCACCAATAATAAAAAATATTGTTTTCTTTTTATTTAACATATTGTCAAATATATCATAAAAGTAAAAATTCCTCAAATCTATTAAAAGATAGAAATTGGAAAAAAATTTAAAAATCGGCTAAAATAAAGGAATAATTCTGTGAAAAAAAGACTTTTTTTCGCTATTTTATTAAACGAAAATTTTAAAAAACAGCTTGCCTTTTACCAAAAGGAAATTAAGAAAATGGACCGAAAAGATTGTTTAAGAGATGCTTCGGAGCCTCATTTAACAGTGCTTTTTTTAGGTTATATTGAAGAGAAAGAAATAGATAAAATTATAGAAATTGCCCAAAAAATTAGCCAACAATTTAAACCATTTTTCATCAATTTCCAAAAGATTGAATATGGTCCTAGGCCACCTTATCGATTAATTTGGCTAAAAGGAAAAGAAAATAAAAGTTTAGAGGATTTAAAAAATGAACTGGAAAATAAATTGACTCAGGAAAGCATTAAATTTCAAAAAGAAAGCAGAAAAATTATTCCCCATATTACCCTTTTCCGAATAAAGAAAAATTTCAACTTACCTTCGCCTCATTTAATTGAAAAAGAAGCGAATCTTTCTCTTTTAGTAGAAAGTTTTTATTTAATGGAAAGTATTTTAAAACCCGAAGGCGCTCACTATCTTAAAATAAAAGAATTTTCTTTTAAAAAATAATGTTTCTATTAAAAATTATCCCTATTATTCGACTCCCTTTTCAAGAAAATTATTATTTTTATTATTCATCTGAAGATCTCAAAAAGGGTTCGATTGTCGAGATCAATTTTAAAAATAGGAATTGTTTTGGCTTGGTTAGCGAAAGCGCTCCGGTTTTAAAATTTAAAAATTTAATAAAAAAAGTTCCCTATCGCTTAAAAAAAATAAATAAAATTGTTATTGATTTTCCCTTATTTAATACGCCTTTATTTTTATTAGCAAATTTTTTATCTCAATATTATTATTGCTCTTTGCCTTTAGCCATAAAAACTATTTTACCCTCAAACCTCAAAAGTTTTTTTAATTTTCTGAAAAAAGAACAAATAGATTTAAACCGCCTAGAAGACCCAAAAGAGTTATCGGAAATTGTTATTACCGAAACCCGTGATTTTTCCTTAATAACTAAAAAAATTTCTGCCTATTCAAGCCATTACCAAGTTTTATTTTTGACTCCTACTAATTTCCACGTGAGCTATTATCAAGAAAAACTCCCTAATTCTGTTATTTTTCAAAAAAAATCTAAAAAAGAAAACTTTAAAATTTTTAAAGAAATCTTAGAAAAAAAACCTTTTCTCATTTTAGGAACGAGGTCAGCTGTTTTTTTGCCTTTCCAGAATTTAAAATTAGTAATTGTTTCAGATCCGGAAAACCAAAGTTATAAATCCTGGGACCAAAAACCTTTCTATCAGGCAATCAGAATTGCTCAAAAATTAGCTTTTTATCATCAAGCGGAATTAATTTTTTATTATGACTAAAATCTCTCTAATCCAATTTCAGAAAAATAAATTTAGCGTTTTTACTCCTGAATTGCAGGAAAAGATAAAACAGGTTATAAAAAACCAAGAAAGAATGATTCTTTTTATAAATAGAAAGGCTTTGGCAACAACAGTGTTATGCCAAGATTGCGGTTATGTTTTTAAATGCCCTTCTTGCGAAGTCCCTTTTGTTTTACAAACCATCAATAGAAAAAGAAAATTAGTTTGTCATCATTGTGGAGAGACAAAAAATGCTCCCGATATTTGCCCGTTATGCCAATCTTACAAATTAAAATCTTTAGGGAGAGGAACCGAAAGAGTAGCTTTAGAATTAAAGAAAATCATTCAAAATATAAAATTTCAATTATTGTTTTCAGAAAAAGAAAATTTAATTGAGATTTTAAAAGATTTCAATAACCAAAAGTATCAATTTTTAATTACCACAGAGGCCCTTTTTAAACCTCAACTTGAAAAAGTTCCCTATGTCGGTGTCATCTCTATTGACAATCTTCTATTTTTGCCTGATTATAAAAGCGAGGAAAGAGTTTTTCTTCTTTTAAAAAAATTGCTAAAAATTACAGAAAAAGAGTTAATTATCCAAACAATTGCGCCGGAAAGCAAAGTCTTCTCTTATTTTATCCAAGGAAAGGATAAAGAATTCTTTCAAGAAGAACTTCATTGGCGAAAAAAACATTCTTTACCTCCTTACTGGCAAATTACTAAAATTAGATATCGGACACCATCTCTGGAAAAAGCTTTAAAAGAAACAGAAAAAGCAAAATCAATTATCGAAGAAAGAATAAATAAATTAAAATTGGAAGATAAATTTTCTATTTCTCAAGCGGTTCCCGCTTTTATCTTTAAAGAGAAAAACCAATACCATTTTTATCTTTTTTTAAAAATGAAATACGAGAAAGAAATTAGAAAAGACCTTTCTTTTGAAGCGGGGTTAGATCTTTTAAGCCCATTCCCTAGTTTAAAAGAAATTAAAATGAGAAATTTTCTTTTAAAAGATTTGGATAAAAAATTTGAGATCGAGGTTGACCCAGATAATTTACTATAAATAATATGGAAATACTTCAAAATCCTCATCCTATTTTAAAACAAAAAGCTCAGCCCGTAGAAAAAATTACCCCAGAAATAAAAGAAATTATTAAGACAATGAAAAAAGCAATGATAGAAAATAACGGCGTTGGTCTGGCAGCTAATCAAATCGGATATCCTTTCAGGATAATTATTTGTTATTTTCAAAATAAGTTTTATGTTTTTTTAAATCCTAAAATTGTTAAATTTTCGAAACAAAATATTGAAATGGAAGAGGGGTGTCTAAGTTTAAAAGGTATCTTTGGAATAGTTGAGAGACCGGAGAAAATTACACTAGAGGCAATAAATCCTAATGGCAAAAAAATCAAACAAAAATTTTGTGGAATTTTATCAAGAATTATCCAACACGAAGTCGATCATTTAGATGGGATTCTTTTTATCGATAAAGCGAAAAAAGTTTATACCTTAAAAGAAGAATCATCAGAAGAAAGTAAAAACAAATCTCTATAAATATGAATTTAAAATATTTTTATTTCGGTTCCTCCCCTTTTTCCGCTTTAATTTTAGAAAAATTAATAGAAAAAGAAACCCCTCCTTTATTGGTCATTACCCAGTCCCCAAAATTATCTCATAGAAAAAAAATTGGTTTTACCCTTGTTCACCAATCGGCCCTAAAAAATAAAATAAAAGTTCTTGCGCCCGAAAAATTAGACCAAGAGTTATTAGAAAAGTTAAAAAATTTCCAAGCTGATTTTGCTCTTCTATGCGGTTATGGTAAAATTATTCCCCCTGCTCTTTTAAACCTTCTCCCTTATGGATTTTTAAATCTCCACCCCTCACTTTTACCAAAATATCGAGGAGCTACTCCTATCCAATCAGTTATTTTAAACGGAGAAAAAGAAACAGGTATTACTCTTTTTAAAATGGATGAAGAATTAGATCATGGCCCAATAATTTCCCAGGAAAAAATTAATCTTAATGAGAAAATAACAACTCAAGAATTAGAAAAAATTTTAGCAGAAAAAGGGGTTAATTTATTCTTAACCTCTATTTCTGACTACCTTGAAAACAAAATTATCCTTATCCCCCAAGACCATAAAGAGGCTACTTATTGTTTTAAATTAAAACCCGAAGATGAAAAAATTGATTTTAAAAAAACTTTAATTGAAATAGATCGGAAAATAAGAGCCTTAAATCCTTCCCCAGGAGTGTATGCCGAAATCTTAGACAAAAATAACCAAAAACTAAGAATTAAAATTTTAAAAGGTTATCCTGTTTTTGATCCAGATTTTTCAAAAGATATCAAGGCGGGCACTATTTTAGAAAAAGATAACCGACTAATAGTAAAGACCAAAGAAGGATATTATGTTCTTGAACTAATTAAACCAGCTTCCAAGAAAGAAATGAAAGCAAGTGATTTTTTAAAAGGAAATCAGTGGTTAAAAGGAAAAGCGTTTTTGTAATAAAATTTTTTAATAAAATATAAAAATATGTATAACCCAAAAACAATAAAATATTTTCAAAAACCAAAATATTTTGGCTCAATTAAAAATGCTGATGCTATTGGTAAAGCTGGTAATGTTTTGTGCGGAGATTTTATGATTTTATATTTAAAAATTAAAAAAGAAAAAAATAGAGAAATAATAAAAGATATAAAATTTCAAACTTATGGCTGTTTAGCCGCTATCGCCACTTCTTCCGCCCTTTGCGAAATGGTAAAAGGAAAAACCTTAGAAAAAGCTCTTTCAATAACCCATCAAGAAATTAATAATTTCTTAGGAGGATTACCTGCTATAAAAATGCACTGCTCTTTATTAGCAGTCGATGCTTTAAAAGAGGCAATTTATAATTATTTTAAACAAACCAAAAAAGAAATCCCAAAAGAATTAGAAGAAAATCATCAAAGAATTTTAAAAGAACAAAAAATAATTGAAGAAAAACTAAAACAACTAACAAAAAATGAAAACGAAGAAAAATAAAAAAGTATTATTGGCAATGTCTTCGGGGATTGATTCTTCCTCTAGTTTAATTATTTTAAAAAATTTAGGATATGAAGTTATTGGTGTCTCTTTTTTTCTCCCCATCTGGACACCAAACAAAAATCAAACAAAAGAAATTTACCAAAAAAAGAAAGAAGATTTTTTAAAATTAAAAAAGTGGGTAAAAGATTTGGGATTTAAACATTATCTTTTTGATTTAAGAAAAGATTTTGAAAAAATTGTTGTTAACTATTTCTTAAAAAGCTATCAAAAAGGCCTCACTCCTAATCCTTGTGTATATTGCAACTATTATTTTAAATTTCATTATTTATTAAAGCTTGCTCAAAAATTTAAAACAGATTTCATTGCCACAGGTCATTATGCTAGAATTTTATACGATTCAAAAAACAAAAAATACCTTCTTTTAAAAGCTAAAGATAAACAAAAAGATCAAAGTTATTATTTATGCTTCTTAAATCAAAAAATTTTAAAAAAAACAATTTTTCCTGTTGGTAACTATACAAAAAAAGAAATTTATAAACTAGCTCATCTTTATAATTGGCCTTTTAAAGCTGAATATCGAGAAAGCCAGGATTTTTGTTATCTTTCCTTTGCTTCTGTAAATGACTTTTTATCTTCAAAATTAAAAAGCCAAAAAGGTCTAATAATAGATAAAGAAACAAAAGAAAAATTAGGATATCATAATGGGTTTTTCTTATTTACTCTAGGGCAAAGAAAGGGATTATATCTAAATCAAGGACCTTACTATGTTTTAGAAATTGACCCTTTTAAAAATATTATCTATGTAACCAAAAATAGAAAATTACTCCTCAAAAAAGAAATCACCCTTTCGCCATACCGACTTATTACTGGTGAAAAAATAAAAAATCCCATCTTGGCAGAAGTAAAAATTCGTTCCCAGCAAAAATCAATTAAAAGTCAAATTTCTCCTTATAAAAAGGGGTTAAAAATCACCGCTTTAAAAAATAATTTTTTTGCTCCCACCCCTGGCCAAATAGCAGTTTTTTATCAAAAAGATTTAGTTTTAGGGGGAGGGATTATCAATAAAATATAAATTCAATATCCTTTTTCCCTTGAGTTTTTTTAGAATAATGAATAATCATTTCCTTGGCTTTATTGATAATCTCCTCGGGAATTTTTCTTTTCTCATAGGACCGAATTAAAGCTGTTGGGCCAGGATAATTTTTCATTTCTATAATTAAATCTTTTTTTTCACGCATTTCTTTTAATTTTTGATTTTCTTCTTGATTTCTCCCGATAATTATTTTCAATTTATCAAAAACAAAATGACGACCTAGCTTTAAAAGTTCTATATCTGAATCCTTAATATCTTCTGTTAAACCTAAAAGTTGTTTTAACCTATTTGAAAACTGGGGATCAGTTAAAAGACAGCCCCCAGAAGGAGTAGGAAACCATTTTAAACGAAATTTTTTTGCTATTTCTAATTGTCTTTTTCTTGAACGACCAGAAATATCTAAAAGATGACTTCGATTTATCAATCCTTCTTTTTCAAAAATTGTTGGTTCTAACAACAAAGCACTTAACGGTCTTAAAAGACAACCTTTAAGACCGGCTTTTTCTTCTAATAATTTTAAGGCAGAAATATTTTGGCTAAAAGGTCTTTCACCTAATACCTCTCCAGTGATAACAAGGTCGAAACCCTCCTTTTCTTTTATTTCTTTCGCTTTTTTTAGCATTAATAAATGACAATCAAGACAGGGATTTAAATTTTTGCCATAACCGTATAAAGGATTTTTTACTATCTGAAACTGCTCTTGAGAGATATCAATCACCCTATAAGGAGCTTTAATCATACTTAAAGAAATAGCTTTTAAAGCCAATTTTTCATCAAAAAAATAACTTTTAAATATTAAAAGAGTTAAATCAATCCCTAACTTTTGAGAGATTTTAAAAGCTAAAAGCGAATCAAGACCTCCGGAAAAAAGCAGGAGACCTTTTAACTTTCTTTTGACCATAAACTTACTCCTCTTTTTTTCTTAAAAACCGAGTATAGATAAAAAGATAGAAGATTTCCAGTAAACCTAATGTGTTTATTACCAATAAAATAATAAACCAAATTTTCTCATTTCGACGGGCAGAAACCCATAAAGCCCATCCCTTCCAAATTAAAGCCCAAACTAATAAAAAATAAATGATATAAGAAGCGAAAGAAAAGAGAGAAAAAAATGGTTGAAACATATTTTTAATTTTTTATTTACTAGACCTTAATACTAAATCTTTTTTAGTTTACCATAAAATTCTTTTAAAAGAAAGCGCCATTTTCTTCGCGACCAATATTTACCAGCATAATCAATTCCTACTCTTCTGGTCGCTAAAATATCCTTTGGATTAACTTTATCTCCCCAATCCTCAAGCCAAATCCTTTTACTTAAGGTTAAATCTTCGCCATAAAAAGATTTATCTAGCTTTAAAAATTGGCAAACTTTTCCCGGACCATTAGTTAGTTCAAGGTCTAAATTTTTTTGATCTTTATATTTTATCGGTTTTAAAGCCCGAATCAAAACACATTCTGGTTTTCCTTCTAAATAAGTGGAAATGTTTAATTGCCAATACATTCCATAGACAAGATAAATATAAATATGACCGCCAATGAAAAACTCAGCCTGATTTCTTTTTGTCTTTTTTCCTAAATAAGCATGGGAGGCTTTATCTTTTGGGCCAATATAAACCTCCGTTTCAATAATTTGGCCAATAATTTCCTTGTTATTTATTCTTCGAACAATATATTTTCCCAAAAGATCTTTAGCTACTAATAAAGTAGGTCGAGTATAAAATTCTCTTAGAAGTCTTTTTCTTTTCATTAAGGTAGAAGAGCGGCAGACGGGATTCGAACCCGCGACCTTCTCCTTGGGAAGGAGACATTCTTCCACTGAACTACTGCCGCTTTTTATTTTAGAAAATTTAAAAGATTATACCAAATTTTTTGCCACAAAGAAACTTTTTCGAGGGTAGCGTTTAAAGGAGGGTTATTTTTTGAAAAGCTATTTTTTTGATTACCTTCTTTGGGAGGGATTACTAAAATTACTTTCTCGCCTTCTTTTTTTAAACCTAACATTACCCGAGCTTCTCTCTCTAGAGCTCTTTCTTTGTCTATGGTCAAATTTTTTTCTAATAATTCTTTCTCTTTTAAAAGATAGTTCTTCTTTTGCTCTAATTCTGAAACTTCTCCTTTTAAGTATTGATAATTTTCATATAAGCCCTTTAAACGATAACCAAAAAAAATCGTTAAAATAATAAGGGAAAGAAATAAAAAATATTTTGCCATATTATTCCTCTAAAGAATATAACTTATAAAATACTTCTGGGTCAAGTTTTAAATCTGCCTGTTCTAATAATCTTTTCTTCCCTTCTTTTTGTTTTTGCCAAAGCTTCATCTTTCTTGTTCTATCTCCTCCATAAAGATGACCAGTCACATCCTTTTTCAAAGCCGGCAAAGTTTCTCTTGAAATAATTCTTTTTGAATCTTTTACCTGGATAGGAACCGGAAATAATTGCCGAGGAAGAATATTTTTTAAATTGAAAGCCAAATTTTTGGCTTCTTTTTCTTTTTCTTCTGAGTAAACAATCTTACTTAAACTTTCTATTTTTTTGCCGGCTAAAAGCACTTCTAATTTTTCTAAATTAGCTTCCTGGTAAGAAGAGAGTTCATAATTAAATGAAGCATAACCAGAAGAAATCGATTTTAATTTGTCATAAAAATTTTTAATAATTTTAAAAAGCGGGGCTTCCGCGGTTATTTTAATTAACTTTGAAGAAAAATTTTCGGAAACAATATTTCTACCTCGAAAAGCAATTAAAAGTTGATAAATAGAATTAAAAAAATTATCGGGAGTGATAATTTCTACTTTAGCGACCGGCTCTTCAACCTTTGAGATTTTTTCCTGATCGGGCCAGTAATTAGGATTAGAAACAGTAATGGGTTCTTTTGTGCCCTTCAAATAAATCTTATAAGGAACCATGGGGTTGGTAATCATTAGTTTTAATTGATATTCTTTTTCCAGTCTTTCCAAGGTAATCTTTAAATGAAACATTCCCAAAAAACCCATGCGAAAACCTCGACCGAAAATATCAGAATTTTCCATTTCGAAAAATAAAGCCCAATCATTTAACTTCAGTTGATTTAAAGCTCTCTGAAAATCCTCGAACTTCTGATTCGGATCTTTTAGATAAACTGAGGCAAAAATCATTGGCTTTGGTTCTTGATAACCTTGAATTGGAATTTTGATTTGATTTTGATCGTTTAAAGCAAAAATAGTGTCTCCTACTCTTACTAAAGAAGGATCTTTTAAACCAGTAGCCAACCATCCTATTTCCCCTAATTTTAATTCTTCCTGAGAAATTAATTCCGGAGAAAAATAACCTAAATCAAAAACTTCTCCTCGAGTTTTCGTCGCGTAAAATTCTATTTTTTCTCCTTTTCTTATTTTCCCCTCAAAAACTTTAATATAAGCTATTATTCCTTTATAAGGATCATAACTGGAGTCAAAAATTAACGCCTTAAATGGTTTATTTATTTCTATTTTGGGAAAAGGAAATTCATTGATTATCCTTTCTAACAATTCTTCGACTCCTTGGCCAGTTTTAGCAGAAACTAAAGAAATTTCTTCTTCCGGAACTTCTAATAAATCCGCTAATTGCTTTCTTTTTTCCTTTAAATCAAGAGTATTTAAATCAATTTTATTTAAAACTCCAATTACTTTTAACCCTTGGTTTTTAGCCAAATAAAAATTATGAAGAGTCTGGGCTTGAATTCCTTGAGTTATATCCACTAACAAAATTGCTCCCTCGACTGCTGCCAAAGCCCTAGACACTTCATAATTAAAATCAATATGGCCAGGGGTATCAATCAGATTTAAAGAATAGTTCTTATAATTCATTCTGACGGGGTGCATTTTAATAGTGACTCCGTGCTCTTTTTCTAAACTCATCCGATCTAAATATTGTTCAAGTTTTTCTTTGGTTTTAACAGTCTGAGTAATCTCTAAAAAACGATCAGCCAAAGTAGATTTTCCGTGATCGATATGGGCAATGATTACAAAATTTTTAATTTTTTTCTCATCCATAAATTTATTCTTGATTTAAATAAAAATTAATCTCTAAATCTTTTTCTAAAGAAATCCATTGGCTAAAAGCAAAAAGCGTTGGCTGAAGGTTTAAATCTTTAAAGTTTAAAATATTATAAGAAAAATAAGTGTCTTTTCCGCTTTGTTTTTCGATAATCAATTGCCATTTTCCCTTTTCTTTTAATTCTTTTTTTCCAAAATCTAGAAAATAAGTTATTTCTACGTTTAAATTTTTAGAATTATAGCAACCAATAACTTTTTTACCGTTTTCCTCATAAACTTCAATTTGCTTCTCCATATCAAACACCCTTTTATCGTAACTTTCCGGCCAGAAACTACCTGACAAATTTTCTTTTAAATAGAGGTTTAAAAAACAATTTTTAACTTTCTCGATTTTGGCATTACTTGGCAAATAAATTTTTAGATAACCCTCTTCTTGGGGAAAAATAATTAAATTATTTTTTGTTTCATTTTCAAAAATTAAAGAATCTAAAGAAAATTTTATTGGCAATGATTTTTCTTTCGAAAAATCTTCATTTTTTGAGAAAAAGACAACGGATAGATAATCTAAATTTTCATTTTGAAAAGAAGGAATGATACCATTTTCTTTTAAGAATCTCATTATTTCTTGATCTTGAAGGGATAACTGAATATCTTTTCTCTCTAGCGCTTCTTTGAAAATTTCCGCTAAATATAAAAATTTTTCTTCTTCGAGATTTTGAATCTTCTCAAAAATTACTTTTAAAAAACTAAAGAAAAAAGGCGAAAATTTTTGGTTAGTATTAGAACGAAAATCAGATGAGATTAAATTCCTGAGATAATTTAAAACATTTTCTTGAGTAATCATTTGGTTATTTATTTCAATTGGACCAGCAACTTTTAAAATCTCTTGGAAAATTCCTAAGTTTATAAAAATAACTCCGTCAAAACCTAAGTCATTTAATTCTAAAGAATTAAAAGCGTTCAAAACTTCTTGACTATTTGATTCCGCATTTAAAAACCATCCTAAATCATGAAAAAGCAATCTATCTGTTTGTTTCGACAAAATTGGATAAGGCAAATATTCTTTTTGAAAAATTAAATCTAAATCAATAATATGGCTAGCTTTTGAGATATTATAATTTTCTCTTTGAAAATTTAATATTGCGTAAGCGGCAAAAATGCCACCTGAAGGTCTTTCGATTAAAGGATCCTGAAAAATAATTAAATAATTTTTTTCTTGATCTTGGCCCAAAAAAGATAAAATAGCTTTCTTTTCCTCTAATTCTTTTGGAAAAAATTGATTTAAAGATAAATCTTTAAAAAGAGCCGAAAAAGATTCAATTTTTTGATAAATTAACGGGTTTTTAAGATAAAGGGCAAATAGCAAAAAAGGCGAGGTCTGATTTTTCACTAAAAAAGAGGAATAAATTTTAAAAATCTCTTGATAATAAGAAGGCAACCGGGAAAATAAAGGTAATGATTTTTGGTAAGCCTCAAAAAAACTCGGGCTTTTTTGAAAAAGAAAATTTATTTCCCCTTGAGAATTACCAGAAGAATTAAAGTTTCGGTAAAAATTAAAAAAATAAAATCCTGCCCCTAAAAATATTAGAAAAAGAAAGATAAAAAATATTTTTTTCATAGATCAGATATTTATATTTTACTACATCTTCCTTTTTCCTTCTACCTTTATTAAATCCGCACCCCAAAAGGGCGCGGAACCATTAGATCTATAAGCCGAATTCTGTCTCTCTTTTTTATGGAAGAGAGGGTAGTTATTTCTCTGAGCCCGATGTTACCATCTGGGCTTAAGCGAGCACTCCTTTTTAAAAGGCTCGACTCTTGCACCCGACAAGGATTTAGCCGTTTCACCGTCGCCTTTGGCTTTAAGCCTTATAGCGACGCTTATCCTGAATTTCTTCAGGATAGTTTTGGGATCACTCCCAAAACCGTCTCTGTTCGCACCTCTCTCCTTGAATATTGATTAGAAAATGTTACCATTTTCTCATCATTCAAAGAGGGTGGCTTTTAACCACTGTCTTTTTCTCCAAAAAAGAGGGGTGTTCGGACTTTCCTCCCGTTTAAAATGGCAACTACCCGATCTAATGGTTTTTATATTATACCAAAAAAACTTAATAAAGGCAATCCCCCAAATTTAGAACTGACTCACTAATTGATAAACAGGAATAATCAAAGACAAAGCTATCCCTCCAACCACTAATCCTAAAAAGAGCAAAAGTAATGGTTCGATCAATGAAGTTAAAGTTTTTAAAGTGGTATCAATCTCTTCTTCGTAAAAATTCGCTAAAGAAAATAACACTTCTTCTGTTCGGCCAGCTTTTTCTGATAAAGAAACTAAATTGATAATAATTGAAGGAAAAACCTTTTCTTGCCGAAAAGATTCCCCTAAAGTAAGCCCTTTAGAAAGATATTCTTTAGAAATTCTTTTTAAAGCGCTTTCATATTGAGGATGACCAACTGCCAAAGCGGTAATTTCAACAGCTTTAATTATAGGCATTCCCGCTTTAATTAAATTAGCCAAAACAGAAGTTAAGCGAAAAAGAGCCATTTTCTCAATTAAATTTTTCAAAACTGGCAACCGGCTTGTAATATCAGAAAAATATTTTTTCCCCTCTTTCGTTCTAGAAAAATAAAGATATAAACCCAAAGGAATACCCAAAAAAAGAGGCAAAAAGATATAAATATATTTATTCAAAAATAATCCAGTAGTTAAAACAATTTTAGTATACAAAGGAATCGGCTGGCCAGTGGATAAAAACATTTCTCCCAACCTAGGAATAGCGAAAGTCACCAAGAAAATAATCATTAAAAAAGAGGCGATTAGTAAGATAACCGGATAAATTAAAGCTGATCTAATCTTTGTGGTCATATTTCTTTCCCTTTCTAGATCGATAGCGATTTGATTTAAAGTAATTTCTAAATTACCGGAAGCTTCGCCGGCTTTTATTAAATTAGTAATAATCGGTGAAAAAATTTCAGGATGTTTTTCGAAAGCTAAAGAAAATGGTTTTCCTTGCTCCAAATAAGTCCTTACCTCCAAAAGAAATCTTCTTACCGGTCCTGATTCAAAAAACTCAATCAAAATATCAATAGCCGAAAACAAATCTGTCCCGATTCTTAACATTAAACCTAAATATTTAATCAAAAATACTTTTTCCACTAAACTAATTTTTTCTTTTTGAAGCAAACCCAGTACCCCTTTTTTCTTTTCTTTTTCTTCAAAAGAAATAGGCTTAACCGCTAAAGGTTTTAAATTTTGAGCATTTAAATATTCTAAAACCGCCTTTAAATTTGGCTGAGAAATATGCCCTTCTCTAATTTTCCCTTTTTGGTCTTGAGCTAAATAATGAAATAACATATTTGGCTATTCTTTTATCACTCTTAAGACCTCTTCAAGAGTTGTTAATCCCCTTTCCATTTTCTTTAAACCATCCTCAAACATTGTTTCTTCTTTCATTTGATAGGCTAATTTTTTTAGACCATCCAAAGAAAAATCTTTTCGAATAATATATTCTCTAATTTCTTCATTTATATTAAAGGCTTCATAAATTGCCAACCTCCCTCGATAACCAGTATAATTGCAAGAAGAACATCCTTTTCCTTTGTACAAAAATTTTGGTTTGAATTCATAAGCGTAATCTCCTTTCAACCCTTTCAGATGATCGTTTATTAAATCGTAATCTTCTTTCGTTGGAGTGTAACTATAAATACAATCCCGACAAATTTTTCTTACTAACCTTTGAGCTATGACCAAGTTTAAAGTCGAAGCCACTAAAAAAGGAGGTACTCCCAAATCAAATAATCGAGGAACTGCTGTGGGAGCATCATTTGTGTGGAGCGTTGATAAAACTAAATGGCCGGTTAAAGCGGCATGAACCGCAATTTCGGCAGTCTCTTGATCTCGGATTTCACCCACCATAATGATATTCGGATCCTGTCTTAAGATAGCCCTTAAGCCATTGGCAAAATCAATTCCCGCTTTTGGATTAACTTGGATTTGATTGATAAATTTTAATTCGTATTCAATTGGATCTTCTATTGTAATTATATTTACCTCCGGCTTATTTAATGCGTTTAAAACCGCATAAAGAGTGGTAGTTTTACCGGAACCAGTCGGACCGGTAACTAAAATCATTCCATAACTTTTCGAAATATTCTCTTTTACTATTTTAATAGTTTCTTCCAGCATTCCTAATTCTTCAAAACTCATTGGCTTAGTGGCGCTAGCTAATAACCTTAATGCCGCTTTTTCGCCATGCATTGTCGGAATAATAGACACACGAATATCAAATAAAACATTGGCATATTTATATTTCATTCGGCCATCTTGAGGTTTATTATGTTCATCTATTTGCAAATTGGACAAAATTTTTATTCTGGCTACTAAACCCGGATGGATTTCTTTGGGTAGATAAACTATTTCTCTTAACAAACCATCGATTCGAAACCGAATCAACACGTCATTAGCCAATGGTTCTATATGGATATCAGTAGCATTTAAAGAGGCGGCATAAGAAATTAAATTTTCCAATAAGGAAACAATCGGAAATTCTACTGCCGCCTCTTCTTCTTTTAATCCTTTTATTTTTAAAACCGCCCGGATGTTTTCTTCAATTATCTTTTTAAAATCAGCGGAAACAACTGCCCCATAAAGAGAAAAGGCGTATTTTAAATCTTCCTCTAAGCATAAATAAGGTTTGATAAAATGACGGGTATATTTTTCCAAAAATTCTATCGTTTCTAAATTAACCGGATTAAGCATAGCCACAAAAAGAGCATTGCCTTCCTTTTGAAAGGCTACAGCATTTTTAGTTCTGGCTATTTCCTCGGGAATAAGGTTTAAAATCTCTTTTGGTATTTCTCTTCCGATTAATTTTACTCTTTCTACTTTTAAGTAATCAGCTAATAATTCTGCATAGTAATCTCTAGTCAAATAACCTTCAGAAACCAATAAATCAACAATATCTTTTTCTGTTCTTGAAGCCTCTTGCACTATTTTCTGAAATTCTGTTTCTGTAATTAATTGATTTTTTAATAAAAGATTCTTTAATTCTTCTAAAGAAAGATTCATACCCTAAACTTTTAAAGATTGAAAAAATGGAATTTTTATTATTATACCATTAAAAAGTAAAACCAACAATGCTGTTATTGACCAAAAGTATAAAAATGAAACTCTTCTCAATTTTTTAAAAATTAAAAAGTAAAGAAAATGAGAAATCAACCCTAAAACTGGGACCAGAATTAAATAGAAAAAACTCATCGGCCAATTCAAAATTAAAATCGATAAAGCGGCTAAATATTTTTCTTCTTCATAAAAAAATTTTTGTTGAAATTTTTTATTAAGGAAGTGAATTCCTAAAAAAGTAATTAAAGAAAAAATTAACCTTAATAAAATTTCAAAATAAAAATATTGGAAAGAATATCGAAAAAAATAAGAAAGAGGAGTATAAGGAGGTAAAAGCTTTTGAGTTAATTCTCCTTTTGACCAAAGGTAATAATTTAAACCAGAAAGAGAAAAAGCATAAATAATCAAAAAAATAAAATAAAAATAATAAAGTTTTTTTAAAAATAATAAAGAAGGAGGAATTTTTTTATAACAAAGAAAAAATAAAATTCCTCCTTCTATAATTAATCCCAAAATTGGCAACAATAACCAATATAAAAAATTAGCTAAAATTGTCATCAATAATCTTTAATTAACTCCATTAACTAGCATTAGGGAAAAAGTTAGTAGAAGTGGCATTAGGCATTACATTGGTATCAGTTAAAACTGTTCCCACCTCGTAAAGATAAGCGTTATCGCCTCCATCAGTTGACTCAACATCACCAGTTCCCCCATTTCTATAATAAGCGCTTTCCATATTGGCATCAATTTCAAAAGTTAAATTCGTCGCTTCGCAAGTGTAAACATAATACAAAGAAGGATTGGCTGTTGCTGAAGAATTAGTTGGATCTACTGGTAAAGAGCCAATTGGTGATCCTCCGGTTAAACTACTGAAATCTATAGGCACCCAACCCGTTCCGTCTGTTTTTTGAAGGGTAGTAGAACTATAAGTCCAACCAGTCCAACCAGTAGCTGAAACACCACTTGTTGTAGCCCACATTGTTTTTGTTCCGCCTCCTCCGTAACATGTCGCATTAGTACTTGCCCCTCCTAAATAAGGAGTAGAAGCATTAATAATATAATAGCCAATGGCTGTCTTTAGAGTGGCTAAATCAGAAATCCTTTGGGAATCTCGGGCCCTTCTTAACAGCTCAGCCGGGTTAATTATTAAAACCATTGTCGTTGAGAGGATGGCCAAAATACCAATAACAATTAACAATTCTAACAAAGTAAAACCTTTTTGATTATTATGAGATAAGTTCATATCTTAATAATTTTTATTTATTTTTTATTTTTTGTAATTTTCTCGATCTAAAATGAAGTTTTTCCGACTAGCGGAGAGGATGGGACTCGAACCCATAATCCCCCGAAGGGGACCACGCTCTCCAGGCGTGTGCCTTGCCAATTCGGCGCACCTCTCCTTTTTTATGCTTTATTTTAATTTTAATTAACTTTCAAAAAAAATCAAATTTAATTTATTTTATCACGTCTAAAAATACTTATCAAGTTATAAATTTTTTAATTTACCAGTCTGATAATCTTTTAATACTTCAAAAAAACAAGCAGAAAAGGGTAAAGCAATAATAATTCCTAAAAAACCAGCCAATTTTCCACCGACCATAATGGCTAAAACTAAAATCACGGGATGAATATCCATTGTTTTTGAACGAATAAAAGGAGCAATAATTCCTTCTAATGCCTGAATAAGAATAAAAACACCCGCTACGGTTAAACCCAAAAAAATATTTTCACTTAAAGCAACAAAAAATGCCAAAATCCCAGCCAAAAGAGGACCTAAATAAGGCAAAAAATCTAATAAACCAGACAAAACAGCAATTAATTCTTTATAAGGCAGTCCTAAGATCAAAAAAGTAAAATAAACCAAAAGGGCAACTATTGAACTCAAAATAACCTGAGAAATAAACCAACCGCTAATTTTTTGACGCACTTTTAACCATAAAGAAAGAAGGTATTCCTCATATTGCTTTGGAGACAAGAATCTAATTGCTAACTCAATGGTATTTTTCTTTAAATTTAAAAAGAAAGCCAACAGAAAAGTCAAAAAGGCGAAAGAAATTCCTCCAAAAATCTTTGTCAAAAGATAATAAGATTGATTAACCAACTCTTGGGAAAGATTCCCTCTCAAAGATAAATACTCCTTCAAAAACTTAATTAAAGAAAAATTAGTCTGAGATCCTTTATTATCAACGCTTGAAGGAATAGAAAATAAAGAATTATTAAAAATTTTAATTTCTGAAAAGTTTAAAATTAAATCTTTGAAAAAAGGATAAATAAAATACGAAAAAATGCCTAAGAAAAGAAAAATTAAAAAATAAACAATAATAACTGACAATAACCGATTTTTAAGCCTCTTCTCGAAGAAATCAAGGGGCCTATCTAATAAAGAAGCAATAATAAAGGATAAAAGAAAAATTAAAATAATTCCTCGAAAATACCATAAAATCAATAAAATTAAAGGGATGAGATAAAAGTAAAAAATTGTTTTCAATGATAAATCAATAGTTTTATTATTTTTATTCATAGTTCTTCTCGATTATTTTAGCAAATTTTTCTTTATTTTTAAAGGGACCAATCATTGCTAAATTCAATTTCTCCGACTTTAAACAATCGCTTAAAACTTTTTGGGCGTCTTCTAAAGAGACGCTATTAATTTTCTTTAAAAACTGAGAGGGAGTTTCTATTTTTCCTTTTAAGAGCTCCTGAGAGCCATAAGAAGATGCCAATGAATGGATGTTTTCTATTTTTAAGGCTATTTGTCCATTCAAATAACTTTTTGCTTTCTCTATTGTTTTTCGATCTAAGTTCTTTTTTAATTTAAACCATTCTTTTAAAAAGATTTCTAAAACTTTTTCTACCTTATTTAAATCAACGCCCATATAAACAGCCCAATAACCTCTATCAAGATAAGAGCTTATTTCTGAACCAACATAATAAGCTGCCCCTAATTTTTCTCTTACCAATTGGAACAATAAAGCTGACATCCCGCCATCCAATATTGCGTCTAAAATACTTAAAGGATAGTTTCTTTTATCAAAGAGGTCAAAAGTTTTTACTCCAATGATTAAATGAGCTTGATCGGTTTTTCGATATTCTAAATCTATTTGAGGTTTATTTTGAAGATCGTTAGTTCTTGCCTTTTTTTCAATTTTTTTTGAGGGAATTTTCTCAAAAAAAGTAATAACCTTTTTCACAAACTCTCTTTTAAAACTAAAATTACCGCTCACGACAATTAAAGTCGAAGAACTATGATAATGTTTTTGGCGATAATTTAAAAAATCATCTTTTTTAAACCTTAAAATATTTTCTTTTGAACCAATGATAGGCCGACCGGCCGGTTGATTCTGATATAATAATTTTTCCCATACCTCCCAAACATAGGACTTTGGATCATCATAATACATATTCATTTCCTCAAGGATAACTCCTTTTTCTTTCTCGATATCCTTTTCCTCAAATAAAGGGTTTAAGTAAAGATCAGCAATAATATCCAAAATCTTTAAATAATTTTTATAGGAAGCCCGGATATAATAACCGGTCAATTCTCTACCGGTAAAAGCGTTATAAATAGCGCCTATATAATCTAATTCTTGGCTAATTAGTAAATTTGAAGGGCGATTTTTTGTCCCCTTAAAAGCTAAATGTTCTAAAAAATGAGAAATACCATTTTCTTCTTTGTTCTCATAATCAGCTCCTACTTTCACTAAAACCATCACTTGAAAAGACAAAACATCTTCTGATGGAAGGAAAAGCAATTTTAATCCATTGGGAAGTTTTTTCAAAAAATATCTTTTCATATTAATTAAATACCATTTCCTTTCTGAACCAATCTTTCACTTCTTCTATTTTTATTCGAAACTGCTTCATAGAATCCCTTTCTCGAATAGTAACAGTATTATCTTCTAAACTTTGATGATCAACAGTTAAACAAAAAGGGGTCCCGATTTCGTCTTGCCGACGATATCGCCGGCCAATAGAACCTACCTCATCATAATAGATTAAATAAGGCATTCCTTTCTTTAAATTTTGATAGATTGATTGGCTCTTTTCTCTAATTTTTTCGTTATTTTTAATTAAAGGCAAAACCGCTAACTTTATCGGGGCTAAAAGTCTATTAAGTTTCAAAACTGCTCGCTTTTCTCCCTCTTCTGTTTCTTCTTCGGTATAGGCATCGCATAAAAAAGCCAAAAGCGATCTCTCTACTCCTACAGAAGGTTCGATGACATAAGGAAAATAAGATTTTTTCTCTTCTTCGTCATAATAGGTTAAATCTTTTTGAGAATATTTTTGGTGATTTTTTAAATCATAATCGGTTCGATTAGCAATTCCTTCTAACTCTCCCCAGCCAAACGGAAAATGATATTCAATATCGGCGCAAGCTTTAGCATAATGAGCAAGTTCTGATTTTTCATGTTCTCTTAACCTAATGTTTTCTTTTTTAATTCCTAATTTTAAAAACCAATTAAATCTTTGTTCTTGCCAATATAAGTACCACTTCTCATCTTCAGAAGGTTTAACAAAATACTCTAATTCCATTTGTTCAAACTCCCTTGTCCGAAAAATGAAATTTGAGGGAGTAATTTCATTGCGAAAAGATTTTCCAACCTGAGCGATTCCAAAAGGTAATTTTTTTCGGCAAGCGTTTAAAACATACTTAAAATTAATGAAAATCCCTTGAGCTGTCTCTGGCCTTAAATAAACAGTTGAAGCCGTTTCCTCTGTCGGGCCTAAAAAAGTTTTAAACATTAAATTAAAATTTCTTTCTTCGGTTAATTCTCCTTGGCATAAAGGACAATAGTACTTCCCTTCTTTAAAAATTAATTCTCCATATTCTCCTTTTTTCAAATAATCAGCCCGAAAACGGCTATGACAATTTTTACATTCTACCAAAGGATCAGAAAAACTCTTTAGATGGCCAGAAGCTTCCCAAACTTTGGGATTCATCAGAATAGCGGAATCTATTCCGCAAACATCATCCCGAGAAATAACAATTTCCTGCCACCATAAATTTTTAATATTCCTCTTTAATTCCACTCCTAATGGCCCAAAATCCCAACTATTTGCTAGACCACCATAAATTTCTGAATCCTGAACAACAATTCCTCTTCTTTTGCTTAAAGAAACAATTTTCTCAAAAAGATTTTGATTGCTTAAATCGCTCATAATTTAATTTTATCATTTTATGGTTGAACTATTCCTTGGCCGGGAAATACCGCCTGATCAGTCAATTTATTAGAGATTACTGATGGAAGAATTTGTTCTATCGCTTTTCCGGTAAAGGAATCAACTGCTCGAAAAGTAATTTCTCCGGTCAAAGGAATGGCTTGATAAGTATAATTAGAAGTAGGAGTAACTCTTATTTGAAAAATAGCTTCGTATCCTTTATCTAAAACTCCGGAACCGGCTTCAATGGAACTTAAAGTCCACGTAACAGTTCTCCGGAGAGAATCATATTGGGGCCTTGAGGAGCCGTAATTTCCAGCTACCTGCGAAGTAAACTCCACCCAAGCTGGCAAAGTTGTTTGAACAACAACATCACTTAAAGCATTGTAAGTATTTTTGATTTTGAAATGGATAGTAAAATCTGTTGGTTGGCCTACCCTTAAAGGCAAACTACCAGTATTAGCTATTCCAGAAGCATAATCATAATGATAACTTTCTACCATTAACTTAGCGTCCGAGTTAATCTTAATAGTATTAACGAAAGAAGACTTGGGTAATTCAGAAAGATCTGTCCCTTCGGGAATATTCCCGCTTTCAATAGTAGTTTTCACTTCTAAAAGAGGATTTTGCTGGGATTTGCTTAACATAGGCCAATCTTTCTTTACTTTAATGCTAAATCTTAAAGTTCCACTCTCTCCTGGTGTTAAATTATAAAGATCTTGGACATATAATCCATCCCAAAATATTTGCTTTAAGTGTTTAGAATACACTCCTTTAGGCGCTTCTAAACTATCATAATCAAAGACATCTCCTGATAAATCAACTTTTACCTTGACATTTCGCAAAGCGCTTGAATAATTATTTTGATAATAAATATCAAAAACTAATTCTTCTCCTAAATTCGCTTCATAAGCAGTTGCTCCATTGACCAAAGTATAAATCTTTAATGGATTCTCTATTAAAGTCACTATCGCTTCTGATTTAACTAAAGGAAAAAACTGATTGTTTTTATTAATTCCCAAAGTAAAAACTATCTTTTTTGTCTCTTGAGGTGTTCCAGAAAGCAGTCCTTTTATAGTAATTTTCCCTTCGCTTGCAGGCGCAATTATCCCTAAACTCCAGGTATCATTAACTCTGCCAATCGGTTTGGGATTTGACTCTTGAAAAAGAAAACCATCCGGCCAATTAGCTCTAATTTCAACATTTTCGTAAAGATACTCATAAATATTAGACCAAGATAAAGTAATTGGAAAATTTTGATCTATAAAAACCTGATTAGGAGTTAAAACAGATAATCGAAAAACAGATCCATTGATTAATATTTTTTTAGAATCGCTTTTCTCAAAATACGCGTTCAACTTCTCTGGTCGATACCTAAAAACAGCCTCAATATTTTTTAAAGTATTATTTTCGCCAGTAAAAAGCAAACTCATGTTTGTTTCTTGGCTAGATTTAGCCTTTAAGACGCCGATATCTAAAACTATTTTGTCAGCCGATAAATCTTCGGGGTTAAAAACCCCTTCTGGCAATTTAATCGTTAAAAGACCATCGCTTAAATTATTATTGGAATTATTATAGATAATAAAATTAATAGGCTTAACCTCTCCTGATTTTGCCTCATCAGAACCTGATATTAACAATTCAACTGTTCCTTGGCTTAAAAAATTATAGATCAAATACCCTAAACCTATTAGAATAAAAGCAATGAAAAGACCACCCCAAAAACTTTTAAAAAAACGAATAATTTTATTTTCGGGCATATTTTATAAAAATTATTTAATCCATTATAGCCAATTTTAAAGAAAAAGTAAATTTTTGAAAAATTAAAAGAAATTTCTTCTGAAATTGTAAAATTTCTTTTAAAATTGTCCCATTAAATTCTTCAAAATTTTTTTCAAAAAGAGATCTTAAACTCTCTTTTTCTTTTGGGGTTAAAAAAATCGAATCATTGTCTTTATGAGATCTGCAAACTAAACCTCTTTGCTGAAAGCTAAAATAGTTGGCTTTTTCATTGCAAATTAAACAATTTTTCAAATAAGGAGCCCACCCGGAAATTTTTAAAAATTGAGCAAGAAAATACAAAAACAAAAAATGAACCAAATCTTTATCCCAACCCTTCCCAATATTTTCTTTCAGATAAAAAAAAGCCTGAGAGAGAAGAATCCAAACTTTTTTATCATTCTCTCCTTCTAAAGTAAATTGGTCTAAAAATTTTAATATCTCAAAAGAGACAAATAATCCCCAAAAATTTTCTTTTAGCTTAAGAAAGGGTTCAATTTCTAAGGCGCTAATTAATTTATTTTTACGACCTAAGCTAAATTTAATCCAGACATAAGAAGGAATTTCTAAATGACCGCTCAATTTAGCTTTGATTTTTTGACTGCCAACCGCCAATAACCGAATTTTTCCAAATTCTTCTGTATAAAAAGTGTATAAACGATCACTTTCTCCCGAATTTTCTTTGTTAATTACAAAAGCGAAAGAACTTTTAATGGTCATAATCAATGGGTTTTTACTTCAAAAAGACTAATTAAAACACGCAGAAAAATAATTAAGTCTAAAATAAAACTTCTATTTTTAAGATAAAAAAAATCGTAACCCAATTTTTCTTTTGCTTCTTCAACTGAAGAAGTGTGAGGATAATTTATTTGAGCCCAACCCAAAATGCCCGGTTTGATTAAAAAACGATAATGATAAAAGGGAATTTCCTTTTTATAAAGTTCTACTAATTTTTCTTCTTCGGGGCGAGGGCCAACAAAAGACATTTCACCCTTTAAAATATTTATTAGTTGGGGAATTTCGTCAATATGAGTCTTTCTTAAAAATCTTCCCATTCGAGTAATTCTAGGATCTCCTTCCAAAGTCCAAGCCGGACCAATCAAGGAAGCATCTTTGATCATTGTTCTAAATTTATAAATCAAAAATGGTTTTTCGTTTTTGCCTATTCTCTTTGAAATATAAAAAATCGGACCCTCTGAATCAATTTTAATCAATAAAGCAATTAGTGGCCAGAAAGGCAGAGAAATTATTAAAATAATAAAAGCCCCTAAAAAATCAAAAAGCCTTTTTATACCCTCGAAAAAATCCCAATTTTTATTACTAACATTTTTTAAAAACCATTCTATAGAAAGCAATTCGATTGGTATTTTCCTAAAAATCATTTCATAAAAATCTATCAAATCTATTATTTGGTAATTTAAGGGATGCTCCTCTTTAAAATTCCTCAAAGAAGAAAAATCAATTATTAAAAGCCCAATTTCTTTAAAAGAATCATTTTTATAATTATCTAAAAAAGTCAGAGGAGAAATAATTCGTACAATCTCATAGCCCAACTGCGGGTTCAAATTCAAATAATTTTTAAGTTCATTGGCTATTTTTAAAGAAGATTCACCTTCCCCTATAATCAGGGCTTTAATTTTTTTAGTTTTAAAAAAATGATAAGCAAAAAGATGCCACAGATTGATAAAAACAAAAGAAAAAATGGCTAAAAAAATTAAAACTATTTTTGGCCGATAGTGAGGATAAAATAAATAAAAATACACAACGGAAACGCTTATTCCAATTAAAAAAAGGAGAAATAACCTGTTGTAGTATGAAAATTTATTCTTTAAAAGGTTCAAATCATAGACTTTTCCTAAGTAAAATATAAAAAGCCAGAAAAAAGAAACTGGCAAAAAAATTTTGAACCCAGAAAAAACCGCCTCTTTTTGGAAAGAAAAGTACCTTAAACAAAAAGATAAAAAAAGAGAAAGATAAAAAAGAAGAAAATCTCCTAAAACCAAAAGAAAAATCCTAAATTTTTGACGGAAAATCATACTTGATAATTATAAATATTATAAGAAAAAAACCTTTAAAATAAAAATAACAAAAAGAGCGGAGATTAAATCATCAATAACTATACCCCAGCCTCCTTCTAATTTTTCAGACACATTGGCAGGAAAAAATTTTATTGCGTCAAAAAAAGAGAAAAGAACTACCATATAAAAAATTAAAGGAAACGAAAAACCTAAAAAATAAATATTTTTAAAAATATCGAAGAAAATAGCCATAAAGAAAAAAGCATTAATTTCATCCAAAATAATTACATTTGGGTCCTTGCCTCTTTTTAATAACTTCTCTGATTTATCGGTTAAAATAAAAGAAAAAATCAGAATAAAAAGCCAAAGAATTAATTTGAACCAAAAAGAAAAATAATTGAGTAAGCAAATAAGGATTGTTCCTAAAAATATACCTAATACACCAGGAGCCAACGGAATATAAAAAGAAAAGCCAAAAAAGGTAGTTAATTTATTAATAAGATTGTCTTTTCTCATATTTTTTTATTTTAAATATTTATTTCGATTATTTAAATGTTCTTCATAGGACTCGGAAAAAATTGCTTTCCCGTCTTTAGCTGTCAAATAAAACCAAAAATTATTTTTTAAAGGAGAAACCACGGACTTAATAGATTCTATCCCTGGATTAGAAATTGGGGTTGGCGGTAATCCCGTAAAAATATAAGTATTATACAAAGAATCAATTTTCAAATCTTTTTGCGTTAAAAAACAGTCTTGAAATTTTTTAAAATGAGCATAACAAACAGTAGCGTCAATTTGTAAAGGCATTTCTTTTGATAATCTTCGCCACAAAATATCAGCCACCATTCTTTTTTCTTCTTCTGTTTTTACCTCTTTTTCCAGAAGCGAAGCCATAATTAAAATATCATAGAAAGATGGCTCATTTTTTAAATTATATTCTTGAAAATTATGCTGGAAAGAAATAATTTTTTCTTTTATTTGATTATCAAAAAATTTTTGGCAAAAATTATCTAAGATAATCTTTAATAATTCTTTCTCGTTTAACCCAGGAGGGAAATGATAAGTATCAGGAAATAAAAAACCCTCAAGAGAAGCATCTTGATGATCAAAAAAATATTCTTTTAAGCATTGGCCCTCCTCAAAAAAATCTCCTAATCGATAATTTGTCAGTTCTCCTTGAAGCATTCCTTTTTCCTTCATTTTCTCTTCTATTTCGTTTAAAGTTTCGCCTTCTTTAATTAAAAACATTGAATTATTAAAATTTTTATTCGTTAAAATTGAAATTAATTTTTTTAAAGAAATTTGAGAAGAAAAATAATAAACGCCCGGCTGGAGACTTTTTTCTTTTTGATAAAGGCGAACCAAAATGACAAACAGCGAAGCAGAAGGAATAATTTTTTCTTTTTTCAAACGTCCTGCTATCTCCTGCAAATTTTCTTGAGAATAAATAGTAAACTCTTTGCCTTGGATTTTTAAGGGCCAGTTAATAAAAACAAAAAATAAAAAAAAGAGGGAGAAAGTTAAAATAAAGATTATTAGAAAAGAGGAATCTTTTTTCATTTTTTAACCTGGATTATTAATCATGGAACTAATTATCCCCAAGAATATAAAATTAATTAAGAGTTGAGACCCGCCGAGGGACAAAAAAGGCAAACCGATACCCACAATTGGAATTAATCCTAAATTCATAAGGATATTAATAGTGGTTTCTGCTAAGATCTTTAAAGCAAAACTAATTGTAAAAAAAGCGCAAAAGTTATTAGAAAAATTATTTGCCCAATAAACTAACCGGGAAAGGAACACCAAAAACAAAACCAAAAATAGACTGATACCAATTAACCCCATCTCTTCCGCCAAGGCGGAAAAAATAAAATCTGTTTTAGCCAAAGGCAAATAACGAAATTGTGTTTGGCTCCCCCAACCCAAACCTTTCCCGAAGATTCTGCCGGAACCAATAGCTATTAAAGCCTGTAAACGATTATAACCACTCCCTAAAGGATCGGCTTCGGGATACAGAAAACTAATAATCCTTGCTTTTTGATATGGTTTTAAAATGAAAAACCAACAAAAAATCAAACCTAAAAAGATTATTAAAAAGATTAATAAGACTTGCTTCAATTTTATTCCGCTTATTAAAACTAAAAAAAACCAAATCAAAAATAAAACCATCGCCCCTCCCAAGTCAGGTTGAATCATAACAAAAAATATTGGCAAAAAGCTAAAAAATGTCGTTTTTAAAAGCAGGGGGTATTGCCAAAGCCTTTTATGGTGAGAGGATAAAAATTTAGCTAAAACTAAAACTAAAGAAAGTTTAGCTAGTTCTAAAGGCTGAAAACTAAAATTTCCTATTTGGAACCAACCTCGAGCTCCTTTAATATTAGAACCAATTATTAAAACCAAAATTAATAAAAATATGGACAGAAAATAAAAAGCGAGAATAAAAGAACTATTAATCCATCCTCGCCAATCTAAATTACTCAAAATAAAGAAAAAAACCAAAGAAATAACCAAAAACAAAATCTGACGCTTTAAAGAGTAAAAACGAATAGTTTCATTAGAAGAAATGCTAGCTAAAATCATCAAACCTAAAAAAATCAAAAATAATAAAGAAAGAAATAAAAGATGATCCTTTCTTAAAATTCCCATAAATTATTTTAAAACATTAGCGATATCTAAAATATTAATTCCAATTACTTCTTCACAGATAGCGATATTTTTTGGAAATTGTTGATAGAATTTCACATTAAAATTCTGTCTTTGATTAGAGTAAATATTTTCAATGTTGGTTTTAGCAAAACCAATTACTTGATTCTTTTCATTACATAAAACAATTCCGATCTCTCCTTTTTTAAAATTATAAATCGATTGATTAAATAAAATTCCTTTTACTTCTAAAGTCGCTTCTCCCACCTCTATTGGCAATTGAATAATCTCGGGCGAATATGCTCCTTCTTTGGAATAAAGTTCGTTTAATTTTGCCATTGTTTCTTTATCAACTATTCCTGTCTGAGGCAAACCATATTTCTTTTGAAATTCTTTCAAAGCTTTTTCAGTAACAGCGTCAAAATAACCAGAAATTGAACCTTGAGGATGAGCAGTGGAATCAATCATTAGAGCTCGCTGTAAATTTACAACATCGATTCCACTCATTCCTTTCTTTAAAACATTTTTAAAAGTGTAAGAAAATGGCTCTAAATAGGAAGGCCCGTAAAGTTCATTTAGCTTTGCTCGAGTTTGAGGTCCTACCTCTCCTGTCACTCTGATTCCATATTTTTTTTGAAATCTCATCACTGCTTTTTCGGTTAATTCCCCAAAGTATCCTGTTACCTGACCTTCAGGGTAAACTGTCGGGTCTAAAGATAAAACTTTTTGAAGGTTAAATACTTCCGGATCTTTCATTCCCTTTTTTAATGTTTTGGTAAAAATATAAATATTTCTTTCTTCCTGAGAAAATGCTTGAGAAAAATTAAGCTGTAAATTGGTTAAAATAAAAGGAGTTTCTGATAATAAATCTATACCTTTTAGAGGTTTTGCCCACTCAATAGAATCTTTTAAAATTTCTATTTTGACTGCTTCTGGAGAAAAATCAGTTTGAAGATTTTGGACTAAATAAGTCCGAATTTCATGAGGCCAAATAAAACCCTCAAAAATAAATTCCTTTTGTTGGCCAGCCTTCGAAGAAATAATTATTTTATAAGAAAAGTTTCTTGCCCCCCAATCGCTTACAAGATTTTTTATTTTAAATAAAACATCGAGTTTGTTATTGCCTTTTAAGAAAATTTTGGGGTTCTCTGTAATAGTCAAATTATCCTGATTTTTTAATTCACAAGGTAAACATGGCCCCCCACAATCAATGCCAGTTTCTTTCTGATTTTGTTTATTATCGTAACAAGTCGGTTCAGGCACAGAGGAAAGATAAAAATAATAGGAAAAAGAAAAAATTATTCCCCCTAAAACTAGAGTTAAAATTAATTGTTTAAATAATCTTTTTTCCATCTTCCTTAATAGCTGCATTATAACAAATTTTTAAAAAATAAAAAACCTCCTGGCAAAACCTACTTTCCCCCAAAAGGAGTATCATCGGCGCCAAGCGCTTTCACTTCTGAGTTCGAAATGGGATCAGGTGGTTCACGCTTGGCTAAATCACCAGGAGGGTATTTTAATAATTTACTCTTTTCTCCCTAAAGATGGGAAAGTTGCTTTGACCGATTAGTACCCCTTGGCTTAACCCGTTACCGGGCTTCCACCGAGGGCCTATCTCTAATTAGGCTATAAACCCAATTAGATGCCTTTCGGCAACCTCATAGTCTTTGAGGGGTCTTAACGATACCTAATCTTGGGGTGGGCTTCGCGCTTAGATGCTTTCAGCGCTTATCCC
>JBNAWD010000002.1:0-50968 GCA_049699995.1 Minisyncoccia bacterium | reverse complement strand
GGAGTTGCCTAGGCCTAAAATAATTTTTATCTTATTCATAGATTTTTTTAAAGATAAAATTTTGAATTTCTGAATAATTTTCAAACCCGGCTTTAGGTATTAGGGCGTAAACATATTTACCCAAGCCGTCATAATAACCGCTGCTTACTAAAAGGCCAGAATTTCGGTTGTCAATAACAATATTCTCGATAGGATAATTATTTATTTCTTTAAAGAGGTTAATTAAATCCAAGAAATCCGAAGGGCTCAGAGTAGTAAAATAATGGCCAGATAAAGATTGGAGGATTTGAAGCCAAGTGATAATGCTCCAACTATTTATCAATTGCTCGATTTTATTCTTTAAAGCAATAAGAAGCATTTGTTGATTTTTGATTCGGTAAAAGTCTCCTTCTGGCGCATACCTTGTCCTTATTAATTTTAGAAACATATCTCCGTTTAGGTGTCGCCAGCCGGCTTCTAGATAAAAAATTTGAGAAGGGTTTTGAGGGTTAACTAAATTAGGGTCGTAAACCGGTTTTTCCAAATAAATATCAATTCCTCCTAGTTGGTCAACAATTGATTTTGCTGCCTCTAAATCCAAAACAATTGTTTCTGAAATTTCTAGACCAGTAATTTGATTAATTTTCTTGGTAATATATTCGAAAGTTTTATTCTGGTAGCCCTTTTTTCTTTGATTTTCTAATTCAAACAAAGCATTAATTTTTATTGAAAAATCTTTGTCAGGGGCTTGAACTAATAGGTCCCTTGGCAAAGAAATCAGAAAAATTTTTCTTTTATTTTTATTTAAAGAAAAAATTAAGATGCTATCGGTCAGATAACTTCCTCGGGAACCTTCACCAGCAATCCCTAAAAATAAAAAATTTATTATTTGGTTTTCTTGGTTGTTGACTATTTCATCTTTCTGGGCTTCAAAGTTTTCTGTGTTAGAGTTGGTAATCGTGTAAACATTGGTAAGGAAAGAAGCACCTTTTCTTAACTCTTGATAATTTTTAGGAAAAAATATTAGAAAAATAGAAAACAACGAAAGGAAAAATAGGAGAAAATACAAAAAGTATTCCTTGTTTTTTTTCATTGATTTTCTTCTTTTTTTATGATATTCTTATCATACTAAATTTTAAAATTTTATCCAAGATTATGTGGAAAAAAATAATAAAAGAAAATTTAGAAATGGTTCTTATCGCTTTAATGATTGTTTTGCCGGTGAGATACTTCTTAATCCAGCCTTTTGTGGTCCACGGTTCTTCAATGGAACCAAATTTTTATCCAAAAGACTATTTAATAGTCGATGAGCTTTCTTATCGTTTCCGGGAACCTCAAAGATTTGAGGTGGTGGTTTTTAAGGCTCCCAATAATAGCGGACAGTATTATATCAAAAGAATTATCGGATTACCAAATGAAAGAGTGATAATAAGAAATGGAGAGGTTTTTGTTGTCACTAAAAATGGCACGCAAATGAAATTAGAAGAAAAATTTTTACCGAAAAACATTGAAACTTTAGGGAATATTGATTTAACTTTGAAAGAACAACAATATTTTCTTTTGGGAGATAACCGAGCCGCTTCTTACGATTCAAGGAATTGGGGGCCAATTGAGAGGAAAGCGATTGTTGGTCGGGTGTGGTTAAGGCTTTGGCCATTAAAATCCATTACTCTATTTTAAGTTTTATTTTGATAGTTTTTTATCATGGGAAGGAAACAAAACGCTAAACTAAACAAAAAAGTCAAAACTAAACTCCAGGCTCCTCGAGGAATGAGTGATATTTTGCCTTCGGATTGGATTGTTTATCAATGGTTATTAGAAAAAAGCAGAAAAGTTCTTGAATATTATGGCTTTGAAAGAATAGAGACGCCAATAGTAGAAAAGGCCGATGTCTTTTTGAGAGGAGCAGGCAAAGGGTCAGAGGTTGCGAATAAGGAAATGTATATTTTCAAAACAAAAGGCAGTTCAGAAATTTTGTCTTTAAGACCAGAGGGAACCTCTGCGATATGCCGCGCTTATTTAGAAAATGGTTTATTTAACCAGCCTCAACCTGTTAAGCTTTATTATTTTGGTCCTTTCTTTCGACACGAAAGGCCGCAAGCGGGTCGTTATCGTCAATTTTACCAATTAGGATTTGAGGCGATCGGTGGGAGCCATCCGGTTTTGGATGCTCAGCTTATTTTAATCGGGAAAGCTGTGTTAAAGGAATTAGGGTTTAAAGATAAAGAAATCCAGATTTATCTTAATAGTATTGGGTGTTCTAAGTGTCGAAAAAATTACTTAAAAGTTTTAAAAAGTTATTATCGGAACAATCTAAAGAAAGTTTGTGGAGATTGTCGAATCCGATACAAAAAGAATCCTTTAAGGCTTCTCGATTGCAAGTCTTTGAAGTGCCAGGAGATAAAGAAAAAAGCGCCAGCAATAATTGACTTTTTATGTTCAGAATGTTTAAATCATTTTCGTCAGGTTCTCAATTATTTAGATTTTTTAAAGATAGATTATTATTTAGATAAAACTTTAGTGAGAGGTTTTGATTACTATACTAAGACAGTAATAGAGATAAATGTTGAGGACAATGATAAGGGTTTATCAATCGGCGGTGGCGGAAGGTATGATGATTTAATAAAAATTTTAGGTGACCTTGATAAACCAGGGGTAGGAATGGCTTTTGGTGTTGAAAGAATTATTGAAATTTTAAAAAGACGAAAATTAAAAATTAACGCGGAAAAACCAGAGATTTTTTTGATTCAAATTGGGCCGCAAGCCAAAGAAGAGGCTTTAAGACTTTTGGAGATTTTTCGGAAAAATAATATTTCTGTTATGGAAAATTTATCAAAAGACAATTTAAAAGATCAATTAAAATTAGCCGATAAACTAGGAATAAAATATTGTTTAATTTTAGGTCAACAAGAAGTTAACGAAGGGATGATTATTTTTAAAGATATGATATCTGGTATTCAAGAAAACCTGCCTTTGGACCGAGTGGAGATGGAAGTGAAAAAAAGACTGCAAGAAAAAGTGGTGGTGAAAGAAAATATTACTTAAATTTTAGTAAAATAAAAAATAAAATAACCAAACTAATAAAATAACTAAACTATGGCTTTAATAATTAAAAGAAGAAAAAATGAAAGTTTAAATAATTTTTTGGCCCGAGTTTTTATGGTGATTAAAGGGAGTGGAATTTTATTGGAGGCAAAAAAAAGAAAATATTATGTTCCTCCTTCTAATGAAAGATCAAAGAAACTGTCTGCTTTATATCGTTTAAGAAAAAGAGAGGAAGAAGAGAGAAAGAAAAAAGAACTTGCTTAGCTTTTTTTATATATCGGAGAATATGCCAAGATTTGAAATTTTGGTGTATAATAAAAGTAAAGAAAAGTTACCTTTTTCTCGGCGCAAATTGCAAACAATAATTGAAAAAGTTTTATTTTTTTTAAAAGAGAAAAAACCAGTTTCAATTTCTCTAATCTTTGTCGATCCTGTCCAATTTAAAAAAATTAGAACCTTCTGGCTGAAAGAAGACAAACAAGGATCAATTCTGTCTTTCCCTTACCAGACAAAGCAAGATGTTTTTCCTCTCTTAAATCAGGAAAAGAAAGATTTAGGAGATATTTTTTTCTCAATAAAGAACCTTAAGAAAGAGGCAAAAGGGTTAAAAGTTTCTTTTAAGGATTATTTTTTAGAACTCTTAATTCACGGTCTCTTGCATTTATATGGTTTTGAACATAAGAAAAAGGAAGATTGGGTGAAAATGGAGAAAAAAGAAAAATTAATTTTTAAAAAAATAAAAAATATTTTATGCGCCCTCCTTATTTAGTTCTGGATTTAGGTAGCTCCCAAATTAAAGCTTTAGTAGCTCAGCCATCTCTGAATGGAGATTATGAAATTCTTTTGTCTTTAATTAAAAATTCCCAGGGAATTAAACACGGGATTATTAATGACCCGGAAGCTTTGGCGAAAACTCTCGAGGATTTACTCTTAGAAATATCAAAAACAAACAAAAGACTGAATTTTAATGAAGCGGTAACTGGAATTGGCGGTGGTTATTTAGAGGTGAAAAATTCTAAAGGAACTGTTGTTATCTCGAGGAGCAGTCAAGAGGTAACAGAGGAAGATATGGAAAAGGCAATTCAAGCGGCAGAAGCGTTTGCCTTGCCATTAAATCGATCTTTGGTGCAATCAGTTTTAAAAAATTTTAGAGTTGATGGGGGAGAAAAAATAAAAGACCCAAGCGGAATGAAGGGCATTAAATTAGAGGCGGAAATTATTTTGATAGATACTTTTTCTCCAGTTATAAAAAGTTTAGAAAAGGTGGGGGAATATATTGGTCTCAATTTTGCGTATAAATTTGTTCTTCCTTTAGCCGGGGCGGAAGCTGTTTTAAAGGATAAGGATAAAGATTTAGGGGTAATGACAATTGATTTTGGAGCAGGGACAACTAGTATTTGCGTTTATGAAGATAATGAGCTAATAGATTTGAAGGTATTTCCTTTAGGCGGCAATCATGTTACCAATGATATCGCTGTTGGTTTAAAGACTTATGTCGATATAGCTGAAGAAATAAAGGTAAATGAGGGAGTGGCTTATAATAAGAAAGTGGGGAAAAACGATTTTATTGACGCTCAAAAATATTTCCAGGGATCTGGGGAAAGAATATCTAAAAAATTTTTAGCGGAAATAATAGAGGCTCGCCTTTCAGAGATACTAGATCTTATCGCCGAAGAGCTAAAACAAATTGATAGATTTTGTAAACTACCAGCAGGGATAGTTATTTATGGAGGGGGAGCGAAAATGCCTTATCTTACAGATTTAATTAAAGATAAATTAAAATTAGCGGTGAGGTTTGGAAAAATAGAAAAAGAAAATAGAGAAGAAAATCAATTAGAATTTATCCCTGCCCTAGGATTATTGAATTTTCTTTTGAGAGAGGAGCCAGGAAAGATTTTCTTTAAAGAAAGTCATTTTTTGGGAAAAATATTTAAACCCTTTTGGAAGTTTTTTAATATTTAATTTATGAGGAAAAACAATTCCAAGAAAGAAATGAAAACAAAAAAAGAAAAACCTGATTTAAAACCAAAAGCTAAGAAAGAAAAGAAGGAAGAAAAAAACCAGAAAAGAGAGCTGTCACCTTCCAATTTTAGCGTTCTAAGAAATATTAATATAAAGGTCATAGGAGTTGGCGGAGGAGGAAATAATATTGTTTCTCGGATGAAAGAAAGAAAAATAGAAGGAGTAGAATTAGTGGCAATTAATACTGATCTTCAAGGGTTAAAACATTCAAAAGCGGATGTAAAAATTCAAATCGGAAAAAATCTTTGCCGCGGATTAGGAGCGGGAACTGATCCCGACAGAGGAATGAAAGCGGCGGAAGAAGATATCAACGATATCGTTAAAGTTCTCGAGAAAACCGATTTAGTTTTTTTAGCCGCTGGTCTAGGGGGTGGCACTGGTTCTGGAGCATCGCCAGTAATAGCAAATTTAGCTAAACAAAAAGGGGCTTTAGTTGTGGCAGTGGTAACCAAACCATTTTCTTTTGAGGGTGAAAAAAGGATGGAGATTGCCGAGGAAGCTTGGGCAAGATTGTATAACGAAGTAGATGCGATCGTGACCATTTCTAATGACAAAGTTTTTACCATTATCGAGGAAACAACGCCCATATTGGAAGCATTTAGTAAAATTGATGAGATTTTAAGGCAGGGAGTGGATAGTATTGTGCAATTGATTGCCCAACCTGGCTTGATTAATTTGGATTTTAATAATATAAAAACCATTTTAACAGGAGCAGGAAGCGCTTTGATGGGAATCGGTAAAGCCCAGGGAGAAGAAAGGGCAAAAAGAGCAGCCCAAATTGCCATCTCTTCTCCTTTGTTAGATCTTTCTATTGATGGAGCGACAAGGGTATTATTCAATATTTCGGGAGCAAAAGATCTTACTTTAATGGAGGTTAATGAAGCGGCTAGGATTATTACCCAATCGGTTTCCAAAGAGGCTCAAATAATTTTTGGAGCTAGTTTTGATTCTAACTTAAAAAATGGAGAGGTAAAAATTACTGTTATTGCTGGTGGTTTTACTCAAGAAGAGAGAGTTTTGCCCGCGTCTTCTTTGGAAATAAAAATTCCAGTTATTGAAGAAAAGCAATCGGATCAAGAAATAGGCAAAGAGGCAAAAGAGCTTGAACAAGAAAGAGGCAATGAGGGGGTAAAAGAAGAATCGAAAGAGGATATCTTGAAAAAAATAATGGGAAAAGAAGATTACGAAGTGCCAGCTTTTTTGAGAAAAAGAAAAAAATAGAAATAAATAAAAAGCTAAATAAATAAAAATAATAAAAATATGGTGATTAAAAATCGGATTAAAAAAATTCAAAGAAGAGGTGGAGAAATAGTTCCTTTTCAAAAAAAGAAAATAGAAGAGGCGATTTATAAAGCTTTAACCGCGACAAATACGGGCGGGAAAAATTTGGCTCAAGAACTTGCCAATAAAGTAGTCAAAATTTTAAATAAAAGATTTAAAAAAGATGAAATCCCGAATATTGAGCAGATTCAGGATATAGTAGAGGAAGTTCTAATATTGGAAGACTTAGTTGAAACAGCCAAAGCCTATATTTTATATCGAGAACAAAGAAGAAAAATCCGGGAGGTCAAATTAGCTACTGAAGAAGGGATAAGTTTAGTTGACGAATATTTAGGGGAGGGAACTTGGGAGATAAAGGAAAATTCCAATATGGCTTTTTCTTTGCAAGGTTTGAACCATTATGTTTCTGCTTATGTTAGCAAAAAATACTGGCTTAATCGAGTATATCCTCCCGAGGTGAGGCAAGCAAATGAAAGTGGTGATTTTCATTTACATAATTTAGATATTTTGGCGACTTATTGTTGCGGTTGGGATTTATACGATCTTTTGTTAAAGGGTTTTGGTGGCGTATTTGGAAAGGTTCAATCTAAACCGGCAAAACATTTTCGCTCTGCTTTAGGGCAAATTGTTAATTATTTTTATACTTTGCAAGGAGAGTCGGCTGGAGCCCAGGCCTTTTCAAACTTTGATACTCTTTTAGCGCCTTTTATTCGATATGATAATTTAACTTATCAGGAAGTTAAACAAGCCTTACAGGAATTTCTTTTTAATTGTAATGTTCCGACAAGGGTAGGATTTCAGACCCCTTTTGAGAACATTACTTTAGATTTAAAAGTGCCAGAACACTTAAAAGATTTGCCGGTTATTATTGGTGGGGTGCCCCAGAAAGAAACTTATAAAGATTTTCAAAAAGAAATGGATCTTTTAAATCAAGCTTTGACAGAAGTTTATGTCGAAGGAGATGCTACTGGTCGAGTATTTACTTTCCCTATTCCTACTTATAATATTACAAAAGATTTTGATTGGAATAATGAAAATTATGATGGTATTTGGCAAATGACGGCTAAATACGGCATTCCTTACTTTTCGAATTTTATTAATTCTGATATGAAGCCAGAAGATGCTAGGTCAATGTGTTGCCGTTTAAGGCTGGATAATCGAGAGCTTTATAAAAGAGGGGGCGGACTTTTTGGCGCTAATCCTTTAACTGGTAGTATTGGGGTGGTCACCATTAACTTGCCAAGAATTGGCTATCTTTCCAAAACAAAAAAAGAATTTTTTGAAAGATTAGCCCGCTTAATGGATTTGGCAAAGACTAGTTTAGAGGTGAAAAGAAAAGCTTTGGAAGAATGGACAGAGAAAGGTCTTTATCCTTATTCAAAATACTATTTAAGTAATGTTAGGAAAATGAGGGGTTCTTATTGGGGGAATCATTTTTCGACTATTGGGATTATTGGAATGAATGAGGCTCTTTTAAACTTTATGGGAGTTGATATCGCTGATAAAAAAGGGATTCAATTTGCCAAAGAAATACTGGACTTTATGAGGGAAAGATTAATAAAATATCAAGAAGAAACCGGTAATCTATACAACTTAGAAGCAACTCCCGCAGAAGGAACTTCTTATCGTTTGGCTTTAAAGGATAAAAACAAATATCCGGATATTATTACGGCTGGAGAAAAAGAACCATTTTATACTAATTCTACTCAATTACCAGTAAATTACACTGATGATCTTTTTGAGGCTTTGAAATTGCAAGATGAATTACAAACAAAATATACTGGTGGGACTGTTTTCCATGCTTTCTTAGGTGAGGCAGTTTCTGATCCAATAACAGTTAAAAAATTAATCAAAACTATTTTCGAAAATTTCAGATTGCCCTATTTTACTTTTTCTCCTACTTTTTCAATTTGTCCAGTACATGGTTATATTCCTGGCGAGCATTTTGTGTGTCCAAAATGCACAATTGAACAACCATGCGAAGTTTATTCTCGGATAGTTGGTTATTTAAGGCCAGTTCAACAATGGCATAGAGGCAAACAAGAAGAATTTCGTTTAAGGAAAGTTTTTAAAGTTTAAAATTTAATGGATTTTGGAGGATTCCAGAAAATTACTTTGGTTGACTATCCTCAAAAAGTAGCCTGTACTGTTTTTACTTTAGGCTGTAATTTTCGTTGCCCCTATTGTCAAAATCCAGAATTAGTTTTAGAAAATTTAATTCAACAACAGCCAAGAATTAGCGAGAAAGAGGTCATTGATTTCTTAAAAGAAAGAAAGGGATTAATAGAAGGGATTTGTATTACTGGTGGCGAGCCATTAATTCATTATCAGACAATAAAAAAATTTTTTAAAAAAGTAAAGGAAATCGGTTATTTTATCAAATTAGATCATAACGGTTCTTTTCCTGAAAGATTAAAGGAATTAATTAAAGAAAAATTGGTTGACTACGTCGCTTTAGATGTGAAAGCTCCTAAAGAAAAATATTTTTTGCTCGCTAATATTAGAAATATAGAAAAAAATATTGATCAATCTATTAAAATTTTAAAAAAAGAAAAAATAGAATATGAATTTCGAACAACCTTAGCGCCTTTTTTGACAAAAAATGATATAATGAAAATAGTTGATTGGATTAAGCCGGCCAGAGCTTATTATCTCCAGAAATTTCAATCTCGAAAAGTATTAGATCAAAATCTTTTAGGGGAAAAAGGTCTTGGTGAGGAAGAGGTAAAAAATATTATTAAGGAGATTAAAGATTTTTTTAAGATTTGTGAATTAAGATAATTATGTTTGAAGTTATTACCATTGGCTCAGCTACCCGAGATGCTTTTTTTGAGGGAATGAAATCAGTTATTTTCCATGACCCTCGTTTGATTACAAAAAAAGGTATTGGTTTTCCTTTGGGGGCAAAAGTAAAAGTAGAAAGAGTTCATTTTATGACCGGAGGAGGGGTTACCAATACTGCTTTTACTTTTAAAAGAATGGGTTTAAATGTTAGTAGTATTTTTCGAATAGGAAAAGACGTCTCGGGAGAAACTATTTTAAGAGAATTGGAAAATGAAGGGATAGATGTAAGTTTGGTTCAATTTGATTACGTTCAGCCAACAGCTTATTCAGTAATCTTAATGGCAGAAAATGGAGAAAGAACAATTTTAAGTTTTAAAGGGGCTTCGAAAAACTTTGACTTTTCAGAAATTCCTTTTAAAAAACTTGAAACCAATTGGTTATTTTTAGGCTCTTTGGGAGAAAAGCGTCAAAATTTAAAATTTTTTTTAAAATTTAAAAAAGACAAAAGCTTAAAATTGGCTATTAATCCTGGCCGGGAAGAATTAATTTATTTAAAAGATAACTATCAAGACCTTTCCTATTTTGATATTTTTATTGTCAACCAAGAAGAAGCTTCTTATTTAACAGGAATAGATTATTTAAACGAAAAAAAATTATTTCAAAAAATAGATCAATTGGTTAAAGGGATAGTGGTTATGACTAAAGGAAAAAAGGGAGTCAGTGTTTCTGATGGGAAATACCTTTATTCCGCAAAAGCGGTAAATTACCTAAATTATATTAATAGAAAAAATTTTATAAAAAGATCGTTGAAAAAAAAGGAAACAACCGGCGCGGGCGATGCCTTTGCCTCGGCTTTTGTTGGCAGTCTTATTAAATCTGGAAAAATTGATGATTCAGAGATAGAAAAAGCGATTCGGTTGGCTTTGATTAATTCTTCTTCTGTTGTCAATTATTTAGGTGCCAAAACAGGAATTCTTTATTTAAAAGAGATAGATTTTTCCAAAATTGAAAATATTAAAATCAAAAAAATAAAATTAAATTAATTTTATGGATAGCGAAATTTTTTTTAAAAACAAAAAGGCTTTAATTTTGGCTTATGATCATGGTTTTGAGCATGGATTAAATGATTTTAATCAGTTTTCTCAGGATCCTTTTAATATTTTTCTTTTGGCAAAAAAGGGAGGATTCACAGGAATAGTTTTACATAAAGGTTTGGCTGAGATTTATCAAAAAAGACCTTTTTTTTGGCGAGTTCCTTTAATATTAAAACTTAATGGGAAAACACCTTTTAATAGGGAAGATGATTATTTTTCAGCCCTTGATTGTTCGGTGGAATACGCTTATTCATTAAAGGCTCAGGCAGTCGGTTATACTATTTATTTGGGCAGTCGATATGAATCAGAAATGATTCGAGAATTTAGGAAAGTTCAGGAAGAAGCCAGAAAAAGAAAAATGGCTGTTGTTGGTTGGTTTTATCCGGTGACTGAGGAAATTTTAAAATTGCCAAATTTTACTCGAGATGCCTGTCGTTTGGCTTTAGAGTTGGGCGTTGATATTGTTAAAATTAAATATCCTGGCTCTTTAGAAGAGTTAAAAAAGATTCAAAGATTTTCTAATTTAAAAATTCTTTTAGCGGGCGGACCTTTGAAGGAGGAAAAAGAATTTTTGTTATTATTAAAAAAAGTGATGAAAATAAATCTAGATGGATTGGTGATAGGAAGAAATATTTTTTCTCAAAAAGATCCCTTGAAAACAATAGAAAAAATTAAAAAAATTATTTGGCATTCTATTTAGCCAAAACTAATCCAATAATTTTTTTAACCTTTGCTTTTTTTAAAATTTTACCAATTTCATTCATAGTCGCGCCGGTAGTATAAACATCATCAATTAAAATAATAATTTTATTTTTTAAAATTTTTCTTTTCTGAGGTTGAATTTTAAAAATTCCTTTTACATTTTTTTCTCTTTCTTGAGGGTTTTTTAAAATTACCTGCGGGGGATTATTATATTTTCTGATTAATATTTTCTTTTGATAATTCAATTGGAAATGGTTGGCTATATTCTCTGCTAAAATCTCTGCCTGATTAAATCCTCTTTTTCTTTCTCTCTTTTTATTTAAAGGGACAGCTAAAACCAAGATGTTTCCTCTTTTGTTCATTAATTCTTTAAAAAAATTGCTTCTTTCTAAAAAAGCGATCATTAAATTATTTAATACTTCTTTTGTTTTGATGATTTTTTGATATTTAAAGGTATGAATGGCTTTTTTTAAAATCGGATTTTCATAAAAAGATACTGCTCCTAAAGCAAATAAATAAGATTTTTTATTATGGCATTGATGGTTAAAAGAAGTGATAAGTTTTTGACAATTTAGACATTGAAAATCAGAAAAAATGGGAATCATTTTAAGACAATTCTCACAAAGAATGTTTTCATTTTCTTTTAAACAATAAAGACAATGCCAGGGAAAAAGCGCATCTAATAAAAATTCTTGCAGTTTTAAAATTTTATTTTTGATTATTTTAAGCATTCTGCTATAATTTATATAAATATATAAATTTAAATATGGTTCTGGGTTTATTTAAAAATTCTTTTTTAGGAATTGATATCGGGACTACTGCTATAAAAGTAGTAGAAATTTCAAAAAAAGTAAAGGGGTTAGAAATGACTAGTTACGGTGTTTTAGAGAAATACGGTCATTTGGAGAGAATCAATGGCGCAGTTCAAACACCGACTTTAAAATTATTAGAAGAAGGGACTGCTTTGTTAATTAGAGAATTATTAGAAAAAAGTAGAGTGAAAGCCCGGGAAGTTTCTATGGGGTTGCCCAATTTTTTGGGTTTTACCTCGATGATTGAAATGCCCTATATGCCTTCGAGGGATTTAGCAAAAGCAGTCAGATTTCAGGCAGAGCAATATATTCCAATGCCTTTAAAAGAAGTTACTTTAGATTGGCAAGTTTTAGAAGAAAGCCCCCCAAAAATTACTTTGCTTTTAATTGCCGTTCCTACAGAGCATGTTCAAAGGTATATTAAAACTGCGGAATTGGCAAAATTGGAACTTAAAAATTTAGAACTGGAAGCCACAGCTGTTTGTTATTTATTTGGTAAAAAAGAAAAAAATCCTGTTTTAATAATTGATCTGGGTGGTCGAGTGACTTCTTTCTCTATTATGGACAACGGAACTCTTCGTTCTTTGTATTATGTTGAAATTGGGGGAGGAGATTTTACTCAGGTCATTGCTAATGGTTTATCAATTAATCCAATCAGAGCTGAGCAACTAAAAAAAACCTATGGTTTTAATTTAAAAATGCAAGAAGGAATTGATTTGTTAAAAGTTCTCAATCCTTTTTTGGAAAGAATGTCGCAGGAAGCGGAAAAGTTAATTAATGGTTATTATTTCAAGACTAAGAAAAAAGTGGAAAAGATATTTTTAATTGGTGGGGGAGCAAATCTTGTCGGGATAGAAGATTATTTTTCTCACAGGTTAGGAATACCAGCGATTATTGCTGACCCATTTTCCTTAAAATTGATTGATTATCGACCAGAAATTGCTCCAATCATTAAGGAGTTAGGCCCCTCTTTAACTGTGGCTTGCGCTTTAGGGGCGAAATATTTTTTCTAAATTTGCTTGACTTTTAAAAATTTAGTAAAATTAAATAAAATAAATTTTTAAAATGTTTAACCCTTCCGATTTAGAATCTTTAAAAGTAAAACCGATTTCGGCTCCTTGGCCCAAAGGGCTTTTAATTTTTTTTGTGATATTATTTATTCTTGTTTTGGGGATTAATTTTTTATTAAAATTTTATCTCCTTAATCAAGAAAGAGAGATCAATGGCTTACAGACTCAACTTGAAAGCGTGAGAGCTTCTTTAGATAAAGAAAAAGAAGAGGAGATATTAAGATTGGAGAAAAAAATTGATAAATTAAGCTTTTTATTAAACAACCATTTGGCCTTTTCTATATTTTTTAATTGGTTAGAGAAATATACCCATCCAGATATTTATTATTTAGGTTTAGATTACTCTTTAGATAATCAAAAAGTTACCCTCGAAGGAATAGCCAAAAATAATTTAGCTTTAGCGGAAGGAGTGGAGGCAGGCGTAATCAATAAAATGATAAACTCTACTCAGTTGGTTGAAGGGGTAGCGCTAAAGAACCTAGAATTAGAGAATGTAGAGAAAACTAAATTTTCTTTGGATATTTATCTAAAATCATCTGGTCTTCTTTTTAAACCAGAAAGCACTTCAGCCGAATCATTAAATTATTAAAACAATGAGAGAAACTACAAGACAAAATTTATCTATCCTTCTAATCATTATTCTAATCGCCGGATCTTTATTTATTTATTTGAATTCTATTAGACCAAGTTTGGCTAAGATTAAAGAGAACCAAAAAAATATTTTAGAAACTAAAGAAAAAATTAGATTAATTAATGAATATAAAGCTAAAGCAGAACAATTAATGAATTATTATGCCAGTTTGGTAAGTCAAATAGAAAATATTAATTTAGCTTTACCGGACGAACCCTTGACTGATCAAATTTTAGCCATATTAAATGAATTATCTAAAAAGAATAATATCAACTTTTTACAAATGAGTTTTCAGGAATCAGTAGGGGAAGATGAAATTGGGAGAGTGGAAGTAAGAACGACCTTTAGCTCAAATTATCAAGGTTTAAAGAGTTTTTTGAATGAGATAGAAAAAGAACTAAGGTTGGCAGATCTAAAGGACTTGAGGGTTAAAGCCCCCCCGGAAACTCAATTAGAAACATCTTCAAAGGGCACAAAAGTCAAAAAAGTTTCTATTGCGGATGTACCTTTAAGTGGAGAAATGACTTTAGTTTTCTACTATTTACCTAAATAATAAAAAAAGAATATGGCAATTGAAATTCAAAAAAAGAAAAAAGGAGGTGTGAGTTTATTAATTATTTTACTAGTTTTGGTGATGGGAGGATGGCTTTTGTTTAATTTAATAAAAAAGACCGAATTTATTCAACCAAAAATCGAAGAAGTTTTATCTCCGACTTCCCAAGAAATTATTACCGCCCAATTAGACATAAATAAAATTTTAAATAATCCAGTTTTTTTGTCTTTGACTCCTCATATTTCTTTGCCTTTGAATTTACCTCAATTAGGAAAGACCAACCCTTTTCTTCCTTTTTAATTTTAGCAAGATTTAATGCTTCAAGAAGAACTTTTGCTTTCCCATCTTATTAATAAAGGATTAATCCGCCCCGAGATGGCAAAGGCCTTATTAAACGAGGCTCAATCTTTAAATAGACGATTGGAAGAAGTTATTTTATCAAGGAATTTAGTTGATGAAAAATCACTCCTTTCTATTAAAAGCGATATTTTTAATTTACCCGTAAAAATTTTTCAAGATAAAGAAGTCATTCCTAATGTTGTTTTAAATCTTATTCCCGAGGATGTGGCTCGCCATTATAAAATGGTGGCTTTTAATCGACAAGAAAATTTGTTGGAAGTCGGGATGGTTTATCCTGATGACCCTCAGGCTCAAAAGGCTTTGAAATTTTTGGCAGAGAGGTTGAATGCTCAAATAAAAATTTATCTTATTACTAATTCTGATTTATTAAAGATTTTAAAACTTTATCAAACTTTTACCGAAGAATTTTTTAAATTAGTTGATGATTTTCAAAAAAGATATTCAGCTATTCCTAAAAGACAAGCCTCACCTTATAAAATAGTTGACTTAGAATCAACTGCCGGGTTAATGGCTGAAGAGGCGCCAATGCCAATTGTGAAGCTTTTTGCCTCTATTCTGAAATATGGGATTAGGGCAAGGGCTTCGGACATTCATATTGAGCCCGGGCGGACCAAAATTCGAGTAAGGATGAGAATAGATGGCAATTTATCCACAATTGTCACTTTACCTTTGACTGTTTTGCCTGCCATTATTAGCCGAATAAAAATAATGACAAATTTAAAAATTGACGAAACTCGCTTACCTCAAGATGGCCGCTTTACTTCTTTAATAGATGAGAAAGAAATTGACTTCCGAGTATCAACTTTTCCAACTGCTTTAGGAGAAAAAGTAGCTATTCGAATTTTAGATCCGACTGTTGGTTTAAAGAATATTCAAGAAATTGGTTTAGCAGATTATCATTTAAGTATGGTAAAAGAACAAATAGAAAAACCTTATGGGATGATTTTGATTACTGGTCCAACTGGTTCCGGAAAAACTACGACTTTATACGCCATGCTTCAAATTTTAAATCAGGAAGCAATAAATATTATTTCCCTCGAAGACCCGGTGGAATATACTATCGAAGGGATAAATCAATCTCAGATTTTGCCCGAAATAGGCTACACTTTTTCGCGGGGTTTGCGACATATAGTTCGACAGGATCCGGATGTAATCATGGTAGGAGAAATTCGGGATCACGAAACAGCAGACTTGGCCACCCATGCCGCTTTAACTGGCCATCTAGTTTTATCAACCCTTCATACAAACAATGCTATCGGCGTTATTCCAAGATTGCTTGATTTGGGAGTAGAACCATTTTTAATTCCTTCTTCTTTGAATTTAATGATGGCTCAGAGATTAGTTCGGAAATTATGCCCTGAATGTAAACAAAAAGTTGAGGCTAATCCAATTGAAGAAAAAATTATCGACGAAGCATTAAAAGATGTGCCTTCTTCAATAAAAGAAAAATTGCCTTATAAAAAACCTTATTATATTTATAAACCAAAGGGTTGTTCGAGTTGTAATAAAAAGGGATATTTGGGAAGAATTGGTATTTTTGAAATGATCGCTATGAGTCCGGAATTAGAAGAAATTATTTTGACTGGACCTTCTCAGGATAAATTAAATAACGAAGCCAAAAGGCAAGGAATGATTAAATTAAGACAGGATGGGGTTTTAAAGGTTTTAGAAGGGGTTACTTCGTTAGAAGAAGTTTTGTCGACCACGGCTAAAGATTGATTTTTTTTAAAAAATTTGATAGTTTTAATCAATTAAAAATATGCCAATCACGAAATCTGCCAAAAGGGCTTTAAAGAAAAGCCTTAAAAAACAACAAGAGAATAAATTGAGAAAAGAAACCATAAAGAGGGTTAGAAAAGAATTATCCAAAGCTTTATCAGAAAAAAACAAAGAGGAGATAAAAAAATTGCTCCCTCTTTTTTATAAAGCCATTGATAAAGCAGTAAAAACTAATGTTTTAAAGAAGAATACCGCTAATCGGATGAAGTCAAAAATTGCTAAGAAAGTGCACACCTTGCTCTTTAAAGAATAAATGGTACTCCTTTTTTATTTTAAAACCGCGGATTTCCGCGGTTTTAAATTTGTGGGCGAGGTGGGAGTCGAACCCACATGCCTTGCGGCACACGATTTTGAGTCGTGCGCGTCTGCCAATTCCGCCACTCGCCCTTAGGTGTTTTATATTTTATCATTTTTTGAATATTTTTTAAAGTTTTTATAGAAAAAGCGAGTTTTTTTTGTTATAATAAATAAAATTTATGGCGGAAATAATAGCTATCTGCAATCAAAAAGGAGGGGTGGGAAAAACAACGACTTGCTTAAATGTCGGCGCTTATTTAGCGATAAGAGGCAGGAAAACTCTAATTATTGATTTTGATCCTCAAGCGAATGCCACAAAAGGATTGGGAATTAATTATAATTCTTTGAATAAAAGCATATACCATTTAATATTAGGATCAGCTTCTTCTCAGGAAGTAATTTCTCCGACTAAAATTTTTGGTTTAGAAATAATTCCTTCTTCAGTAGATCTAAACGGTGCTCAGATTGAGTTGTTGGGTTTTCAGAATAAGGAAGAAAGATTGGAGCAAATTATCTCTCAAATAGAAAAAAATTATCAATATATATTGATAGATTTGCCTCCCTCTTTAGGGCTTTTAACAGTGAACGGTTTAGTAGCTTCAAAAAAAGTTTTAATTCCTGTCCAAAGCGAATTTTTCGCTTTAGAGGGTTTAAAGCAGTTAATTTTTACTTTAGATTTAATAAGAAGAAATCTGGGGAAAGATTTAAAAATTTTAGGAGCGGTGTTAACATTATTTGACAAAAGGAGTCGATTGTCTCGCTTAGTAGAAAAAAACTTAAGAAGGAATTTCCCCGGTTATGTTTTTAAAACAGTTATTCCTAAAAACGTTAGTTTAGCCGAAGCCCCAAGTTTTGGTAAAACTATTATTGAATACAATCCTTTTTCTTCCGGGGCGCGAGCTTATTTTTATTTGACCCAAGAAATTATTAATCTTTTGGAGAAAGAACAATAAATTCAAATAAAAAATAAATTGAAAATAATATGGATTTTAATATAAACAATCAAGGTAACCAAAATTATTTCTTTAATGATGATCAAAATCGGCAAAAAGAGATTGCTCAAAACGATGATTCTTTTGGTCAAGGCATAGAAGCTTTGATTTCTAAGAAAAAAGAGTCAGGACAGAACTTAGAATTAAAAATACAGGAAACCCTTGAAGATTTAAAAGGTGGTTTGAGTAATTCAAAAGGGGAAGATAATTCCCAAGAGGAAGAAAGAAAAAGTAACCTTCAAAAAGACGAAAAAGAGATTTTGAAAGAAGAATTGGAGGATTTAAATTCTTTATTGGGAGAGAAGGTCTTTTATATTGAAACCGAAAAGATTAAACCCAATCCTTTGCAGCCCAGAAAAATTTTTTCAGAGGAAAGTATAGAAGAATTAGCTCAATCTATTCGGGAATACGGTATTTTAGAACCATTAATTGTAACAAGAATAGAGAAAGAAAATGAACAAGGGACAACAGTCGAGTATCAGTTGATTTCTGGCGAAAGAAGATTATTGGCAGCAAAAAAACTCGGTCTTCCAACGGTCCCAGTGATCATAAAAAAACCGTTAGAAGAAAGAAAAAAATTAGAATTAGCTTTAATAGAAAATATTCAACGAGAAGACTTAGATCCTATTTCTAAAGCTCAAGCTTTTTATAAACTAATGAATGATTTTTCCTTAACCCAACAAGAATTAGCGGAAAAATTAGGAAAAAGTCGAGAATTGATTGCTAATACTTTAAGATTATTGCAATTGCCGTTAGAAGCTCAAAATGCCCTAAGGGAAGGGAAAATAAACGAAGCTCATGCTCGAGCGATTCTATCTTTTTCTAACCCCGAAAAGAAAAGAGCTTTTTTAAAAGAAATATTAGCCAGAAACCTGTCTGGTCGAGAAGCGTTGGAGTTATCGCAAAGGTTACTAGACCAAAAAGAAAAACCTTCCAGAAGGAGAAACATTTCTCTCGAACCGGAAGACTTAGAGATTAAAGAAAAATTAGAGGAAGTTTTTGAAATGCCCGTTTATATTAAAAAGAAGGGAGAACAAGGGGCCATTGAAATAAAGTTTTATTCTCAAAACGATTTAGAAAAGATCTTGAGAAAAATTTTGCCTCCTCAATAGTTACTTTCTTCCAATAAATCATTTTCTTCTGAAAAGGTTTTTTCAAAAGAGCATTCTTTGTTAGAACATTTTATCTTTTTTTTGTTTTTATGAGATAATGACCGCACAAAGGGCATTTTTCTTCCAAAGGGGGATAGGAAGAAAGAAAATTGCAATTCGGCCATTCCGAACAAGCGTAAAAAATTTTACCTTTTTTATTTTTTTTAATGACTACTTTTCCTTTTTGGCATAACGGACAGGAGATGGGCAACTCTTGGTTAATATTTTTTTTATAAGGACATTGTGGCCATTTTTCACAAGTGATAAATCGACCATATCTACCCAATCGAGAAACTAATTTATTTTGGCACAAAGGACACTTTTCTTCTAAATAAATTAACGGAGCAATTTCTCCTTTTTTGACTTCTTTTTCTTTTTTAAGGAGGTGTTCTTTAAACGGGAAATAAAAATTTTTTAAAACAGCCTGCCAATTTTTTTCTCCTTGGGCGATTAAATCTAGGTTCTCTTCCATTTGGGAAGTGAATTGATAATCAATTATTTCTGGAAAATGATTGACTAAAAGATCGTTAACAATAAATCCGATTTCCGTTGGATAAAAAGCTTTATTTTGGTCGCGCAAGACATACCCTCTTTCTAAAAGAATCGAAATAATCGGGGCATAAGTAGAAGGTCGACCAATACCATATTTTTCTAATGTTTTGACTAAAGAAGCGTCATTATATCGAGGGGGAGGTTGAGTAAAATGTTCGGTGATTTTTACATCTTTTAAATTTAAAGATTCATTTTCTGTTAGATTTCCAAAAAATTCAGTTTTGATTTGGGAATAAGGGTAAATCTTCAAAAAGCCATCAAAAATCAATTGTTGAAAAACTTTTTTAAAGAGGTAATTGTTTTCAGACTGGCTTTCAATTAAAATTATTTCCTTTTCAAAAATAGCTTCTGGCATTTGAGAGGCTAAAAATCTTTGCCAAATTAACTGATAAAGCTTAAATTCATCAGGTGTAAGATAAGGTTTTACTTTCTCTGGGGTATTATAAGGATCAGTCGGCCGAATAGCTTCATGCGCTTCTTGGGCCAAACGAGAACGAGATTTAAATTGTCGATGTTTTTCTAAAATATATTTATCTCCAAAATTTTCTTTTAAAAATTTTTTTGCCGACTCTAATGCCAAGGGCGAAAGATGAGTAGAATCAGTTCGCATATAAGTGATTAAGCCAACCGCTTCTTTTCCGATTTTTTTTCCTTCGTAAAGCGCCTGCGCTAAAAGCATTGTTTTTTTGGCGGAAAATTTAAAAATCTGGTAAGCGCTTTGTTGCAAAGTGCTAGTAGTAAAAGGCGGAGAGGGGTTTTTTTTGATTATTTCTTTTTCAATTTTAATGATTTTCGAATTGCTTTTTAAAAGTTCTTTTTTTATTTCTTCAATTTGTTTTTCATCTTTTAGGCCAGGTTTTTCTATTGTTTTATCGTTAATCTTTATTAGCTCCGCTTCTAATTCTTTTTTCTCTTTATTTAAGAAAATTCCAAAAATTTTGAAATATTTTTCTGTTTTGAAATTTATTCTTTCTCTTTCTCTTTCTACAATTAACCTTAAAGCCGGAGATTGAACTCGACCCGCTGAAAGTCCTCGAATAACTTTTTTCCATAAAAAAGGAGAAAGTTCGTAGCCCACTAATCGATCAAGAATTCGTCGGGCTTGTTGAGCATTAACAAGATTAAAGTTAAGATCAGTGGGATTTTCTAAAGCTTTGTTAATTGCCAAAGGAGTAATTTCGTGGAAGATGATTCTTTTATAAGGTTTATCTTTTAAATTGAGAGTTTCGACTAAATGATAAGCGATGGCTTCTCCTTCCCGGTCAGGATCAGTGGCTAAATAAATTTCTTCTGCTTTTTGAGCGGTTTTTTTTAAAAGATTGATAATTTTTCTCGCTTTTTTGGGAATAACATAATGAGGAGTAAAATTGTTTTCAACATCTACTCCTAATTTTGATTTTGGGAGATCTCGAATATGACCATAAGTGGCAATAACTTTAAAATTGCCTTTTAAAAATTGAGCGATAGTTTTGGCTTTTGTTGGTGATTCAACGATAGCTAATTTCATTTTTGGTTATAAATTTTAGTATAAAGACCTTGGTTTTCTTTGACAAGTCCTTTTAGTTCTAATTCTGATAAAATACTTAAAACCTCCGTTGTTTTAAGGTTAATTTTTTCCAATATTTTGTCAAGAGAAACAGGTCTTTCACAGGATAAAATATCCAAAACTTGTTTTTCCTTGTTGGTAAGAGTAGTTTGAAAAGAATTATTTTGAGGAGAAAGATTTTTTATTTTCTCTTTTAAGCCTGGATGATAATATATTAAATCTTCAATAATGTCTTCGGCTTTTTCTACTAATTTTGCGCCATTTTTAATAAGAAGATGACAACCAGAAGATTTTTGATTAAAAATTGAACCAGGGACAGCAAAAATTTCTCGATTCTGTTCTAGGGCAAAATGGGCAGTAATTAAAGCTCCGCTTTTTAAAGGCGCCTCAATAATCAATACTCCCAAGCTTAAACCGGAAATAATTCTATTTCGCCAAGGAAAATATTGCTTGAGAGAAGGAGTATTTAATGGATATTCTGAAATGAGTCCTCCTTTGTTAATGATTTTTTTAGCCAATAGAAAATGAGAAGAGGGGGTAATGTTTGTTAATCCAGAAGCCAAAATTGCCAAATTAAAAATTTCATTTTTTAGACAATTTTTATGAACACAAGCGTCAACTCCGTAGGCTAATCCACTAATAATTAAGAAATTAAAATTTTTTAATTCTTGAATTATTTTCTCTACTACTTTATTTCCGTACTCGCTAATTTTTCTTGTGCCAACAATAGCTAAAGAAGGATATTGGGTAAAAATTTCTGAAAGATTGTTTTTGGAAAATATTTTGCTTAAAAAATAAAGAGCTAGCGGTGGATTGGAGATTTCTTTTAAAAGATTAGGATAACACTTTTCCCAAAAAGGAATAAATTCTATATTAGTTTTTTTTAATTTGTGCCATTCTTTTAAAGGATCAATTTTTATATTTTCTTTTTTCTTAATTGACGAAAAAGCTGAGGAAAAAGATGGGTATTCTTTTAAGAATGAATAAATTTTTAAAAAATTTTTTTGAAAATATAGATTTAAAGCGTTTAAATAAACCGCTTCTTTTTCTAAATCCAAATTTTTAATTTTGAAATTTGGAAAGATATTTTGAAAGTTTTTATAGAAATCCATAAAATTTTAAAAATTATACCCCTTTTCCTAAAAAAGTAAAATTTTTATTTTTGGGTGAAGACTTGATTTTTATTTAAATATCTGTTAAAGTAAATAGCCAAGAAAGGTGATGACAGGAAAATAACAAAATATTATATAAACATCAATTAAAACAAGGGGGTGATTTCAATGTACCTTGAAAACGAAAAAGAAAGAGCTTGGCGGTTTGTTCGGAGGCTGATTGAAGAAAGAAGAACTAAGTTTTTAGAATACATTTTGAAAGCAATCGAGATTCGGTTCAAGACACCGCAAGAGGAATATTTAAAGCAAGTTATTGAGTTAGAGAAAAGATACAAATTTCCTTCAAAAATTTTTAGGAAAATGAATTTGGTTGTTTTCACTTCAGATTTCGCTGAGGTCAAGAGCCTAGAAAAAGAAATAAATCAGTTAATCTCTCATCTTATAAGAAGTAATCAGAAAGGAGTGAAAAAATGATAACGTTGATACCTATAAAAACTCCTGTCATTACCTTTCGGTTTCCTAAGACATCAGGCAGGTTAACACCATAAGTCCTGACGAGGAAAAAATTTTTATTTTTGATGTCTGTGGGAAACCACAGATTTTTTATTTAAAATAAAAACATGGAAAAAAAGAAAAAAAGAGAAGTAGTTCAAGATTTAATAGAAAATTTTAAAAAAGCTCAGGGAGCCTATTTTCTTAATTTTGCCAAACTGAAAACTAAAGATTTAAACGAGCTTCGGAGGGAAGTTGGACAGAAAGAAGGAAAAGTCCGAGTAATAAAAAATAATCTTTTAAAAATAGCTTTTCAAAAATTAGGGCTGGGCGGATTGGAGATGGAACAATTAAAAGGTCAGACAATGGTTAGCTTTGCTTTTCAGGATCCGGTAGGAGTGGCTAATATTTTAGATAAGTTTATGAAAGATAAAGAAAACATAAAAGTAGTAGGCGGATTATTGGAAAATGAGTGGCTTACTAACGAAGTCTTTAAGAAGTTGGCAAAGATTCCTTCTAAAGAGATATTGATTGGTAAGTTAATAAGCGGTTTAAAATCTCCTGTTTTTAGGTTGGATTATTCTTTGAAAGGGAATCTATTAAAACTAGCGCATTCATTAAGATTTTTAGCAGGTCGAAATAAATAAAAAATAAAATACCATAAAAAATAATATGGAAAATCAAGAAAAAACAAAAGTCTCCGAAAAAATTCAGGAACTCGTAGAAAAAATAGAAAAATTAACCGTTTTAGAATTGTCAGAATTAGTTGGGTATTTAGAGGAAAAGTTTGGAGTAAGCTATATGCCAACAGCTATGTCTACGCCAGTTGCTGGAGGTTCTTCGGAGGGCGGATCCCAAGAAGGAAAAGGAGCGGATACTGTTTCGGTAATTTTAAAAGATGCTGGTCAATCTAAAGTTCAGTTAATCAAAGAAGTCAAAGATTTATTGGGTATTGGATTAAAAGAGGCAAAAGATATTGTTGATGGAGCGCCTAAAGCGATAAAAGAAAATATTTCTTTAACTGAAGCAGAAGAAATAAAGAAAAAATTAGAAGCTGCCGGAGCAACTATAGAGATAAAATAAATTTGGAGCAACTATAGAGATAAAATAAATTTTTTGATATAATAAAAGGGCTTAAAAGTGAGCCCATAGCTCAGTGGTAGAGCGTTGGTGTCACATACCAAAGGTCGATGGTTCGAATCCATCTGGGCTCACTAAAAGCCGAGAAACCCTTTCCGGGGGTTTCTTTTAAAAATGAAATTTATTTTATTTTGACAAAAGGAATAATTTCTGTTAAAATACAAAAACTTTTTCTTTATCCAATATGCCAACATTAAGTCAATTAATCAGAAAAGGAAGATCAACTATTAAGAAAAAGAGCAAAGCGGTTGCCCTTTCTTTTTCTTTTAATAACTTAAAGAATAAACCTCTTTACCATCCCTCTCCTTTTAAGAAAGGGGTTTGTTTAAAAGTTTTTACCACTACCCCTAAAAAACCGAATTCTGCTTTAAGAAAAGTGGCGAGGGTAAAATTGTCTAATGGGATGGAAATTACCGCCTACATTCCCGGAGAAGGTCATAATTTACAAGAACACTCAATAGTTTTAGTCCGAGGAGGCAGGGTTAAGGATTTGCCAGGGGTAAGGTATCATATTGTTCGAGGGAAATATGATACTAGCGGTGTAGAAAATCGAAAACAACAAAGAAGCAAATACGGAGCGAAAAAATCTAAAGAAAATAAATAAAACATGAGAAGAAAACATCGAATAGAAAGAACATACGAGCCTGATTTAGTTTTTCAAAGTCCTCAAGTGACGAAATTTATAAATTATATAATGAGGGAAGGAAAAAAGACAGTGGCTAAAAAAATTTTTTATCAGGCAATGGAAATTGTTAAAAAGAAAGTCAATCAAGACCCTTTAAGCATTTTTAATTTAGCAATAGAAAATGTTTCTCCAGAGCAAGAATTAGTGACTCGAAGAATCGGAGGGGCTAATTATCAAATTCCTCGAAAGGTTCCTGAATATCGTAAATTTATTTTAGCTTCTCGTTGGATTTTAGAATCAGCCAGAGGGAAAAAGGGAAAATCAATGGCAGAGAAATTAGCAGAAGAATTAATCTTAGCTTCTAAAAAAGAAGGAGATGCTTATAAAAAAAGGTTAACAGTCGAAAAAATGGCGGAAGCCAATCGCGCTTTTGCCCAATTTGGAACAAAATAATAGGTTTACTATGGAGAATAAATATCCTATTGAAAAAATTAGGAATATTGGTTTTGTTGCTCATATTGATGCCGGGAAAACTACCACCACGGAGAGAGTTTTATTTTATACCGGTTTAACTTACAAAATCGGTAATATTGATGAAGGGACAACTGTGATGGATTGGATGGAACAGGAGAGGGAAAGGGGTATTACGATTACTTCAGCCGCCACCACTTGTTTTTGGACCCCTACTTATCGAAACAAAGATAAAAACTTTGAGTATCGAATCAATATTATTGATACCCCTGGTCACATTGATTTTACCGCTGAGGTACAAAGATCTTTAAGGGTATTGGATGGCGCAGTGGTTATTTTCGATGGGGTGGCCGGAGTGGAGCCTCAGTCAGAGACTGTTTGGCATCAGGCTGACAAATTTAATGTCCCTAGAATGTGTTTTATTAATAAAATGGATCGTTTGGGGGCAAATTTTTGGAAAAGTTTAGAATCAATTAGAGAGAGACTAACTCCTAATGCCCAACCAATAAATATCCCAATCGGGGCGGAAGATAAATTTGAGGGGGTGATAGATTTAATCCAAATGAAAGCCATTTATTTCGGAGGTCAAAATGGAGAAGTATTAGAAACAAAAGAAATCCCGGAGCGTTTAAAAGAAGAAGCTAAAAAATGGCGTGATCTTTTAATAGAAAAAGTTGTAGAGCAAGAGGAAGAATTGATGATGAAATATTTAGAAGGAGAAGAACTCAATGTTGAAGAAATAAGAAGGGTTTTAAGAAAATCAACAATTGCGGGAAAAATAGTTCCGGTTTTGTGCGGATCTTCTTTTAGGAATAAAGGCGTTCAACCATTGCTTGACGCAATAGTTGAGTATTTGCCTTCTCCATTGGATTTGCCGCCCGTGACAGGCATCAACCCGAAAACAAATCAGGAAGAGATAAGGAAACCATTAGATGAAGAACCATTCTGCGCTTTAGTTTTTAAAGTTATGGCTGATCCTTATGTGGGAACATTAACATATTTTCGTGTTTATTCAGGCGTTTTTAAAAAAGGAAATTATCTTTTAAATGCTTCTAAAAATCAACAAGAAAGAATAGGGCGGTTATTAAGAATGCATGCTAATCATCGAGAAGAAATTGACGAGATAAAGGCGGGAGACATTGCCGCCACTGTTGGGTTGAAAAATACTGTTACGAGTGACACTTTGTGCGATCCGGATCATCCAATTATTTTAGAAAAAATTACTTTTCCTGAACCAGTAATTTCTATGAAAATAGAACCCGAGACAAAAGCGGATTTAGAAAAAGTTTCGATTGTTTTGAAAAAATTAATGGAAGAAGACCCTACTTTTAAAGTTAAAACTGATGAAGAAACCGGAGAAACAATTATCTCGGGAATGGGCGAACTTCATTTAGAAATTTTGGTAGATCGGATGAAAAGGGAATTTAATGTAAAGGTTAAAACAGGAGAACCGCAAGTTGCCTATAAAGAGACTATTGTAAAGGCTGTAGAGAGTGAAGGAAAATATATTCGTCAATCAGGGGGTCGCGGTCAATATGGTCATGTTTGGTTAAGAATTGAACCTTTGGAAAGAGGCAAAGGTTTTGAATTTGTTGATATGATCAAAGGAGGAATTATTCCGAAGGAGTTTATTCCGGCGGTGGAGAAAGGGGTAAAAGAGGCAATGGACAAAGGGATTCTTGCCGGTTATCCTTTGACAGATATCAGGGTTACATTATATGATGGTTCTTTCCACGAAGTAGATTCATCCGATTTCGCTTTCAAAATCGCTGGATCAATTGCTTTACAGGAAGGAGTCAGGAAAGCTAACCCTATCTTATTGGAACCAATAATGAAAGTGGAAGTGGTTGTTCCTGAACAGTTTATGGGAGATGTAATTGGTGATTTAAACTCAAAGCGGGGAAAGGTAGAAGAAATTAAAGAGCGGGCGATGATGAAAGTAATTGATGCTAAAGTGCCATTAAAAGAAATGTTTGGTTATGCCACGAAACTCAGGTCTTTAACTGAAGGAAGAGGATCTTTTACGATGGAATTTGATCATTACGCTCCTGTTCCAGAAGTAATTACTCAGCAAATTATAGGGATCAAAAAAGATAAAGCTTCTTGACTTTTTTGAAAATATTTTTTAATATTAGGATATTCTCCTTAAAGGTCTTTTTAATTTTATAAATAATTCAAAATAAATTTAAAAATATGGCAGAAAAAGAAAAGTTTATTCGCACGAAACCTCATATGAATGTGGGGACCATTGGACACATTGACCATGGGAAGACCACTCTCACTGCCGCTATTCTTCATGCCCTTTATTTAAAGGGTTTGGCAAAGAAAGCTTTATCAGTTGACGAAATTGATAAAGCGCCAGAGGAAAAGGCGAGAGGTATTACAATTAATGTCCACCATTCTGAATATGAAACGGATAAGCGGCATTATGCTCATATCGATTGTCCGGGTCATATTGATTATATAAAAAATATGATTACTGGTTCTGCCCAGATGGATGGAGCAATTTTAGTAGTCTCAGCGGCAGATGGCCCAATGCCTCAGACTTTTGAACATATTCTTTTGGCTCGTCAAGTAGGAGTTCCGGCGATAGTAGTATTTTTAAATAAAGTTGATATGGTTTCTGATCCTGAATTAATCGATTTAGTAGAGACAGAGATAAGAGAGTTATTGACAAAACAAGGATTTGATGGTAAAAATTCTCCAGTGATTAAGGGATCAGCTTTAAAAGCTTTAGAAGCAAAATCCGCTGATGATCCTAATTTAAAACCAATTTATGATTTATTGGATGCCATTGATAGTTATTTCCCTGATCCAGTGAGAGAAACAGATAAACCCTTTTTAATGCCCATCGAAGATATCTTTTCTATCGAGGGTCGAGGGACTGTTGCCACTGGAAGAGTGGAAAGGGGAGCGATAAAATTAAATGAAGAAATAGAAATTGTCGGCTATCACCCAACAATTAAAACAGTAGTGACCGGAATTGAGATGTTTAATAAATCAATGGATGAAGCTCAAGCCGGAGATAACGTTGGTCTACTTTTAAGGGGAATTAAAAAAGAGGAAATAAGAAGAGGACAGGTAATAGCCAAGCCAGGAACTATTACCCCTCATCGAAAATTTGAAGCTGAAATCTATGTTTTGACAAAAGAAGAAGGAGGGAGGCATACTCCTTTCTTTACCGGATATAAACCTCAATTCTATATTCGAACCGCTGATGTGACAGGAGAAGTAAGTTTGCCTCAAGGTGTGGAGATGGTGATGCCGGGTGATAGCGTGAAAGTAGTTATTTCTTTAATCGTACCTGTCGCCATTGAAGAAGGATTAAGATTTGCTATCCGAGAGGGAGGAAAAACTGTTGGCGCAGGAGTGGTGACAAAAATTTTAGAGTAATAAAAAGAAAAGAATCAAATTTTAACAATTTAAAATTTTGTGGTTAGAACAAAGACAGAAAACGAGCAAAAATTACGAATAAAAATAAAGAGTTACGACCACCGGATATTAGATAATTCCTGTCAGCAGATTTTGGATACTGCTATCAGAACAGGAAATAAAGCTATTGGTCCTATTCCTCTTCCTACCGAGATAAAAAGGTATACAATCAACAGAGCAACCTTTGTCAAGAAAGATTCGCGAGAACAGTTTGAAATGAGAATTCACAAGAGATTAATAGAAATTATTAATCCTGATCAGAAAATTATAGAAGCTCTTTCTAATTTAGATTTACCGGCCGGTGTGGAAGTGGAAATTAAAATGTAATTTTTCTGTTTTTATTTCACAGAAAAACTGGGCCAATAGCCCAGTTTTTCTGTGAATTTTTTATCAATATGAAATTTATTTTAGGTAAAAAAGTAAAAATGAGTCAGATTTTCGATAGCGAAGGAAATGTTATCCCTGTTACTATTGTTCAAGCTGGGCCGATAGTGGTGACAAACATTAGGACAAAAGAAAAAAATGGATATGAAGCGGTTCAGGTAGGCTTTTTAAAGAAAATAAAAAATGTTTCTAAGCCTTTAAGAGGGCAATTTAAAAAAACAGGTGTTTTTCAGTTTATTAAAGAATTTCGGTTAGATAAAGAAAATAAAGAGAAAGAAGGAAATAACGAATTTCAAATTGGTCAAGAAGTTAAAGTTGATATTTTTCAAGAGGGTGAGAAAGTTGATGTGGCGGGAGTCACTCGGGGTAAAGGATTTCAGGGAGTAGTCAAAAGGCATCACTTTAAAGGTAGTCCTAAGAGTCATGGGACAAAAGATCGCTGGAGAGCGCCAGGTTCCATTGGAGCCACGACTCCCCAAAGAGTAGTGAAAGGGCGAAAAATGGCTGGTCGCGCTGGAGGTCGAAGGGTAACTATTAAAAACTTAGAAATTGTAAAGGTAGATCCAGATAATAACCTCCTATATCTAAGGGGCGCAGTTCCGGGGAAAAGAGGCGCTCTTTTAGAGATTAAAAGTAAATAAAAATGTATGAAAATTGAAATTTATAACCAGAAAGGAGAAATAATTGAAGAGATGCCATTAAGAGAGGAGATTTTCCGAGATAAATTTAATCCTGATTTCCTTCATCAGGTATTTAAGACTTTATGGGCTAACAGGTATCCGGTAATAGCTTTTACCAAGACAAGGAAAGAAGTGAAAGGGGGCGGGAAAAAACCTTGGAGGCAAAAAGGAACTGGTCGGGCTCGCCATGGTTCTATTCGTTCTCCTTTATGGCGAGGGGGAGGTGTAGTTTTCGGTCCGAGAAGAAAAGAAGAAAATTTAAAAAAGAAAGTTAATAAAAAAGTAAAACAAAAAGCCCTGCGGATGGCTATTGCTAAAAAAATTATAGACAAAGAAGTGAAAATAGTAGACAGCTTAGAAACCCAAGAGATAAAAACTAAAATTTTTGATAAAATTTTTAAAAATATCATAAAACTAGAGAAAAAGAAAAAAATGCCATCGTCTTTAATTATTTTAGATCCCCAAATAGAAAAAAATATCAAGCAAGGGGTTAAAAATTTGCCATATTTAGGGATTGTCACTTTAGATAATTTAGATTTAATAGAGATTTTAAATCATAAATATTTATTATTTTCTAAAAATACCTTTCGAAAATTAGAGGAAAAATTAGTTAAAGCAAATCAATAATATGGTCCGTCTAAATTTTTTAGGAAAACAAAAAGAAAAAAAGACTGTTTCAAAAGAGAAAAAGACAGAAGAAAAGAGAGCGCCAGCCAAGGAAGAAATTAGCGGAAGCGGAGAGAAACCTTCTGAAGGTTTTTTGTTTCTGGTCAAGCGACCTCTCTTAACAGAAAAAGCAACTCGTCATCAAGAATTGAATAAATATTTTTTTGAAGTTTTAAAAGGAGCTAATAAAAGCGAGATAAAAAAACAAATCGAAAGATATTATAGAGTCAAGGTAAAAAAGGTTAATATTATTAAAGGGAAAAAGAGAAAAAAGAAGTGGATGAGAATAGTTGGTCGAGAACCAAAATATAAAAAAGCAATTGTTACTTTAGAAGAAGGATACAAAATAGATATAGGAGTTTAAATTTAATAAATTTTATTATTATGAAATCTTATAAACCGACAACTCCCGCAAGACGTCATTATCAAGCGCCTGATAGCTCAATGGTTACCGCTTCTGAGCCTTTTAAGCCATTGGTCTTCTTTAAGAAGAGAAGTAAGGGCCGATCAAAAGGGAAAATCAGTATGAGGCATAAGGGTGGAGGGAATAAAAAACTTTATCGAAAGATAAATTTTGGCCAAGAGAAAAAAGGGGTCCCCGGGATAATAAAATCAATAGAATACGATCCATTTCGGACTGTCTATATCGCTTTGGTTTCCTATCGAGATGGCGATTGGGGTTATATTTTGGCTCCGAAAGATCTAAAAGTGGGAGATGAAATTTTATGTGATGAGAATGCTCCTATTAAGGCTGGAAATCGTTTAATGTTAAAAAATATTCCCGTTGGTACTTTGATCCATAATATCGAGATAAAGCCTTCAAGTAAAGGGAAAATAGCTCGATCCGCTGGCACCTATGCCCAATTATTGGCCTTAGATGGAGGGTATGCCTATTTAAAAATGCCTTCTGAAGAGATAAGAAAAGTGCCAGAAAATTGTTATGCTTCAATTGGTCAATTATCAAAAGAAGAGCACAGTATTGTTCAGTTGGGAAAGGCTGGTCGTTCTCGTCATAAAGGGATAAGGCCAACGGTAAGAGGCTCGGCTATGAATCCCGTTGATCATCCTTATGGGGGTGGAGAAGGAAGAACTCAAAGAGGCACTCGAAGACCAAAAGATATTTGGGGGAATATTACTGGAGGAAGAAAAACTCGGAAAAAGAAGAAATATTCACAAAGTCTAATAGTCGAAAGGCGAAAAAGAAAGAAAATGAAAAAATAACATAAAAAATTATGACCCGATCTCTTAAAAAGGGAATTTTTGTTGACCCAAAAATTTTAAAAAAAATTCAGAAAGTAAAACCGGAAGAGAAGGTTCCTATTCGTACTTGGTCGAGAGATACCATAATTACACCTGAGATGATCGGTTATATTTTCGAAGTTTATAACGGCAAGAATTTTATAAAAGTGGAAATAAAAGAAGAAATGGTTGGCCATCGATTAGGAGAATTTGCTCCGACGCGAAAGTTTATTAAACATGGCGGTCGAATGCAGAGAGAGCTAGAGGCAAAAATGAAGTCTCAGGAATCTCAAACTAATATCCAAAAATAATTTATATGGAAGTCAAAGCCTCTTTAAATTATTTAAGGATAAGCCCAAGGAAAGTAAGATTAGTGGCTGATTTAATTCGGGGGAAGAAGGTTAAAGAAGCCGAAAGCTATTTAAGGCTTTTAAAGAAAAGGGCCAAAGAGCCTTTGTTAAAATTATTGAAATCAGCTGTTTCTAATGCTAAAAATAATTTTAATTTATCCCCTGACACTCTTTATATTGCTCAGTTAAGGGTAGATGAAGGTCCGGCTTTAAAAAGGTGGATGCCAAGGGCCAGGGGTTCGGCTTCCTTAATCAAAAAGAGATCTTCTCACATTTTGATGGTTTTAAAAGAAGTTAATAGTAAAAAATCAAAAGAATAAAATATGACTCACAAGACTCATCCAAAATCTTTTCGGCTTGGCATTACTGAGAAATGGTCTTCTCAGTGGTTAGATTTAAAGAATTTGCCTAATATTTTGGAAGAAGATTATAAAATTAGAGAGCTAATAATGGGGAGAAAAAAGGCTTTTAGAATTGAAAACGTGGAAATAGAAAGAAAAGGGAAAGACATAAAGATTACTATTTATACTTCCAGAACCGGTCTTTTAATCGGTCGTCAAGGTCAAGGGGTTAAGATTTTAGAAGAAAAAATAAAAAAGCTTATCGGGTCGAAAGTAAATGTAATTATTTCTATCGAGGAAGTAAAAAATCCCGAGACATCTGCCCGGATATTAGCTCAAGCTATCGCCGAGGATATAGAAAAAAGAAAACCCTATCGATTAGTAATGAATCAGTATCTAAAAAGGATAATGCAAAATAAAGGAGTTTTGGGAGCGAAAATTATGCTTTCTGGGAGACTTGACGGGAATGAAATTGCCCGAGATGAATGGTTAAAAGAAGGAAAGTTGCCTTTATCGACTTTGAGAGCAGATATTGATTATGGTTTTAGCGAGGCCTATTGCACGTATGGGGTGGTGGGCGTGAAAGTTTGGATTTATAAAGGAGAAAAAGATTTAAAAGAAAATAAAAAATAACATGCTTTTACCTAAAAAAGTCAAACATAGAAAATGGCAAAAAGGGAGAAAGAGGGATCGACAAAAAGAAACCCGGGGAATTGAATTAAATTTTGGCTCTTATGGTTTAAAAGCTTTAGAGGAGAAATGGTTGACTTCTCAACAGTTGGAATCAGCTTATCGAACTATTGCTCGTTGCTTATCAAAAGAAGGAAAGGTTTGGTTAAGGATTTTTCCCGATAAGCCAATCACCAAGAAACCGCCAGAAGTGACAATGGGAGGCGGGAAAGGGTCGGTAGAATATTATGTTGCTCCGGTTAAACCTGGGAGGATTATTTTTGAAATTGATGGAGTTTCCTTGGAAAAAGCAAAGGAAGCTTTCCGGTTGGCTTCTTCTAAACTACCAATTAAAACAAAAATAGTAGTTAGGGAATAATAAAAAAATATGGAGCCTAAAGAATTAAGGAAAAAAAGTGACCAAGAATTAGAAGAATTATTAAAGTCTTCTCAGAAAAAATTAACAGACTTGAAGATTAATTATTCATTAGGAAAATTAAAAAATGCCCAGGAAATTAAATTATTAAAAAAAGACATTGCTCGAGTTTTAACCATTTTAAATGAAAGAAAACAAAGAAAATAAATAAAAATTTATGAAAAACCAAATAGAAAAAAGAAAAATGACAAGAAGGTTAAAAGGGGTTATTGTTTCCGCCAAAATGAAAAACACCGCTGTTGTGGAAGTGGAGCATCTGAAGTTTCACCCTAAATATAAAAAATATTATAGAAGACATAAAAAATTTAAGGCCCATAACCCAAATAATAAATTCAAGGAAGGAGAAAAAGTGATCATTGAGCAAACAAGGCCTTTGTCTAAGGAAAAGAGGTGGCGGATTATAAAAAAGACAATATAAAAACTTGTGAAAATAACGAATTTTTGTTATATTTTTAAAACTCAAATATGATTCAACCAAGGTCAATAATAAAAGTAGCGGATAATAGCGGAGCAAAGTTTATAAGATGTTTTCGCGTTTTGAAAGGATCTCGAGCGAAAAAAGCAGAGATTGGAGATATTATAGTTGCTTCGGTTTTGGTAGCGGAGCCCAGGAAAGAGGTGAAAAAGGGAGATGTGGTAAAGGCTTTATTAATTAGGCAGAGGAAACCTTTCCGCAGGAAAGATGGGAGTTATATTAGATTTGATGAGAATGCCGCTGTTTTGATCAACGATAAGGGGGAGGCCTTGGGAAATAGAATTTTGGGTCCCCTTCCAAAAGAAATAAAAAATAAAGGGTTCGAAAAAATTGCCGCTTTGGCTAAAGAATTAGTTTGATTCTATGAAAAAGAAAATAAAAAAAGGAGATTTAGTAATGATTTTAAAAGGAAAAGACCGAAAAAAAACAGGCCGTGTTCTTAAGGTTACCGATAAAGGGGAAAGATTAATAGTGGAGGGATTAAATTTAGTTAAGAAATTTAAAAAACCAAAAAGAGAAGGAGAAAAAGGGGAGATTGTTAATGTTTCTAGACCTATTAGCGTTGCTAATGTAGCTTTAGTTTGTCCAAGTTGCCAAAAACCAACTCGGGTGGGGATTTTATCGGAGCAAGAAAAAAAGTTTCGGATTTGTAAAAAATGTGGAAAAATTATTAGTGAAATAAAATAAAATATGGTTAAGGAAAAAATAATTGAGAATAATTTTAAAAAAACTTATTTTCAGCAAGTTATTCCGGAGATCAAAAAAGAATTTTCTTTAAAGAATATTCATCAGATACCAAGAATAGAAAAGGTAGTCATTAATTGCGGAATAGGGAAATTAATGACTAATTCTAAGAATAATCCGGATACTCTAAAAAAAGCCCAAGAATTGATAGCTTTAATTAGCGGCCAGATGCCGGTAGTAATAAAAGCTAAAAAATCAATTGCTGGTTTTAAATTAAGGGAAGGAATGCCGGTGGGCTTGAAGGTCACATTAAGAAAAAAGAAAATGGAAGATTTTCTGTTTAGATTTATCCATTTAGTTTTACCCAGAATTAGAGATTTTTGGGGTATTTCTTTTAAAAATATAGATGAAAAAGGAAATTTAAACTATGGTATAAAAGATATTAGTATTTTTCCCGAAGTGAGCAAAGAAACCCTTCCTTTTAATTTAAGCTTAGAGGTTAGTTTTGTTCCTAATATTAGGAAAAGAGATTTGGCAATCAGGGTCTATCAATTAATGGGTTTTCCTTTAGAAAAAGGAAATAAATAAAAAAGAAAGAATTATGCCCAAAAAATCAGTAATTGAAAGAGCGAAAAAGAAGCCAAAGTACTCTACTCGTATAGTTAGAAGATGTTGGCGTTGCGGAAGGAAAAGAGGATACATGAGGGATTTTGGATTGTGTCGAATTTGTTTTCGAGAGTTGGCTTCGAAAGGGGAAATCCCCGGTATAAGAAAAGCAAGTTGGTAAATAAATAATTTTAAATAATTCAAAATTATGCTTACCGATCCTATCGCTGATATGATAACTAGAATCAGAAATGCCCAAGCAGTTAAAAAAGAAACTGTTTGTGTTCCTTATTCTCGTTTAAAATGGTCTATTTTGGAAGTATTAAAAAACAACAATTACTTAAACGAAATAGAAAAATTTCAAAAAAAAGGAAAAAAGATAATAAAAATAACTTTAAAATATCAAGAAAATAAACCAGTTATCAATGAAATAAAAAGGGTTTCTAAACCGTCCCGAAGGATATATTTGGGAGCCAGAGAGTTATATCCTTTTAAAGGTGGTTTAGGTATCCGAGTCCTTTCTACGTCCAAAGGGATAATGAGTGATAAGGAAGCAAAAAAACTTAAGGTCGGTGGAGAAGTTTTAATGGAAATTTGGTAATTTAAAAAGTATGTCAAGAATAGGAAAAAAAGCAATTATTATCCCAGAAAAAGTAAATATTTCGTTAGAAAACGATACTTTGAAAATAAAGGGTCCTAAAGGAGAGGATAGTTTAAAAATATTTGAAGGATTTGAAGTTCAAATAGAAAACAATCTTTTAAAAATCTTGCCGAAAGAAAAAATTCAAAAAGAGAAGAATACCTCTGCTTTATGGGGGACCTTAAGGGCTCTAATAAATAATTTAATTAAAGGGGTAAACGAAGGCTTTTCCAAGCAATTAGAAATTAACGGTTTAGGATATAAAGCTGAGAAAGAAGGTAATAAACTTATTTTAAAATTAGGTTATAGTCATCCAGTTGTTTTAGATATTCCTCCAGGGATTGAGGTTTCAATAGAAAAAAATATTATTACTGTTTCTGGAATATCTAAAGAAAAGGTCGGTCAATTTGCCGCTTTAATCAAAAAACAAAAACCAGTGGAGCCTTATCAGGGAAAAGGAATTAAATATGTTGGGGAATATGTTAGAAGAAAGATGGGTAAAAAAGTTGTTGGTTCGGCCGGTTAAAATTTATTTATAATGATTTAAATTAATATGGCTATTAATAGAATTAAGGAAAAAAGAGAAAAAAGAATTAGAAGACATAAAAGAGGAAGAGCGAGAATTTTGGGGAACCTCGAAAGGCCCCGCTTATCTGTTTATCGGTCTTTGGGTCATATTTATGCCCAATTGATAGATGATATTAACCATAAAACTTTAGTTTCAGCTTCAGATTTAGAGATTCAAACAGAAAAAAAATTGACAAAAACAGAAAAAGCAAAATTAACCGGAGAGCTTTTAGGAAAAAAGGCGAAAGAAAAAAATATTAAAGAGGCAGTCTTTGATCGAGGAGGTTTTAAGTATCACGGTCGAATAAAAAGTTTATGTGAAGGAGCAAGAAAATTTTTAAAAATTTGATAATTTTCTATAATGTCTATCAATAATAATAAACAATCAAAAACAAAAGGAGATTTCGAAGAAATGATTTTAGATATTCGAAGAGTAACAAGGGTAGTGGCTGGCGGAAAGAGATTAAGTTTTAGGGCGACAGTTGTTATTGGGGATAATGTGAATCATTTAGTAGGAATAGGAGTAGGAAAAGGAAGGGATGTCCCGTTGGCGATTCAAAAGGCAGTTCATAATGCCAAGAAAAATCTTGTTTCTGTGCCAATTGAAAACGCTACTATTCCTTTTCCGGTGGAAGCAAAATATAAAGCGGCCAAGGTAATTGTAAAACCAGCTAAGAAAGGAAAGGGAATTATTGCCGGAGGAGCGGTCCGGGCCATTTTGAAACTGGCGGGAATTCCTAATGTTAGTGCTAAAATTTTAGGAAGAACGGGAAATGCTATTAGCAATGCCCGGGCTACTATTACGGCTTTGCAACAACTAAATTTAAAGTAAAATAAAATTATGCAGGTTCACGAACTAAAACCATCTATTAAGAGTAGAAAGAAAAAAAGAGTAGGAAGAGGAGGAAAAAGGGGGACTTATTCTGGCCGAGGGCTTAAAGGTCAAAAAGCAAGAGCAGGTCGAAAGATCAAAAGCCAATTAAGGGAAATGATTTTAAAGTTTCCCAAGAAGAAGGGGTTGGGATTAAAAATAAATAAAAAAAGAGAAAAAATTGAAGTAAAATGGGAAAAAATAATAGAAAAATTCCCCCAAGGAGGTATAATTTCCCCAAAAAAATTAAAGGAGGCCGAGTTAGTTAGACTTCCTAAAAGCAAAAGGTATACTGTAAAAATTATCGGAAGTCAAGAGGTAAAGGCTCCTTTTGTTATTAAAAAGTGCCTTTTAACAAAAAAGCTAAGGGAAGCAATATTGAAGGCAGGGGGGCAAATTATCGATTGATTATATTGATTTATTAAAAAATAAAAAAATAAATTTTATGCTAAAAAAATTATTAATTTTCTTGAAAACCCCAGAGCTAAGAAAGAAAGTTTTCATAGTTTTTCTTTTGCTTTTAATTTTCCGAGTAATGGCTGCCATTCCTTTACCTAATGTTGATAAAAACCAATTAACTACTTTTTTTCAAAGATATCAGATTTTTGGTTTATTTAATGTCTTTACTGGTGGAGCTTTCCGAAATATCTCAATTGTGCTTTTGGGCGTTGGCCCTTATATCACCGCTTCAATTATAATGCAGCTTTTGACCTTTATTTCCCCGGCGTTAAAAGAAATGCTTTATAAAGGGACAAGTAAAGAAAGGGCAAAGTTTATGCAATACTCGCGAGTTTTAACAATTCCTTTAGCCGCTTTTCAGGGTTTTAGTTTTTTGACTCTCTTATCAAGACAGGGAGTAATAGTTTTTAAAAACCCTTGGGATTTTATTGTCGATATTATTATTGTAACTACTTCTTCTGTTTTTTTGATGTGGTTGGGTGAATTGATTACCGAGCAAAAGATTGGCAATGGTATTTCTTTTCTAATTTTTTCCGGAATAGTTATTGATTTACCCCGAGAGATTTTAGCCACTATTTTAACTGCTTCTTTAAAAAATCTTTTAAATATTATTATCTTTTTTGCTTTGTTGATTTTGATAATTATCAGCGTAGTTTATATCTCTTTGGCAGAGAGAAAGATTCCAGTACATTATGCCAAACAAGTTCGGGGAACAAAAATTTATGGCGGAGCGGCCACTTATTTACCTTTAAAAATTAATCAAGCGGGAGTCATCCCAATTATTTTTGCCCTTTCTATTTTAATGTTCCCGCAAATGTTTACTTATTTTTTGTCAAAAACAACCAATCCGTTTCTTTTAAAATTAATCAATTTAATTAATAGTTTTCATCAAGGGAGCCCTGCTTACTTGATTACTTACTTTTTACTAGTTTTCATTTTTACTTATTTTTATACTTTTATTACTTTTGAACCAGATACTATTGCTGAGAATCTTCAAAAAAGAGGAGGATTTATTCCGGGTTATCGGCCAGGTAAAATGACTATTGACTTTTTAAGTCAAGTGACTAGCCGGATTACTTTTTTTGGCGCTCTTTTTTTGGGATTAATAGCAGTTTTACCTATTTTGATGCAGAAATTTACTGGAGTAACAACAATGGCTATCGGTGGAACTTCTCTCTTGATTATGGTGCAAGTGGCTATTGAAATTATGAATGCTATTGAATCTCAATTAATAATGCGAGAATATGAAGTCTATTAATATTATTTTTTTAGGAAAACCAGGTTCGGGCAAAGGCACCCAAGCTGAGTTATTAAAGAAAAAATTTAATCTTTATGCTATTGATTCTGGAGAAATTTTAAGAGAATTGATTTTTCAAAAACATCCTTTTAAAGAAAGAATAGAAAAGATAATGAAAAAAGGAGAATTGGTGCCGATGTGGTTAGTGGTATGGTGTTGGTTAAATGAAATAATAAAAGTTCCTTTAAGGCAAGGAGTAATTTTTGAAGGCAGTCCTCGCCAACTGGAGGAGGCAAAAATTTTATTGGAGGTATTGGATTGGCTAAAAAGAAAAAATATCAAAGCAATTTATTTAGATGTTTCCGATGAAGAATTAAAAAAGAGAATAAAAGCTCGTTATCTTTGTCCTAAATGTCTAAAAGAATACTCCTTGATTTTAAATCCGGAGTTGAAAAAAGATTTAAAGTGCCCAATTTGCAAAGTTAAATTAAACAAGAGACCGGATGACAACTTAAGGGCTTTAGAAAGAAGGTTAAAAGATTTTTACAAAACCGTTTTTCCAGTGATAAAATTTTTTGAAAAAAAAGGATTATTAATTAAAGTAAAAGCCGAAGGAACAGTAGAAGAAATTTTTCAAAGAATTTTAAAGAGTCTATGATTTTTTTAAAAAAAGAGGAAGAGATAAAAGTCCTCAAAGAAGGAGGAAAAATTTTGTCATTAATTTTAAAAAAACTTTCTCGGGAAGTTCGAGCGGGAATTACTTTGGATTATTTGGATCAAAAAGCTTATTCTTTAATCAAAAACTATAAAGCTGAGCCCGCTTTTTTAAATTATCAACCTTCTTTCGCTTCAAAGCCCTTTCCTAATAGTTTGTGCGTTTCTGTTAATGAAGTAATTGTTCATGGATTACCTAAAAAAGAGATTGTTTTAAAAGAGGGAGACATTGTTTCTTTAGATTTAGGAATAAAATACAAAGGTTTTTTCACTGATATGGCTATTACTTTGGGCACTGGAAAGATTAAAGAAGAATATCAAAAAATGATTAATGTTGGCAAGAAAGCTTTAAAGAGAGCTATTGCTTTAATGAGAGAAGGAAAAAGATTGGGAGATATCGGTTTTGTGATAGAAAAAACAATTACAGAAAATGGCTTTCAGGTGATTAAAGATTTGGCTGGTCATGGAGTAGGTTATTATGTTCATGAAGATCCGTTGGTTTATAATTTTGGCGAGAAAAATGAAGGCCTTGAATTGAAAAAAGGAATGGTTTTGGCTATTGAGCCAATGTTAACTGATGGTTGCGGTTTAATAAAAGAAAATCAAGATGGAAGTTTCGAAACTTTGGACAAAAAAGTTTCTGTCCATTTTGAAGCCACAGTGGCGGTAGGGAAAACAAAAGGGATAATTCTTACCCCATTGATAAAATGAATTTTTTTAATATTTTAAAAGTTTTTTTTATTTCCGCTTTGCCAATTTTAGAAATTCGGGGAGCTTTGCCTTTGGCCTTAACAGTTTATCATCTTCCATTTTTCGTTGCTTTTTTAATTTGCTTTTTAGGAAATATTTTTCCTGTATTTTTTCTTATGATTTTATTAGAAAAAGTCGTTTTTTATTTTTCTCGTTTTAAAATTTTTCAAAGAATTTTTTCTTGGTATTTTAATCGGACTGACGAAAAATTCAAAAAATCTTTTGAAAAATGGGGAAAATTGGCTTTGATTATTTTTGTGGCTTTGCCTTTACCTTTGACCGGCGCTTGGACGGGGTCAGTGGCTGCCTTTTTAATGAAGTTTAATAAAAAAGAAGCTTTCTTTTTGATTTCCTTTGGTGTTTTTCTAGCTGGTTTAATTGTCAGTTGTTTATTTTATTTTGGAAAAATAATCGTTAGTTGAAAGAGCAAAATTAGAATGGTAAAATAATAGAAAATAATCTTTTATTTAAAAATATGGATTTTTCTTCAATTCTTTCTCACTCTTTTCAATTTTATAAAGAGAAAATTAAAGAAATACTTCTTTTCGGTTTTATTTTTTTTCTCAATTGGTATTTAATTTCTGTTTACATTTCTCCAGTTTTTTCTTCTTTTTCTTTGTTTAACAAAAACCCTTCTATAATTTTCGGCTACTTTTTTACTTTCCTTTGGATATTATTGACCAGCTCATTATTTGAACTTTTGATTTTGAATCTAGTCAAATTGCCGAATTCTTCTTTAAAGGAAATTTTTTTGGAATCTTTTGGCAAAGTTTTTTCCTATTTCTTTTTTAAAATATTAATTGGCCTAATAATTTTTTTAGGATTGTTGGCTTTGATTGTTCCGGCCATTATTTTAGCTATTTATCTTTTCTTTGCTATTTATGCTTTTGTTGACGAGGATTTAACAATTGGGCAGTCTTTGAAAGAAAGTTGGCGATTAGTAAAAGGCAAGTGGTGGACTATTTTTGGGACACTTCTTCTTCTTTCTTTATTTGTATTCTTGATATCTTTAGTATTGGGATTGATAATTTATTTTATTGATAAAAGCTGTTGCAATGTTAAAATTTTTGGCAATAGCCAATTAAAATTTTCTTCGTTAATAAGCATTCTATTTAATTTTGTTTTTTTAACTCCTTTTAATTTAATTTTTTGCTATCACTTTTACTTTTTTATTAAAAAACAAAAAGACCAGAAAGAAGAAGTGGAATTAGAATTAACACAATAATTTATGAATTTAATTTTGCTTTTTTTGGCGACAATTGGAATAGTTTTTTTTATAGGAATTCTGATTTATCTTTTTGTTGTTAGAAAAAGTTCTTTTAAAACAGATCCCTTTTTATTAATTCAAAATGAAATTCAAGAAATTAAAAAAACTTTGGATTCTCGTTTAGATGAGTCGAATAGAGTCATTCAAGAAACGATTAAAGACCAATTAAAAGAAAGCGCGAAATTGAAAGTAGAAATAGCTTCCGCTTTAGCTCGTTTTGAGGGTACCTCTCGCCAAGTGGTTGATTTTGCTCAACAATTGAAACAATTGCAAAATATTTTACAAAATCCTAAGCAGAGAGGGGTTTTGGGAGAGTATTATTTAGAGACAGTGTTGAAAAATGTTTTACCGCCCCATGTTTATCAAATGCAGTATGAGTTTAAAGATGGAACGAAAGTGGACGCGGTTATTTTTGTCAAAGATAAAATTATTCCCATTGATTCAAAGTTTAGTTTAGAAAATTATAATCGTTTAATAGAAGAAGAAAATTCGGAATTAAAGAAAAAATGGGAAGAAGCCTTTAAAAATGATTTAAAAAATAGGATTGAAGAAACCTCAAAATATATAAAACCCGAAGAGAAAACTACTGATTTTGCGTTTATGTTTATTCCTTCTGAAGCTGTTTATTATGATTTGTTAATTAATAAAATTGGCACTATAAAATCTAATACTAGAGATTTAATTCAATATGCTGCGGGTGAAAAAAGGGTAATGATCGTTTCACCCACAACTTTTCTGGCTTATTTGCAAACCGTTTTGCAGGGCTTAAAAGCTTTGGAAATAGAGGAATCGGCAAAACTAATTCAAAAAAAAGTGGAAGACCTTTTAAAACATTTAGCTGGTTATGAAACTTATATGAAAAAATTGGGCAATCACTTATCAACAACTGTTTCAATGTACAATCAGGCCTCGAAAGAATTTGTTAAAATAGATAAGGATATTTATAAAATTACCGGTAAAAAATTAGAAACCGAAATATTATCTTTAAATCCTCCGGAGGATAATTTTGAAAAAGATCATGAAAACTAAAGAATTGGTAAAAAAAATTTTTTCAACGATTTGGTGGCACTTATTAATAATAGGGATATTAGTTATTCTTATTTTTTTTATATTTAAAGACATTCAAAAACAGATTGGAAAAAATAAAACAATTAAACAGGAAATTTATAACCAAGAAATGGCTTTAACTCGAGTCGAAACCTTAGAGGCGGAATGGAAAAAGGCAGAAGATTATTATAAAAAACTTTTAGAAGTTCTGCCCGCAGAGAAAGATTTAATTCAGCTGGAAGAAAAAATAAAAAATTTAAAAAATCAATGCTCAGTTAATCTTGATTTTCGTTTTGGTTCGTTAAATACTCTTTCTAATGAGCCAAAAAGTTATAATTATAGTTTAACTTTTACTGGTCCTCAGGCAGAAGTCTTAAAATGTTTGAAATCTTTCCAAGATATTACTCCGGCTATCCGATTAGAACAGATAGAATTTAGGCCAATTTCTTCTGAACAAAATAAAGATCAGATAGAATTAAAAGCTTTGGGTCGAGTTTATATTCGTTAATTTTTATTGAAAAAAGATTAAAAATTTGATAAAATAATATGTCTTTTAAAAACCAGCAACAAAAAATAGAGAAAATATTTTTGTTTTTAATTATTTTGTCTTTAGTAATTTTAAGCGCTTCTACTTTATTTCTTATCCGATTTATTTTAAAAACAGTAGGAGATTTTTCTTTGAGAGAAAAACCAAGGGAAAGCAATTTACATTTTAAATTATTAGAAGCAGAAAAAATTTTATTCCAAGAACATTAAGGGTAGCTAGTTCAGTGGTAGAACGCTGTCCTGATAAGACAGAGGTCGCAGGTTCGATTCCTGCGCTACCCACCAAAATTTCTTTTTTTATTTAGGCGGTATAAATCCGCTTTATTTATTTTTCCGCTTATTTTATTAAAAAATTTTAAAGAAATAAAAGTAGGATTTTAAAATCTTGGGCAAGTCACTATTCATTTTTCCAGAAATTGGATATAATAATTGTAATTATCAGCTATTTTATGTTAAATCGAAAATCAAAATATCTCCAAATTGCTTTTAATCGTTCTCTAGAAAAAGTTCAAGAAATGATTGCCATGCTTCCCGCTTCAGAGAAAATTATTATTGAAGCGGGAACTCCTTTAATAAAAAGATATGGGCAAAGAGGCATTAGAATGTTAAAAAGCTGGTGGAGCAATAAAATAAAAAAACCGGGTTATATTGTTGCTGACTTAAAATGTATGGATAGAGGCTCGCGAGAAGTGGAGCTGGCTGCTAAAGCTGGCGCTTCGGCGGCGACCTGCCTTGGTTTAGCCCCTATAGAAACGATAAATGCATTTATCGAAGATTGCGAAAAAGCAGGAATTGATTCAATGATTGACATGATGAATGTAGAATTTCCGTTTGAAATTTTACAAAAATTAAGAAAACTTCCGAAAGTAGTTGTTTTACATCGAGGGGTAGATGAAAATGAAGAAAATAAAGAGAAACAAATTCCCCATGATCAAATTCATCGAATAAAAGGTACTTATGGTAATGTTTTAATATCAGTTGCCGGAGGAGAAACGCCTCGCGATGTTATCAGGACTTTCTTTAATGACGCTGATATTGCGGTTATTTGGCGCTCTTTTTATGAGGATCCAAAAAATACAGCTAATTTAGCGAAGGCATTTTTGAAATTGATTAAATAAATTATGGCAAATCAAAAAATTAAACAACCTGATTTTCAAAAAATTGATTTAATTATTATAATATTTATTATTGCTTTTTATATTGCTTTTCTCATAAACCTAATTTTAGGAATTATTTTAGCAATTATTGGAATAGCGCTAATAGCTTTTTTCTTCAATAAAAAGAATGCTAAAACCCTGGCCTCTTATTTTTTAAATTATTTAATCGAAAGCAAATTGGAAAATGGTCTAATTAAAAACGACCAATTAATTTTAGAAGATCAAATTTCCACTAAATTAATTTCCACTAAATTAACTCCATCGAGAGAAATTCTTACTGTCTTACCCAAAGAGGCAAAAAGGAGGTTAGAGAAAAGAAAAAAATATCTTCATATTGCTTTAAACAGTACCCTTGAAGAGACAAAAGAAATAATTTTACAACTGCCAAATTCGGATAGAATTTTAATTGAAGTAGGAACACCTTTAATAAAGATATATGGTACAGAAGCTATATCACAAATAAAAACAATAGTTCCCGCTGGGACCTACATAGTCGCAGATAATAAATGCGCGGATTTAGCCAGACGTGAAGTTGAAATGATGGCTAATGCCGGCGCCAATGCAGCAACTTGTCTTGGAGTGGCACCCATTGAAACAATTGATAGATTCATAGAAGAATGCCAAAAATTTAATATTGATTCAATGGTTGATATGATGAACGTGGAAAATCCTCTTGCTGTTTTAAAGAGATTAAAAAAACTCCCCGATGTAGTAATTTTACATAGGGGAGTTGATGAGACCGAATTTTCGAAAGAAAAACAGATTCCTTATTATCAGATTAAACAAATTAAAGGCGCCTATGACATATTAGTTGCAGTGGCGGGGGGAGATACTATCAGAGAAGTTCAACGAGCAATTTTTAATGATGCCGATATTGTTGTTGTTTGGAAAAATTTTTATCAACCAACAACTGAAACTGCTCAATTAGCTGAAGCTTTTCTAAAAGAAATAAAATAAAAATTTTTTATTGCTTTGATTTTCCTATTTGGGCAATTGCTTTTATTCCTTCAAAAACTTCTACTGGTAAAGCGAAAATTACGGTCTTTGATGGATCTGGATTTATTTTTTCTATTGTCTGTAAAGTTCTCATTGAAATACCGCCGGGTACTGAGCTAAGAATTTGAGCCGCCTCAGCTAAACGTTTAGCAGCTTGGAATTCTCCTTCTGATCTGATGATAATAGCGCGTCGCTCTCGTTCTGACTCTGCTTGTTTGGCCATAACTCGCTTCATATCGGCAGGAAGTTCAATATCTTGTATTTTTATATCAGTGACCAATATTCCCCAGGCTTCAGTGGCAGCGCTGACAACTTTTTGGATTTCTTCTGCGATTCTTTCTCTTTCCGAGAGTAAAGGATCAAGCTCGATTCCTCCGATAACATCACGAAGGGCAGCCTGAGCGTATTGTGAGACAGCGAGCGCGTAATCTTTAATATTTAATATTGCTTTTTCTGCTGATTGAACTTGATAATATACTACTGCATTAATTCCCACGGGTACATTATCTTTGGTAATGACTTCTTGCTGGGGAATATCAGTAGTTGTAATTCGCATATCAACCTTTATCATCCTTTGAAAACCAATTAAAATCCAAGTTAAACCCGGTTGCCTTGTGCTCGTATATTTTCCGAGAGTAAGGACAACACCACGTTCATATTGATTAACAACTCTCACCCCCTCGAGGATAAGTAATCCAAAAATTGCGATTAGCCAAGTTAAAATTATTCCCATATATTTAGTGGATTAAAAATTATTTTTTATTAATTAAATCTAAAATTTTTAATTATTTCTGACTCGACCAATCTTTATTATATTATACAATTTTTTAAAACTAAAAATCAATGGCAGAAATAACTATATTGAAATATCTTTCAATTTTATCATCTTTATAATTATCATTAGGTTTTTGACTTTTTGAATATTTTTTTATATTGTGAAAATAGAACTTTGAAAATTTTTAAAGGAGGCGAAACGATGGCTGGACTCTTTGCTTTAAGTGTGAATCCTAAAACATATAAAGGGAATTTTTTGGAAGATCTTTTTTGGGGAATATTTTATCAACAGCATTTAGGCGAAGATTATGCCGGAATTTCAACTTTTTGTTTAGAAAGAAAAGGGCAGATTAAATTAAGAATTCATCGAGGATTAGTCCGCCAAAATATGAGTCGGGACCTTATTGGCTTGGAAGGAATAGAAGGAATTGGTTATTGTGGATCCTATCGGGAACCGTTTTTTGCTGATGCCAGAATTGGCACTTTTTCTCTTTGTTTTTCAGGCAATATTATTAATAGAGCGCAATTACAGGAAGAATTAAAAAGTTTCGGTCATATTTTTGAGCGCGGTGATGATATTGAAATTATAGCCAGATTAATAGCTCAAGGAGAGAATATAATGGACGGAATTAAAAAGATGGTTAAAAAAGTTCAGGGCGCTTTTTCTCTTTTAATTTTAACTGATGAAGGCATTTACGCTGTGCGTTCGCCAGATGGTCATTGGCCATTAATTATAGGGAAAAAAGAAGGAGCAATAGCAGTTTCTTCTGGTTCGGCAGGTTTTCACAATTGTGGTTTTGAGATTGATCGAAACTTAAGGCCTGGGGAAATTATTCTGTTGAAAGATGGTTCTTACAAAACAAAAGAGATAATAAATAGCAATAAGGTTCAGATTTGTAGCTTTCTTTGGGTTTATACCGCTTTTCCCAATGAAATAATTGAGGGTATTTCCGTCTCCTTAGTGCGGAAAAAATTGGGAGCTGCTTTGGCAAAAAGAGATATTGAAAAAGGGTTTATTCCTGATATTGTTATTCCGGTTCCTGATTCTGGTCGTTTTCACGCCATTGGTTATCATCAAGAATTTTGTCGGCAAATGGAAGAAGGAAAAATCAAGAAAATTCCTCTTTATGACGAAACTTTATTAAAATATCCTTATGCTGGTCGAAGTTTTATTCCTCAGGACCAAGAAGCCAGAGATAGGGAAGCAAAAATTAAACTTTTAGAATCTGGAGAAAATTATCAAGGAAAAAGGGTGGTTGTTTGTGATGATTCAATTGTCCGGGGCACTCAAATTCAAAACAATTTAGTTCCTAAATTAAGAAAAGTTGGGTTTAAAGAGATTCATTTTCGCATTTCTAATCCCGAAATTCTTTCCCATTGTCCTTGGGGAAAAATGATTAAAAAAGGCGAAACTTTAGCTTCTCGAATCCCCTCAATCCAAGAGAGAATTAAGTTTTTGCAAATCGAGAGTTTAGAGTATAACACTATTGAAGATTTAATTTTAGCTATTGGTTTACAAAAGGACCAGCTTTGTGTTGATTGTTGTCTATGATGAGATAAAAAAGAGTCGCCGAAAGGCGACTCTTTTAATTTTGATTTTAATGAATTTATTTAAATTTGGATTTATAAATTAAATTTGTTAAGATATTATAAAAAGGGCCGGTAGCTCAATTTGGCAGAGCACCCGCTTTGCACGCGGGAGGTTGTCGGTTCAAATCCGATCCGGTCCACTAGCTCTTGATTTTTTAAGAACGAGAGGCTATACTAAATTTAGGGTCGAAAAATAAATTTAAATAAATAAAAAATAAATTAAAATTAAAAAATACAAATATGTTAAACGAAATTAGTATTGCCAGCGCCGGAGCCCTTTCTTCTTTGTGGGAAGCTATTAGGAGCTTTTTACCAACTTTTATTGCTGGATTAATTGTTTTTATTGCCGGTTTAATTTTGGGAAAGGGTTTTGGTTTATTGGTAGAAAGAATAGTTCATTTTTTGAAAATCGATTCCTTATTGGAGAAAATAGGTTTTAAGCAAGTAACTGATAGGGCAGGAATAGAATTAAACAGTGGATATTTCTTAGGACAATTAGTCAGATGGATTTTCATTTTGGCTTTTCTTGTGGCAGCTTGTAATATTTGGGGATTAACTGCTTTTGGTGATTTCCTGAGGCAAATAGTAAATTATTTACCCAATGTTATTGCCGCTGTTTTGATTCTTTTAGGAGCCATTGTTTTGGGAGAATATTTTGCCAAATTAGTAAAAGCTTCTATCAGTGGCGCTGGTTTAAAATATGAAGGATTTCTTAGCTCATTAACTCGTTGGGCATTTTATGTAGTTGGGATTTTGGCAGCCTTATCTCAATTGAGGGTGGCCCCAACTATCATTAATACTTTGTTTACCGGCATTGTGGCAATGATTGCTTTAGCTGGTGGTTTGTCTTTTGGTTTGGGTGGTCAAGAAGTGGCTCGAGATTTATTAAGGAAAATTAAGGAAGATTTAGAAAGAAAATAAATTTAGTAAAAAAATAATAAGAAGCCTAACTTAAAGGAGCCGAAAGGCTCCTTTAAGTTATAATTAAGTTATAAGCGGGAATCGTTTTATTGGTAATTTTTATTGCGAAAAGGGCATTGCAATCGGTATTTATTTTCATTTTTATCAATTAATCCTAAGAAAGATTTCTTTCGTTTTATTTCTGCTTTGCTTCAATTTGCTTCATCTACCATCACAAAGTTTTTCAAAAAATCTAAGGACCGTGATTGTTTGGTTTAGGGACTTGACTTTTTTAAAAAAGTTGCTATAATTATTTTTACTATGAGAAAAAATTGTAAAAGAAAGAAAAAGAAGTGAGTAGCGATTTTATCGTTGCCTTATCTTAAAACGCTACCACTTCTGGTAGCGTTTTAAATTCCGCATCTAGAAGAAAAGGCAGGAAAGATAGAAAAGAGTGGTATAGCTCTTTGAAAAAATAAAAATTTAAAACCCATCTTTTCTCTCTAAAGATGGGAAAGTTGCAAGTAAGGGCGAAGGGTGGATGCCTTGACACAGCGAGGCGATGAAGGACGTGGCGTAGCTGCGATAAGCCTCGGGGAGGTGCGTAGCAACCGTTGATCCGAGGATTTCCGAATGGGGAAACCTAATTGCGTTTAAAAACGCAATTATCCGTCTTTAAGACGGAGGCGAACCTGGGGAAGTGAAACATCTCAGTACCCAGAGGAAAAGAAAACAATATTTCAGTTTTTTAGTTTCCTTATTTACTGATCAGAAGGAAACTAAAAAACTGATGTGATTCCCTGAGTAGTGGCGAGCGAAAGGGGAAGAGCCCAAACCAGCAGTTTTAATTCTATTAAAACTGCTGGGGTAATAAGAAAAGAGCCTGGGTTAGACCCGGAGAATAAAAAATAATTAGCGGAAAGGTCTGGAAAGGCCTACCATAGAAGGTGAAAGTCCTGTACGCGAAAATTATTTTTTGTTCTCTTGCTCTTTTCTTGAGTACCTCGATGCCTGAAAACATTGGGGGAAGTTTCCGGAACTACTCCGGAAAGGCTAAATACTCGCTGTGATCGATAGTGAACCAGTACCGTGAGGGAAAGGTGAAAAGAACCCCGGTGAGGGGAGTGAAATAGAACCTGAAACCCTTTGCCTACAAGGAATCGGAGGGGTAGATTTTTCTACCCTGACGGTGTGCCTATTGAAGAATGAGCCGGCGAGTTTATATCTGCCGTTTGATTAATTCGCTCAAAGCGAAGAAGTCAAAGGGAAACCGAGTATTATAAGTGCTCGTTTTCTATTTATCTCTGGGACACCCCAGAGATAAATAGAAAGAAATGGCAGATATAAGACCCGAAGCCAAGCGAGCTTGCCATGGCCAGGATGAATCCTATAGAAATATAGGAGGAGGTCCGTACCCGTGAGCCGTGCAATACTCTGGGATGAGCTGTGGCAAGGAGTGAAAAGCTAATCGAGCTTGGGAATAGCTGGTTCTCCTCGAAATAGCTCTAGGGCTAGCGGCTTATTTATCTTGATGGGGGTAGAGCGCTGGATGGTGTGTAGAGGGCGAAAGCTCAGCACACCAATCAAACTCCGAATACCATCAAGTTAGGATAAGCTAGTCAGACTACGGGGGCGAAGCTCCGTGGTCGAGAGGGCATGAACCCTGACCGCTGTCTAAGGTCCCTAAATTTTGGTTAAGTGCTAAATTGAAGGTAGTAACTCTTCTTAGACAACTAGGAGGTTGGCTTAGAGGTAGCCATCCTTTAAAGAGTGTGTAACAACTCACTATTCGAACTCGCTTTTGCGAGGAGAAGAGTTGCGCCGAAAATTTATCGGGGCTTAAACCAAATACCGAAGACGCGGCTCAATCCTTGTTTAAATAACAAGAATTGAGGGTAGAGGAGCGTTTCCTATGCATTGAAGTCTAAGGCGTGAGCCAGGATGGAGCATAGGGAAGTGAGAATGCCGGCATGAGTAACCACAATCCACCTGAGAATGGTGGACCCCGTAAGCCCAAGGTTTCCTTGGCAATGGAAATCAGCCAAGGGTTAGGCGGTCCTAAGGTCATGGCGAAAGCCGTAGCCGATGGGTAACTGGTTAATATTCCAGTCCTTCCATTTTCCTCTTGCGATGGGGTGACGAAGAGAAGTAGATTAAGGGTCTTAATGGTTTGGCCTCCTTGATCGAGGGTTGATGTCCAGGAAAATCCGGACATCTGCTTTCAATGGCAAACCCCAGAGTAGAGGCGAGATAAGGAGTTAATCCTTATCAAGTTAATCGAGCTCTCTTCCGAGAAAAACCTCTAAGCTATAGGAAAATGGAAACCGTACCAAAACCGACACAGGTGGGCGAGGCGAGTAGCCTCAGGGGAACGGGTGATTCCTCCTTAAGGAACTCGGCAAAAAAGCGGGCGTAACTTCGGGAGATGCCCTCCCTAAACAAGACGCGAAAGCGTTTTGTTTAGGGCGCAGCGAAAGTTTCCCTGGCGACTGTTTACCAAAAACACAGGTCCCTGCGAACCCGTAAGGGGATGTATAGGGGCTGATGCCTGTCCGATGCCAGAAGGTTAAGGATGCCGGTTAGTTGTTTGCTTCGGCAAACAATGAAGCTGAGTGTCTTAAGCCCTGGTCAATGACAGCGGTAACTATAACCGTTCTAAGGTAGCGCAATTCCTTGTCGGGTAAGTTCCGACGCGCATGAAAGGTATAACGACTGGGGAACTGTCTCAAGGAGGAGCTCGGTGAAAATGCGATTCCAGCGAAGACGCTGGGTACCCGCAGCTAGACGAAAAGACCCTAGGAGCTTTACTGCAGTCTGGCATTGAATTTAGTTTCAAAATGCGTAGTGTAGCGGGGAGACTATGAAGCCTGGCTTTCGGGCTGGGTGGAGTCGCCAATGAAACACCCGCCTTTTTGAGGCTAAATTCTAACCTCTTGAAAACAAGTTGGGACAGTGCTTGATGGGCAGTTTTCGTGGGGCGCGATCCTCCTAAAAAGTAACG
>JBNAWD010000001.1:28830-70535 GCA_049699995.1 Minisyncoccia bacterium | reverse complement strand
GATTAATCCTATGATTACCCCTTGCAATAATTGTCTTTTTAAGTAATAAAAAGGATCATTGTATTTTTCTTGGCCAATAACTGAAGAGGCGCTAATTAAAGAAATCAGTCCTAAAGCAATAAAAAGAAAAGTTAAAATCCATAAATTTCGACTTAATTTTTCCCTCATATTTTATATAAAAACTTTTTTTATAATTTTATTAAAAATTTCTCCTCGGTGATATTCATTCTTAAATTTGTTAAAACTGGCACAAGCAGGGGAGAATAAAATTAAATTGTTGCGATTTTCCTTTAATAATGACTTTGCTTTTAAGATACATTTTTTTAATTCCGGATAAAGAAAGAATGAGTCAAAATTAATTTTCTTTAATTCTTGGATTAACTTTTGGCTGCCGGTATCATCTAAAATAATTAAATTTTCTTTTTTAATGTGTTTTTTAATTATTTGAGCTAAATTATTGAATTTTAAATCTTTATCAGTCCCACCAGTAATTAAAATTAAGTTTTTGGTTTCTTTTTGAAATCTTTTAATCGCTGAAATAGTTGCCTCGGGGGTAGTAGCGGCGCTGTCATTTATAATTTTAACATATTTTTTTGAAAATATCTCTTCTTGTCTAAACTTAATACTTGGTAAAGAAGGAATCAATTTTTTAATATCTAAAAAACTAATTCCAAGAAGATGAGAAACTATTATTGAGGCCATTAAGTTTTCTAAATTATGTAACCCAAATTTTTCAACAAAACTTTTAATAGAAAATAATTTCTTTCTTGAATTATCTTTTTGAAAATAAAGATAATCTTTAAAAACAAAAATACCATTTTCTTTTAACGAAAGAGGCTTTAAAGAGAAATAAAAAACCCTTGCTTTTGGTTTTAATGAGAGAAAGTATTTGGTAAAAAAATTATTTTTATTCAAGATTAGAAAATTATCAGGATTTTGGGATAAAAAAATATTGGCTTTAATTTGAGCATATTTTTTGATGTCCTGATATCGATTTAAATGGTCTGGAAATATGTTTGTGATTAAAGCGATTGAAGGAGCAAAATTATTGATAATTTCTAAATGATAAGAAGAGATTTCTAAAATAATTGGCTGATTATTTTTAATTTTTTTAGTTTGAGACAAAAGGGGAAAGCGAGGATTATTTAGGGCTAGAAGAGTGTTAAATTTATAAGAAAGAAAGCGATAAACCCAATTTGAGACAGTAGTTTTTCCTTTTGTTCCGGTTATCCCAATTATTAAAGGAAAAACCTTTTTATAAGCAAGATATTTCAAAAAAAGAGTGAGTTCATTTTCAATAGGAATTTTCTTTTTTCTGGCTAAATCCAAAAAAGGATTATTTAAAGTATTGATCGCGGGATTAATTACAATTAAATCTTTATCTAAAAAATCCTTTTTTCGATGTTTTCCTAAGACATATTTTATTTTCCTTTGATACTTTTTTAATTTTTTTAAAGTAGGAGAGAGATCTTTTGAGGTTTTTAAATCAGTAATAGTTAAATTAACCCCTTGCTTTAAAAGCCAGATAGCGGTTGAAAGTCCTCCACCTAATAATCCTAAACCCACTAGAAGAACCTTTTTATTTTTTAAAGGAAATATAGGGTTATTATTCATTATAAATCTTTATTAACCTTATAATCTTATCATAATTCTTTTTCTTTTTAAAAGGTTTTTAATTGGAGGGAGGAAGGGGGTTTGACTTTTTCTTTTTGGTAGTATAAACTTAAAATAGGTTCGCATAATTTAACTTAAGCGAAATTTAAGGAAAGAAAAATATGATAATTTCAAATAAACCTCTCCCCCAGCACTTAAACGATTTTTTGGATTATTTAGAAATAGAAAAAGGATTATCCTCAAAAACTCAAGAAAATTATTCCCGATTTTTAAATAAATTTTTTTATTTTTTAAAATTAAATAATTTAGAAAATCTAAAACCTCATGAGTTAACTCCTGATCATATTTATCATTATCGGCTTTATCTTTCCCGAAAATGTCAAAACAAAAAAGGTCAACCCTTAAAAAAAACTACTCAAAATTATTATTTAATTGCTTTGCGAGTATTTTTAAATTATTTAATGGAAAAGGATATTCAATCATTACCACCAGAAAAAGTAAAATTATTAAGAGATAAAACAGACCGACCAGTGCGATTTTTAAATTTAGAGCAATTAGAAAAATTATTTTCTGTTATTGATACTTCGAAAATTCAAGGCTTAAGAGATAGGGCGATTTTTGAGGTATTCTTTTCTACAGGGATGCGAATTTCTGAGCTAGTAGCTTTAAACAGAAATCAAATAAAACCAGGAGTAAAGGAATTAGAATTAAGTATTGTGGGAAAAGGCGGCCGAATAAGAACCGTTTATTTATCAGACAGAGCCCTTTATTGGTTAAATCAATATTTGGAAAAAAGAACCGATAATGATTTAGCCCTATTTATTAATCATCAAATAAAAAATGAAGCAAAAAATAAAAGAATTACTCCTCGGATGATAGAAAAAAACTTAAAAAAATATGTAATGTTAGCTGGTTTATCTTTAAATATTACCCCTCATTCTTTAAGGCATTCTTTTGCTACCGATTTATTGGCTCAAGGCGTTGATTTAAGAGTTGTTCAGGAATTTTTAGGACATAAACATATTGCTGCCACTCAAATTTATACCCATGTAACTAATAAAAAGCTTTACGAAATTCATAAAAAATATCATAGTGGCCGAAGATTGAAAAATTAAAAGAGCCAGCGGAGGGATTCGAACCCACGACCTTTCCCTTACGAAGGGACTGCTCTACCACTGAGCTACGCTGGCTCTTTTTAATTATAACATAAAATTGTTTTAATGACTATCTAAAATATGATATAATAATTTTAAAAAATAATGACTATCTAAAATATGATATAATAATTTTAAAAAATGAAGAAAGCAAAAAGAATTTATTTAGATTATGCTGCCAGCACCCCTATTGACCCTTTAGTTTTAAAGGCTATTATCCCCTGCTTAAAGAAAATTTATGGTAATAGCGCTTCTTTACACTGGGCAGGTCAAGAAGCAAAAGAAGTCTTAGAGAAAGCCCGGACATTTTTTGCTAAAAAAATGAAAGCCCGATTTAATGAAGAAATTATTTTTACTAGTTCGGCCACTGAAAGTAATAATTTAGCTATTAAAGGCATTGCTTATTCTTATAAGAAAAAGGGGCGTCACATTTTGATCTCCCCTATTGAACACAGTTCCGTAATAAAACCCGCTCTTTCTTTAAAGGAAGAGGGATTTGAGGTTGAATTTTTAAAAGTTGATAAAGAAGGTTTTGTGGATTTATCAGATTTGGAGAAAAAAATTAGAAAAGATACCATTTTAGTTTCTGTTCATTTTGCCAATAATGAGCTAGGAACCATAGAGCCAATTGAAAAGATTGGTAAAATTTGCCATAGAAAAGGAGCTTTATTTCACACTGATGCTGCTCAAGTACTCGATAAATTTTCTATCAATCTTTCTAAACTTGAGGTAGATGCTTTAACCGGTTCAAGCCAAAAAATTTATGGACCAAAGGGAGTGGGGTTATTATATCTTAAAAAAGGAACCAAAATAAAACCTTTGCTTGAAGGAGGAGAACATGAATTTGGGATAAGAGCCTCAACTGTTAATGTCCCCCTAATTTATGGTTTTCGAAAAGCTTATGAGATTGTCTTAAAAAATTTAAAGAAAGATCAAAAAAAATATATTTTTTTAAAAAGAAAAATTGAGAATTTTATTATTAAAGAACTCAAAGGGGTTTATTTTACCAGCCCGAAAAAGAATTGTCTAAATAATATTTTAAACTTTTGGGTAGAAGGAGTTGAAGGAGAATCTTTGTTAATGAAATTAAATGAAAGAGGTATAGCTGTTTCCACTGGTTCTGCTTGTGCCTCTTCAAAACTAGAACCTTCCCATGTTCTTTTAGCTTGTGGTTATTCTCATTATCAGGCCCATTCTTCTTTAAGGATTAGTTTGGGAAGATTCACAACAGAAAAGGAAATTGATTATTTTTTGAAATCCTTAAAAGAAAGTATTAAAATTTTAAGAAAATACTCTCCCCTTTCCCCTAATTTATGAAAAAATTCTCCTTTAAAGAAATTTTTTCTTTTTTTATTTTATTGATAATTTTTTTTATTATTTCTTCTCGATTTTATTTAACTGACTCTTTCGCCTTTATTAAAAATCAAAATCTTACAAAACTTTTAGCCAACATCAAAAGTTCCAATGAGTCATTAATAAATCAGGAGAATTCTAACATCTTTTCTGAGAAAGATTTATCAAATATTAAAAAAGAGATTCTAGAAAAAATTCCTCCTCATATTGATATTTTCGATTTTTATGCCACTTATGGAAAAAGGCTTTTAGGAGACGAAAATATAAAAATATTTTCTCGAGAGGAATGGGGTGTTGAAGAAGCGGAAAATATTTTTCAAAAAAGAAAAATTTTTAATAATATTCAAAATAATAGTCCTGAAGATAAATTGGAATTAAAAGATTACTGGAGGTTAAAAGAAATTATTCTTAATTACCAAAAGAATTTTTCTGATTATGATGATTTCTTTCTAAAAAGTTTAAAAAAAGAGAATGGCGTGTTATATCAATATGTGCCGGTGGAAGAGATAATTATTCACCATACCGGTGGACCCATTACTTTCAGCTTTGAAGATTCAAAACGTGAAATTCAAAAAATATATTTAACTCATAAGTATTATTTTGGCTGGTCTGATATCGGTTATCATTTTTTAATCGATGCCAAGGGAAATATATTTGAAGGTTCATTGGGAGGAAAATATAGTGTTGGAGCGCATACTTTCTATCACAATAAAGCCAATATAGCCATTGCTTTAATAGGAGATTTTCGGGAAGGACATGACAAAATTACGCCAGAAATGTTTCAGACTTTAGTGAGATTAATAAAATATCTAATAAAAGAATATCATTTCAATCTTTCCGAGAGAGTTTTTTATTTAAGAAAGACAGATTTTTCTTCTCGGGAGTATACCGATAAATTTATAAAAGGTCATAAAGAGTTAGACTTTAAAGAAGAACCAACTCAATGTCCGGGAATTGATCCTTCTGTTTTGCGAGAAATGCTATACCCTTTTATTTTTCCCTAGAACATTCGACTTCATATTCATATAATTTAACTTTGGGATTATTCCAGATTTTTTCTGTTTGCCAATCGTTTTGAGAAAGTCCAGCTTTTAAAAAAAGATGGGAAAGAAATTCCTCAGGATTATTTAATTCTTCCCAAACTTGAGGAAGAAAGGTTGCTTGATAGTTATTAAAGGCTAAATATAAACCCGGTTTTTTTCTTTGAAGGTAATATAAAAAATCTTCTTTGTTATTAAAAGGAGGCAATAATTTTAATGGAGAAAGTATGGAAATTTCAATTTCTACCTCTTCTAGTTCTTCCGGGCTAAGAGGCAAGAAACGATTATCTAAAAAAGCGCTAGCTAAAGAATTGTCTATAACTGCTTGATAAATTGGTTTAATGGGAAAAAGATTACCAATACAACCTCGCAATTCTTTACCTTTTTTAAGAGTGACAAAGACTCCTCTGTTTTCTTTTAGTTCTTCCTCTAAAGAGTCCTCGTCAAGAGTTAATATCTCTTTATCGTGAATATACTTTTCAATGGCCCTTCGAGATATTTCTAAAAGATATTGTTTATTTTTTTCTTTCATAATTTTTATTTTTGAAAGCTTTTATTATTTTTGAAAGTTTTTATTTTTCAAAGAAAGCTATTGAGGCGTAGCCAACCACTCTTTTGTGGTCTTTAGTAATATCTCCTGAATTTAAATACTTCAGTAATTGAGCCTGAAGTTTTCTTTTTTGGGCTAATTTTAACAGAAGGATTAAGGCATTTAATCCACAAGCCTCCCCTACTCTTTTTAAGTTTTCCTCATCATTTTCTAAAATTAATGAAATTGTTTTTTGATCTAAGGAGATTGCTTGTTGATAAGGATAATAGTGGGACAAATCGGTACTAATAATTAGTAATCTATTTCGATCGAGGATTTTATTCAGGAAAAAGACAATACTTTCTATCTCTTTATCTGAGGTAAAATTCGAAACCAAAATTGTCATTATCTTAAAAGGATTTTTTAGAACCACCTGAAGGAAGGGAATTTGGACTTCTAAGCAATGTTCGGGTTGGTGAATTTCTTCTGATTCAAAAGCTATTTTTCCCAAAAGATTTTTTATTTCTTGGTTTTTCTCTTCTTTTAGTATTTTTTTAAGAGATATGTTTTCTACTTGACCCAAAGGAGTTTGGAAATAATCAGAAGGGCTGAAACAAATTCCAAAAAAACTAAAAGAATGGCTAGGGCCAATTAGAATTATTTCAGAAAAATTTTTATTCTCAAGGATTTTGTAGGCATGGCCAGCTACTTTACCGGAATAGGGATAACCAGCATGAGGAACAATTAAGGCTCGAGGCGCTAAAGAAACATCAATATTTGCTTGGGATAAATAAAATTTCACTTCTTTTTCTAAAAGAGAAGGATTTTCTGGATAAAATATTCCACTGACAACAGCCGGCCTTATTTTTGTCATATTTTATTCAAAAATTCCTTCTATTTTATAACCACAAAAAGGGCATTTATTTTTTATTAATTTATTCTCTATTAATTGAATCCCTAATCTTTGGATTACCATTTTTTGACAATTTGGGCAATATGTGCTTTCGGTTTCTAAATTAGGGATATTCCCGGTATAAATATATTTTAACCCTGCTTCTTTTCCAATCTGATAGGCTTTAAAAAGAATTTCTGTCGGAGTAATTTTATGATCAAGCATTTTATAAGCGGGATAAAAAGCAGAGAGATGCCACACTATATTTGGAGAAATGCTTTTTAAAAAGTTGGCGATTTCTTTTATTTCATTTTCCGAGTCATTAAGACCAGGAATAATCAAAGTAGTAATTTCTACCCAAATTCCTAATTGATATATTTTTCGGATATTTTCTTTTACCGGTGTAAGTTTTCCTTGACAAATTTTTTGATAAAATTCATCAGAAAAACTTTTTAAATCAATATTGATTGCATCTAGATAAGGCGCCATCTCTTTTATTGTTTTTTCGCTCATAAATCCATTGGAAACCCAAACATTTTTTATTTTTTTCTTTTTTGCTCTTTTCATTATCTCAAGGGCATATTCGACCCAGATAGTGGGTTCATTATAAGTATAGGCAATAACTTTTAAATCATTTTTTTGACAGTAATCAATTATTTTCTTGGGGGGCCAGTTTTCTCCCCAATAAATAGATTTTTCGTCTTTATTTTTTGGTTCTTGAGAAATATCCCAATTTTGACAGAATTCACAAGAAAAATTACAACCCAATGTTCCCAAAGAGAAAGCTTTTTCCCCGGGTGAAAAATGAAAAAGAGGCTTTTTCTCTATTGGGTCAATATTAATAGCAATGGGTTTATTTTTAACTAACAGTTTTAATTTTCCATTATGATTTTTTCTTACCCCGCAAAAACCTCTTCCCCCCTTTTCTATAAGGCAGAAATGATAGCAGGCTAAACATTGAATAAAATCTTTTTTTGGTTTTTTATAGAAGAGTGCTTTCCCCATTTCAATAAGTCTATTATAACATTTATTATGACTGAAAGAAATAGGCGCCTTGCCAAGAAATGGTTTTTTGATTATAATAGTAGAAGTCCTTTGAAAGGGGGAATAAAAATGTTTAGGACAAGAAATAACCTGGAAGGAAAGAAGAGAACAGATTTAGTGAAAAAAGTTTTAGTTTTTTTAAAAAAGATCGTTGATATAACTTTAGTTCATATTTATTTTAGAATAGCGGGTAAAACACCTTTTTTAATTGCAATAGATGATGAGACTTTTCTTCAAGATATATTAAGGTGTGTTTTTTCTGAATGTGAGATTGATGAGATTCAAGATTGTCTATTAGAATCAAAAGATAATATTTTAGAAAAAATAAAATTAAAAATAAAAGAAGAAATAAAAAGATGGCCAAAGATAATACTGGTTTTAAAAAGATTGGAAAGAGAATACAACATAGCCTTAGAATCCTTAAATGAAGAAGATTTCTTGGTTTTCTTTTTAAAAAAGCTTGAGAAGAAACATAATGTTAGTCTTGACGAGGAAGAATTTAAAAAAATTTTAAGAAGGTCCAAAAAAATAATAAAAAGATGCCTTGTTAAAGAAAAATTTTCTTATTGTTTATAAGCGGTCCTATGGGGCCGCTTATTTATTGACAAATTTTTTATATTTTTCTATTATTATAAATAAAAAATTAAAATTTAATTATGATCTTTCATCCATTTCATTAAATTAAATAAAAATTATGGAGCAAGGTAAGCATTTGGTTATTGATGTTTTAACGAAAAAACCTGATAAACTTTCAGATAAAAAATTTACCAGAAAGTTTTTTAAAATAATTATTAAAGAGATAGAAATGAAAGCGGTTTTGCCTATCATTCTTTATCAATTCCCAAGCCTGATAAAAATCAAGAGAAATATTAAAGGAAGAAAAGGAAAAAAGGGAAAAGGAGGCATTACCGCTTTTTGTATTTTAGAAGAGTCTCATATTTCTTGCCATAGTTGGCCAGAAGAAAATTATATTGCTTATGATATTTATTCTTGTCGAAATTTTGATGAGAAAAAAGTTATCAATTTGCTTTATAAATATCTACCTATTGAAAATTTAACTTTTAAAGTGATTATGAGATCTGTTCAAAAACTTAAAACAACTAGTAAGAAATTTCATTAAATATATAATCAATAAAAGGTTGATAATAGAGAGAATATTGCTTCGGGAAAGTAAAATTCAAAATTAATAATGATTTTTGATTAAGAAAATTTTTCAACAAAATAGATTTAGAAACAATGAGGTAATTTATACCTTGAGAAAGAATTTCCGTTTGATAAGTGCCTTCTTTATCTGTAAAATTTTTATTTAATATTTTATATTCTTGAATAAAGTCAAAATGTTTAAGAGCTTCGGCTTCAAGTTCGGCTAATTTTTCCGAGTAATTTTTTAAATTTAAGTCATTTTTTGAATCATCTATCTCTTTTATAAAGACCGCAAATTGAGCATTATTTTTATCTTTTGTTAACAACAGCACTTTAACTCCTTCCCCTATTTTTTTAAATTGATCTTGAAAAAGGTTTTGGTAGATTTTTTCAATAGTTTCTGGGTCTAAAACTTGCCAATTAGGGTAAAAGAACTGAATTTTAAAAGGATAAAAAGATTGGTATTTTAAAAATGAATTTTTAACAAAGAATTTTTGAGTGTAAATTTTATTTTCTGTTATTTTGATCTTTACATTGTAAACATCCGGCACTAAAAGAAAATTTAAAGGATAAATATTAACTCCTGGCTTAATATCTTTTTCGAAAAGTAATATTGAATTTTTGGAAGAATTTTCTAAATAAAAAGAAACAGAGGGATATTTTTCGCTAGAAACAACTATAATTGATAAGGGATCAAGGTTTAGAAAAATATTTTCTTTTTCAGATAAATCTTTTGTTAGAGATAATTGGTCAGAAATAATTACCTCAAAATATTCTTCAGATTGGTTAGTATTTGTAAAACTATAAGTAAAATGATTAATTAAAAAAAATAGAATGAGACAAGATATTCCTGTTATTAGAAAGAATTTTTTTATATTCAATGTTTTAATTAAAAGTTTCATTTCTGTAAAAAATTATGAATATAGGCTTTAGCAATTTTCTTTTTTTCTTCGTAAGTATAATGATGGATTATTGGAAAACCATTTTCTGAACTCATACTAATGGCTTTTTCTCGACTAAGGTAAAAACCAATATGAGAATGAGATTCTCTTCTTTTTTTTATAGGATTATATTCTTCTTTTTCTTCCCAGATTAATATTGTTCCTTCAGGCATATTCTTTGAGGCATTAATTTCTTGCCAGCCATTATTTATTAAATCTTTTTCTGTTGAATTAACTGTTAAATGAATCTCGCTAATAAGATTAAATATTTTTAATATCGAAGAAACAAAAAATGCGCAAGATAGGTTTCCGTTTTCTGTTAAATCAACTTTTTTATTATTAATAACCCCATAATTATTTCGCCACAAACAAGACCCACAGGAATTTCTTAGCATTTTTAGAAATGTTTGTCTTTTTAAAAGTTTAATTTTAAAATTTTTTTCCTTTTTCATTTTTTTCATTTTTTTAAAGAAAATTCGCAACCGCAATATTTTTGACGATAAAGATTGTATTTTTTTGACAATTCTCTTCCTTTTTGGAAAGCTTTATTAGCTTCTAAATTAATTTGAAAGTATACTAAATTATTTTTTTCGGAAATAGTTTTTGCAAATTGATTAATAAAATTGGTGTCTTTGAATCTATTTACTGATAAAGTGGTTGACCATTCTTTGTATCCTCTTTTTAAGCAATGTTTTACTGTTTGAGTTAACCTTAATTCAAAGCATTTTTGACATCTAAGACTATTTTCTGGGTAATTTTCAGGCGGGAATTTTAAATTATTTTTTAAATATTCTAGCCATTTTCGATGTTCATACTTGCCTTTTCCTACTTTTATTTTATAAATTTTTGATAATTTTTGTAATTCTTTAAATCTTTTTAAGTATTCCTTTTTAGGATAAATATTGGGATTATAAAAATAAAGAACTATTTTTTTCTCTTTTCTTTTTAAGTATTCTATAATCGGCAAAGCGCAAATTGCGCAACAACAATGAAGTAATAGATAGTTTTCTTTTTCTATTGATAATTCTTTAACCATTTTTCTGCTTCCAAGGCAGCGATAGCTCCAAAACCGCAAGAAGTTATGGCTTGGCGATAGAATGGGTCCATTACTTCTCCGGCGGCAAAAACTCCTTCTTTTTGGGTTTTTACTAAATCATAAGTTTTTATATGACCTGAAGGTAATAGCTCGAGTTGGTCTTTGAATAAATCAGTATTTGGTTTAGAACCAATAGCTAAAAACATTCCATCTATTTTGATTTCTTTTTCTTCCTCTGTTTCTTTGTTTTTGATAATTATCTTTTCTAATGTTTTTTCCCCTATTAATTTTATCACTTCATAAGGAGATATAGGTTCTATATTTTTTTCCTTTGTTAATCTTTTTTGAAGGACAGGGGCAGCTTTTAATTCTTTGCTTCTATAAATCAGATAAACCTTTTGCGCGTATTTTGACAAATAAATTGCCTCTTTTACCGCTGAATCACCTCCGCCTATGACGGCTACTATTTTGTCTTTATAAAAAAAACCATCGCAGATAGCGCAAACAGATATTCCTTTACCAATAAAATCTTTTTCTTTTTCTAGACCTAAAAGTTTATGAGAGGCGCCAGTGGCAATAATGATCGATTTTGAGAAATGCTCTTTTTGATCTTCGGTTATAACTTTATAAGGATGAACTTTTAGATCAACAGCAATAGCTTTTTTTTCTAAAAAATCTATCTGAAATTTTTTTGCTTGTTTTTCCATAGATTTTAATAGTTCATAACCGGAAATAATCTCTGGAAAACCCGGATAATCCTCAACGCCAGTTGATAAAAATAATTGAGAAGAAGTAATCCCTTCGGTGATAACTAAAGTATCAAGTAGAGCTCGGCCAGCATAAATAGCAGAAGTTAAACCAGCTGGGCCACCGCCCAAAATAATTAAATCTCTAACTTCCATAAATATAGCTTTTTATTTCTTCTATTAATTTTACCATAAATCTTAAATTATGAATAGAGGCGAGTCGGGCGAAAAGAGGTTCTTTCTGAAGGTATAAATATCTTAAATAGGCTCGAGTATAGTTTTGACAAGTAAAGCAATCGCAGTTTTTATCAATTTTATTTAAGTCATTTTTAAATTTTGATTGGTTAATTTTCAAAATTCCGTTTTTATAATTCGAGACAAATTTTAACTGCTTATTTTTATAAACAATTTTACCCGTAAATAAAGCGCCATGACGAGCTAGCCGAGTAGGATTAACGCAATCAAACATATCAACATTGTTTGAAATTAAATCGAGAACATTTTGCGGATATCCACCAGCCCCCATTGTATACAAAGGTCTTTTTTGGTCAATATAAGGAGAAAGCCATTTTAGAATTTTCAATGTTTTTGGAAAATTAAAACCAATAGTTTCTCCCCCTAAAGCAATGCCGTCAAAATCAATATCATTAATAAATTTTAAAGACTTAATTCTTAAATCTTTAAATGGTCCTCCCTGAACTATTCCAAAAAGTAAAGGTCTTTTCTTTTTGGAAGAAATTGATTTTTGAAAGCAAGAAAAAGATCTTAAAGCCCATTGGTGAGTTCTTTCTAAAGATCCCTCAATTTTTCTTTTGTCTAAAGTATCAGGAGAACATTCATCAAAAGCCATCAAAATATCAACCTTTAGTTTAAGCTGGATATCAATTGATTTTTCCGGACTAACAAAGGAAGTAGAGCCGTCATAAGGAGAAATAAAATAAATTCCTTGATTATTGACTTTGGAATAATTTTTTTCTTTCCTTTGAAAACTCCATGCTTGGAATCCTCCTGAATCAGAAAGGATTGCTTTTTTCCAATTCATAAATTTATGGATTCCACCCATTTTTTTAATTAATCTTTCCCCTGGTTTAAAGTGTAAATGAAGGGCGTTAACGAGGATAATGTTTAAACCAAGATTTTCTAAGTCTTGAGAATCTAAACTTTTAATATAACCTTTTGTTGCCGGAGGCATAAAAACAGGAGTTTCTATTATTCCGTGAGGAGTGGTGATTTTAGCAATTCGGCCAAATTTTGATTTCTTTATTAATTGAAACATATTCTATGGTATTAAATAATAAACATTGCATCACCAAAGGAATAAAAACGATATTTTCTTTTTTGGGCTTCTTGATAGGCTTTTAAAATTAACTCTTTAGAAGCGAAAGCGCAGACCAAAAGCAAGGGGGTGGATTTGGGTAAGTGAAAATTAGTAATTAAAGCGTCAATAAATTTAAATTTATATCCTGGGTAGATAAAAAGGTCGGTATAGCCTATTTTTGGTTTTAAAATTCCTTTTTCCGTGGCTGATTCCAGTGTTCTGGTAACCGTTGTTCCCACTGCAATTATTCGTTTTCCTTCTTTTTTGGCTTTGTTTAAAATAGAGGCAGTTTTTTTAGTAATGATAAAGCATTCTTTTGCCATTTTGTGGTTTTCGATTTTTTCTTCTTTAATTGGCAAAAAAGTGCCTAAACCCACATGAAGAGTAATATAAGTAATTGTGACTCCCTTTTTTTGGATTTTTTTTAATAACCTTTTGGTAAAATGAAAGCCCGCTGTTGGAGCAGCAATAGAGCCTAATTTTTTAGCATAAATAGTTTGATATTTTAAAAACGATTTAATAGTTGGATTTTTAATATAAGGTGGAAGGGGCATTTTTCCTAATTTTAAAAGATTTGTTTTTAAATTTTTGCCTTCTTGATTAAATTCAATAATAGATTCATACCCTCTCTTTTCAATGATGATTCCTTCTAAATTTTTTGAAAAAGTGATTTTTTGGCCTTCTTTTAATTTTTTCCCTAAAACTAGCCATTTCGATGGCCAATGATTAGAAAAGAACTTTAATTCTTCTAATGGTTTAACAATCAAAATCTCTTTTGAACTATTTTCTGTTTTTCCTGCTATTTTTGCGGGAATAACTTTTGAATCATTTAAGACCAAAACATCATTTTTATCCAAATAATCAATAATTTGATAAAAATATTTATGCTCAATAGTTTTTCTTTTCCTATCTAAAATTAAAAGACGAGAATGATCTCTAGGGGTTATTGGTTCTTGAGCTATTAAATTTTTATCTAAAGGATAATCAAATTCAGATAGATTCATAATTAAGAATTTAAAATATTTTTGTATTTTTTTCTAAAGTTTATTACGAAATTTCCTATTTTGCCAGGACCAATAAAAATAAGAACATCGTTCTTTTTTATTTTATCAAAAATTTCTTTTTCTATATCTTCATAATTAGTTAACTTTAATTTTTTTAATGGTAAATATCCATTTTTAATTATTTCTTTTAGGATTAATTGCGAAGAAATAGAGTCAAAGTTAATCTCGCCAGCCGAGTCGATTTCTAAAAGGAATAAAAAGTCACAATTTTTAAAGATTTTTGCAAAATCTTTATAAAGAAGGGCAACTCGAGAAAAACGATGGGGTTCAAAAACAACGATAATTCTTCTATGAGGAAATAGTTTTTGGGCTATTTTTAAAGTAGCCAGAACTTCTTGGGGATGATGGGCATAATCATCAACAATAGTGATTCTTTTATAGGGAAAAATTTCAAATCTTCTTTTTACTGGGAAAAAATTTTGAATTATTTTTAAGCTTTTTCTCAAAGGAATATTTAATAATAGAGCGATATTTAAAACCGCTAAAGCATTAGAGATATTGATAGAAGATGGCAATTTTAACTTTAATTGATATGTTTTATTGTTGTGATAAATATCCGCCAAACTAATATAATTTCTTTTTAAAGAAAAAGGCAAGGTTTTAATATTTTTCGCCAGAAGAGTAGCTTTTTTATTTTTTAAGCTATAAGTTAAAACTTTAGTTTTTAGTTTCTTTTTTGCCAGAAATGTTTTTAGAAATGAATCGTCAAGATTAATGACACATTTATTTTTTGTTTTTAAGGCGAATTCTAAAAAGGCTTTTTTTAGTAAATCAAATTTTCCCAAAAAAGGGCCATAAGGATCTAAATGATCATTGTCAACATTTAAAATTATTGAATAATAAGCTGGAGTTTTCAAAAAAGAAGCATCATGTTCATCTGTTTCAATAATAGCATACTCCCCTTTTCCCCAGTGACTGCCAAAAGGCCAGTATTTTGTTTTTGCTCCTAAATAAATTGTTGGTTGAAGACCGGATTTAATTAAAAGATATCCCAATAAAGCAGTGGTGGTGCTTTTTCCATGAGAACCGCTAACAGCAATAATTTTTTTCTCTTTTAGTAATTCTAAAAGAGCATCAAAACGATGAAAGATAGGAATTTTTTGTTTCTTGGCTTCTTTTAACTCAATATTATTTTCCTTAATGGCTGAAGAATAAACTACTAAATCAGCTTTAGAAATATTTTCTTTTTTATGAGACAAATAAATTTTTATCCCCTTTCTTTCTAATTTTTTCCTTAAAGGAAAATCTTTAATATCGGATCCGCTGATTTTTAAATTTTTATCTCTTTCTTTAAATAAGTTAACTAAAGGAATCATTCCCGCTCCGCCAATGCCGAGAAAATGGATTTTTTTAATGTTTGAAAAATTAATCATTTTTTTTATTAAAGCCCGCCGAAAGGCGGGCTACTCCGAGGACTTTCCTAGGATTTCAATGTATTTAAAATTATATTTTATGATTTTGACGAGAAGTATTCTTTGACAATTAGGACATTTTTCAACTTCAACTATTTGGTGATCTATTGTTGTTATTTCTGGTAGAATTTTAGTTAAATTAATGTATTTTTTGCATGTTTCACAGTATACTCTTTTTATCCTAATCATTTTGAACCTCCTTTCTTAAATTCCCCTTATGTACACTAACCCTAAAAACCTTCCTTCTTTTTCATTATTTCGATTTCGCATGGCTCTATAATGCGAAAAGAAGAGATTATTTTTATAAGTATCAAAAGGCATTTCCTTTATGTTTTCTTCAGGTATACCTGAGTTCGTAACAATGTTTTTGACGGCTTTTACCATATCAACTTTAAAGTATTTTTCTTTTTTTTCATCCAATTTTGTCTCTTCTAAACAATCTTGCCAGAAAAAATTGTTTTTTTCCTCTTTTAAACAAAACTCCGGAAGAATATAACTCTCTTTTTTGATCGCTGGCCCGATAACTATTACAAGGTTCTTATTTTTAATTTTAAATTCTAAAGTCAAAAGTGAGATAGCCTTTTGAATAATCTTTGTTAAATTTGCTCTTCCTGCGTGAAGCAATGAAACTATATTGCCATATTTTTCTGCATAAATTATTATTGGCAAGCAGTCACCATAACAACAGGCTAAGGCTAGATAAGGAGTATAGGTTAATAGGCCATCAGCTAAGACAGGGTCTTTAGAGATCAATCGCGGGTCTTTATGGGTGATAATTTCTATTCTCTGCCCAAAATTAGGTTTCATAAAAATTATATTATTTTCTGGAAGATTGATTTGTTGAAGAAAATTTTTGATGTTTTTCTTAATTATTTTTTGCTCCCTCTCGTTCGCGGTGTATTCTAGGCTCATATTTCCGTCTTTTTTACTACTAAAAAAAATATGAATTCTACCCAATAGACCAGCATAATGAATCATTATTTTATTCCTCCTTTCTTTTTTAAAGAACTCTAAAAATTATATAATAAATATTATATAATTTTTATTAGTTTTAGTCAAGGTAAAGCCGCGGCACTCTTTTGCCTAGCCGAGCAACAATTTCATCACCGATAGTCAAAGATTTTTGAGCTAATTCTTCAACGGTAATTTCTTTATTTTTATTTTTTCCTATTAAAATAACTTCGTTTAGTAATTTTACGTTTTTAGCCCTAGAAACATCAACCATCATTAAGTCCATGCAGATATTTCCTACAATAGGGGCTTCCTGTCCCTTTATTATAACCTTTCCTTTATTAGAGAGAATGCGAGGATATCCATCAGCGTAGCCGATAGGTAAGGTAGCAATTTTTGTTAATTTTTGAGCGATAAAATTTCTGTCATAACCAACGGATTCGCCTTTTTTAATTGTTTTTAAAAAAATGATTTTAGTTCTTAAAGAAAGCAAAGGTTTAGTTTGAATAAGTTTATTTTCATAATAAAATTTCGAAAAACCATAAAGAATTTCCCCTATTCTTACCGCATTTAATTTAAATTCAGGATAATTTGCAACTGCCCCGGAATTGGCAATATGCTTTAATGGAATATTAATTTTTATTTTTTCTAGTTGATTTAAAATTTCTTTAAATCTTTGAAACTGCAAATAATTAAAAGGTTCGTTTTTGATTTTAGAAGAAGACAAGTGAGAATATATTCCTTCAATATTTAAATTTTTAAAATTAGAAATTTTTTTAATATTTTCTAAGGCAGATTTATAAGGAAAGCCTAAACGATTCATTCCGGTATCAACTTTAATGTGAATGTTGATTCTCTTTTTATTTTTTTCGGCTAAAAGATTTAACTTTTTGGCAGTTTCTAAAGAAAAAATAGAAGGGGTTAAATTGTATTCAAAAAGATAAGGCAAATCAGAAAAAGAAAGAAAACCAAAAATTAAAATAGGAATTTTAATTCCGTTAATTCTTAATTCAATTGCTTCTTCTAAAGTGGCTACAGCCAAATAATCAATATTTAGTTCTTCTAATTTTTGAGATATTCTTATTGCTCCATGACCATAAGCGTCTGCTTTAACAACGGCAATAATTTTACATTTTGGACCAATAATTTTTCTAATCTCTTTTAGATTATGTTTTAGGTAATTTAAACGAATTTCTATCCAAGTAGGACGAAAGAAATGAAAATTATTAGAAGTCATAAATAATTATTTAATTTCAAAAATATTTTCTATGGGAATTTCTGTTAAGGCTAAATTTATCCTTTGTTCATTATTAGAGAAAATTTCTCCTATTATTTCTCCTTCTTTGATGGTATCTCCTATTCTTTTCTTCACTATAATTCCTGCCTCTTTGATAATTGGGGCTCCTAAAAGTCGGACTAATCGATTAATTTCAAAAGGATTAATATCTCTTATGATACCTTTCTTAGAAGATTTGATTTCCTTTGAATACTGACCTAATTGAATATCCTTTAAAGAAATATTTTCTTTGCCGTTTTGGGCTTTAATAATTTGCTGGAATTTTTTCAAGGCTTCGCCATATTCCAACTGTTTTCTGGCTAATTTTACCCCTTTTCCTTTAGGTGTTTTACCTATTAAATCCAAAAGAGCGCCGGCTAATTTGATTGCTCTATTTTCTAAATAAATTGAACGATCTTCTTTTTGCTCTAAAATTTTCAAAATATCAATAATTTCTAATAAAGGTCCAACCCCATTACCAACAATCGGGTTTTTTATTTCTTCAATGACAACTTCTGTTTTGAGAGAAAATTTTTTAGAAAGTTTTAAAAAGATATCCCTAACCCTTAAAGCCTCGGTATAGTGAGAAATTTTTGTTCCCTTTTTAAAAGGTAGATCAATCACTAAATGAGTAGCCCCCATCGCTACTTTTTTTGCCATAATAGAAACAATCATTTTAGAAAAAGGTTCGATTCCTAATTCATAACTTACTTTTAACAATCTATCATCTGCTGGCGCTAATTTTAAAGCCCCTCCCCAGACTAAACAGCCATTGGTTTTTTCAACTATTTCTTTGATTTTTTTGAGGTTAAATTCAACTTGGGCAATTGATTCAATAACATCAGCTGTTCCACAAGCAGAAGTCACTGCCCGAGAAGATGTTTTGGGAATAGGAATGTTTAAACTGGCAATAATGGAGACAACTAAAGGAGTGGTTCGATTATTGGGAAGACCACCAATTGAGTGTTTGTCTGCAATAATTTCTTTTTCCCAATATATTTTTTCTCCTGTTTCGGCAATGGCTTTTGTCAAATAATAGATTTCTTCTAAAGAAAAATTTTTTTCTAAAAAAGCAGAGGCAATAAAAAAAGCTATTTGAATATCATCAAGATGATAATGGACGACGTCAGAAATAATGGAAAGTATCTCTTCATAATTTAATCTTTGGCCTTTTAACTTTTTTCGAATTGCCTCTAAAGAAGAAGGCGGAGAAGCTAAAGATAATTCTATAATTTCACCCTCTGGAATTGGATATTTTTCGATAATATCTTTAAAAAGCCCAACTTCTTCCTTCTGGACTAAGTCTTTAGAAAGATCAACTGTCACTTCGGTTTTTTTCTTTCCCCATTTTAAAATTACTTTATTGCCAGCGTAAATTCCTCTCCTTTTGGCTTCTTCTTCATGGAGAACTATTACCCACGGATGGCCGGTTTTAATATCTAAGATTTTTGCCCTTAGAAATATATTATCTCTTTCTTCCATATTAATTAACTAATTTAAATTTAAAGATTTAAAGCATTTGAATATTATTGATAAATAAATGAAACCGGTATCCTAAATAATGGGCAGATTTTCGACAATAAATCATTCTCTGGGTAAAAATTTCAAAATAATCCATTAAAGGAACAAAATCGGTATCTATTTTTAAGAAAAGATTAATAGTTTTTTCTTTAAAATCAACTTTTAAATCCGACTGATAAACAGCATAGTTAACTCGATTATGAATATCTTTTTTGATTATTTCTATATTTTTAGAATAAACTCTTTCCCTTCTAACATCTGATTTATCAGCGATAACCAAAATAGCCGAAACAGGATTTATAAAATTCATTTCTTTTTTGTCATGAAGGGCAATTGCTTGGATAATAGTTATTAACTGGTTAGTTTCAATTTCCGATTTAAAAAGATCATAAAAAAGGAGGGCTCCTAAAAGATGATGATTTTTTCTATTTAAAAAATTTCCCATATCATGACAGAAGCCAGCAATATAGGATAAATCTTGAATTTCTTTATTAAATTTTAAATCTTTAGCTAATTTTTGGGCTCTTTTTGCTACTAATTGACAATGAGAAAGACCGTGATTAGTATATCCATTAGCTTTTAAACTTTCTTCCGAAAGTTTAATAAATTCTAATATATGAGGGTGGTTAGTAATTTTTTCGATTAAATTTTTGTTCATTTTTTAAAATTAAAAATTTCAATAATTTTTTCTTTCAAAATTTCATTTATATCCAGAAAATAATAACGATTTTCAATAGTGTTTGTGGTATAAATTTTTTTAAAACCCAATTTTTTAAGGTTAAAAATAGTTTGATTTCCTAAAATTGAGTGAACAAAGATCAATTTTAATTTGAGATTTTTATTTAAGGAGAGCAGAATGTCTTTTATTTTTTTGATTGTTTGGGCTGAAGAAACAATATCGTCAACTATAATGGCTTCCTGTTTTTTTTCTAAGATTTCTTTTAATTTCTTTTTGTCGTAAAGAAATTTTACTTTTCCCGTGTTTAAATCTCTTATTTTTTTAAAAATATAGAAAGGGAAATAATCATCCTCTATAAAATCTTTAACAAAAAACTCAGATTCTTCGTCAGGCCCGATAATAATAGAATTTTCTTTTAATTCTCCGATTTTTTTTAGCTTATTTTTAAAATAAGAAAAAACAGAGATGTTTTCTGCTTTTTTAGAGAATAAATTTTCTATTTTCTGTCGGTGTTGATGGTAATTAATTGTTATAATCCCAGAAACATTTTTTTCTAAAAGTTTTATGATGTAATAACTTGATAAAGGTTCTCCTTTTCTAAAAATAGTATCTTGGCGAGCGTAAGGAAAATAAGGTATAATTAAAAATAGTTCTTTGGATAAACTTGAAAGTTTCTCTAGCAAAAGATAAAGCTTAATTAAATAAGAGTTGATATTTTCTTTTTCCTTTTTTTGCAAAAAAACAACTCCCTTGTCAAAAATTTCTTCTTTTTCTAAAATTGGTTTTACTTCTCCATCCGGGAAAGTTGTTTCTTTAACAGAAATCAAAGGATATTGAAGAGATTGGGCTAAATTTTTTGCTAATTTATCTCCGATAATTGTAAACATAGAAAACATTAAAATTATATAAAAAATTTATGATTTTCGCAATAATAATTTTAATTGGATCTATTTTTTTGTTGAATTATTCTTCCGAGAAAGTATTAAAGAACCTTGTTATTATTGCTCAATACCTTAATTGGCGAGAATTTGTTACTTCTTTTTTATTAATCGCCTTAGCTTCTTCTTTACCTAATTTATGGACAGGTATTATTTCTGCTTTAAAAGGTATTCCCCTTTTATCTTTTGGAGATATTGCTGGAAATAATGTTATTGTGTTAAGCGTAGGAATAGGCTTAGCTACCCTTTTTTCCTCAAAAGGTGTTCCGACAAAAAGCCGAACTATAAATTTTACATCTTTATTTACTTTAATTACTTCTTTGATATTAATTCTTTTAATGCTAGACAAAAAATTAACTAGATTTGACGGATTAATCTTAATTGGTTGTTTTCTTTTCTATCTTATATGGTTATTTTCTGACAAAGAAAGATTTACTCTTTTAAATCAAGAAATTAATAATCAGAATAATCTTAAAACAGGAGAATTGATAGAAAAAGAAATAAATAAATTTATAGGATTTTTAAAACGCTTATTTGTTATTTTTTTCTTTTTCTTTTTTTTACTACTTTCTGCCTATGGAATAGTATTTTTTGCCCAAAAAATATCTTATTATCTTTCTTTTTCTTTAATGTTTTTGGGAATATTAATTACTGGAATAGGAAACGCTTTGCCGGAGATTAGTGTTGCTATTACTTCTGCCAGAAAGAATCAAGAATGGGTAATTCTAGGAGATCTTTTAGGTTCTGTTTTTATGTTAAGTGTATTAGTTTTATCAATAGTAATTTTAATTAATCCTATTTTTTTTGATTTCACCAATTTTTCTTTTGCTCTTTTGTCGAGAGGATTTATTTCTCTTTTAAGTTTAGTTTTTTATCTTTTTAGTTTAACCGATGGTATTTTGACTAAAAAAGAAGGATTAATTTTGATTTGTTTTTACTTCGTTTTTCTTTATTTTATTTTGGCCAATATCTTGTAAAGAATTCTTTTAGCCAAGATTAATAAATTAGATTAATAAATTAAAGGGAACTTTTGACAAAGGTTAATGACCTCTTTTTTGATAATTTCTGGTCTTTCCCTTTTAATTAATAATCTATAGATAAATTCAGCGATTTTTTTCATTTCTTTTTCTTTCATTTTTCTAAAAGTAACCGTTGGGGTCCCAAGCCTTAAACCGGATGGATTAAAAGGGCTTAAATCCCCTACAATTGTATTGCGATTGGCTAAAATATTAGCTTTTTCTAAAATTTTTTCAGCTTCCCTACCATTAATATTGATATTTTTTAGATTTAAAACTAAAAGATGAATATCTGTGCCATCAGTCACCAATTTAAAACCATATTTTTTCAATTCTGAAGCTAAAACTTTAGCATTTTTAATGATTTGCTTTTGATAATTTAAAAATTCTTTTGTTTTTGCTCGTTTAAAGGCAAAAGCAATTGAAGCAATTACATTGTTATGGGGTCCGCCTTGAAAACCGGGAAAAATTGTTTTATTAATCTGATTTTCTAAATCTATTTTTAATTCTTTTGCTATTTTACTTTTTTTATTAATAAAAATCACTGCCCCTCGAGGTCCTTGAAGGGTTTTATGAGTAGTGCTCATTACTATATCAGCCCAAGGAAAAGGAGAGGGATGCTGTTTAGCAATGATAAGGCCAATAATATGGCTGATATCGGCTAATAAAAAGGCATTTACTTTTTTAGCTATTTCTGAAAATTTTTTAAAATTAATTTTTCTTGGATAGGCGGTAGTCCCACAAATGATAATTTTTGGTTTATATTTAATGGCCAATTTCTCTAATTCCTTAAAATCTATTTCTTCGTTTTTATTTAATGAATAAGGAATAGATTTAAAAATTTTCCCAGAAATGTTTGCAAAATGGCCATGAGTTAAATGACCTCCACTGGTTAACTCCATGCCCATCAAAGTTTCTTTTGGTTTTAAGAGAGCAAAGTAAATAGCAAGATTAGCTGGTGAACCAGAATAAGGTTGAACGTTTACTGCCCACTTCTTTGGGTTTAAATTAAAAGCTTCAAGAGCTCTTTTTTGAGCTAATAATTCTATTTGATCATAATACTTATTACCAGGATAATATCTTTTAAATGGATAGCCTTCGGAATATTTATTGGTTAAAGGAGACCCCAAAATTTCTAAAATTTCCATCGGGGCAATACTTTCCGAAGGAATGAGATCAAGTGTATTTTCTTGTCTTAAAATTTCTTTTTTAATTAAAGAAAAAAGCTTAAAATCGCTTTTTTTTAAAAAAGAGAATCTATTTTCTTTCATAACTTGTTTTAATAAATTCTAAAAACAAGGGGTGGGGTCTTAATGGTCGAGACTTAAATTCAGGATGAAATTGAGAGGCGATATAAAAAGGATGGGAGGGTAGCTCTATTAATTCAACTAATTGTTGTTGGGGATTGATACCTGAGAAAACTAATCCTTTCTCTTGGAAGATCTTTAGGTAATAATTATTAAATTCATAACGATGGCGATGACGTTCTAAAATTAATAGATTGCCATTTTTTAGTACCTTCTTTTCTGGAAATGGATATTTCTTATAAATCTTATAGCTTTTAGTATTTTTAAAAATCTCACATTCATAAGCTCCCAACCTCATTGTTCCACCATAAAGCCTTTTTTTAAGTATTTTCTTCTGAGATTCCATTAAATCAATTACAGGGTTAGGAGTATTAGGATTAAATTCTGTAGAATGAGCATTTTTCAATTTTAAGACATTTTGAGCAAATTCCACTATTGCCAATTGCATACCTAGACATAGGCCAAGAAAGGGTATGTGAGTTTCTCTTAAATAGTTGATGGCTTTTATTTTTCCTAGAATTCCTCTTTGACCAAAACCACCGGGGATAATCACTCCATTGATATTTTTTAAATCTTTTTTTAATTGAGAGGAATTTTTTTCATACAGTTCACTATCTAACCAAATAATTTCTGGTTTTAATGAAAAATAATAAGAAGCATGTTTTATGGCTTCTAAGACAGAAATATAGGAATCTAGAAGGGTAAAATGACCAGTTTTGAAATATTTACCGATAATCCCTATCCTGACTTTATCTTTTGGTTTTTGGATTTTTTTCACTAATTTCTCCCAATCTTTTAAATCGCTTTTTCTATTTCTAAGGTTAAATTTTTTTAAGATTCTATTACCTAAATTATCTTTTTCAAAATTTAGAGGAACTTCATAAATAGAATTAACATCCGGCGCAGAAATAATATCCTGTTCTTCTAAATTGCAAAATATCGATAGCTTTCTTTTTCGTAGATCATCCAAGGGATAATCTGAACGGGCAATAATAATATCAGGTTGAATGCCGGCAGAGTTTAAAGTGCGGACTGCATATTGGGTTGGTTTGGTTTTCATCTCTCCTACCATTTTTGGGATTGGTAAATAACTTACCAGGACAAACAAAACATCTTTTGGTTGTTGAATTTTTAAAATTCTGCCAGCTTCTAAAAAAATTAAATTCTGATATTCACCAACAGTTCCACCAATTTCTACCAAAATAAAGTCAGCTTTTGTTTTTTTGGCCACTAATTTAATTCTTCTGATGATTTCGTCAGTAATATGAGGGATAGTTTCTACACATTTTCCATTATATTTAAAAGATCTTTCGTCTGAGATCACCTTATAATAAATTCGGCCGGTGGTAATATAATTTAAATCGTAAATATTTTCATCTAAAAATCTTTCATAATTGCCAACATCTTGGTCACATTCTGTTCCATCTTCAGTGACAAAAACTTCTCCATGTTCAATTGGATTCATTGTGCCAGCATCGTAATTAATATAGGGATCAATTTTAATAGCGGTTACTCTAAAACCTTTACTTTTTAAAATTCTACCCAAGGAGGCAACAGTAATTCCTTTTCCTATTGAAGACATTACTCCCCCACAAATAAAAATGAATTTTTGGTTATTTCCCTTCATAAAAAATTAAAAAAATTTTTGTTTTGGAAATTTTATCTTGAAGATTGGTGATTTTGAGAGAAGCATTTAAGTAAGGATTCTTCTCTGATTGAGTAATTTTTTTAAGGAAATTATTTTTTATTTTTGTCGCAATTCTTTTTGCCAATTGGTTATCGGTGAAATAGATATTCCATTTATTCTTTGTTTCTTTAAATTCCCCAATTCGCGATAAAGGATTAAATTGATAAGCGGTGTGGGAAATATTATTTATTAAATTCTTTAACTCTTCTTTTAAAGAATTGCTAATATCGGTTTTAAATTCTATAGTTATCTCTCCTTCAAAGTTTTTATTTTTCCTCATTAGGCAGGCAGGGCAAATGGCCTTTTTAATGTTCTTTTTATTTTGATTATCCTTTAAATGACGCCAGGCTTTATTAATATAAACAGCTTGGCAATTTCGGCAAATTAACAATCCCTCATGCTTTTTTAGCCTTTCTTTAAACCTTGAAGATTTTGGTTCTTTGATTGTTTTCCCTTTAGTTATATTTTCTCCCCCCCATTTTTCTAAATATACCATAAAGTCAAGAAAAAATGAATTTGTTTGAATTTTAGTTCTTTTTATGTTATTCTATGGGGAGTTCTTTAATAAAGGAGGTATGGGCAATGAAAAGCAGAGTCTTAAAATATTTAGAAAATTTAGAAGGTATCGAAAAAAAATTGAAAAACAATATTAGTGAGGGGAAAAGAGAAAAATTGTTATTTTTAAAAAAACAATTAGAGTTAAAGATCACCTTGTCTAGGCAAGAAGAGTGGGATAGTCTATCCGAAGATAAATTTTGATTTTCAAGGGAGAGGCAACTCTCCCTAATTTCTTTTTTTGTTATTTTTTTTGAGAAATTTCAAAAAATTTGTCATTATTAAAGAAAATGAAAAAAGAAGAAATCAAAATTTTATTAGAAAACACTCGGGCCCCTTATGATTACGAAATATTAGAGGTAAAAAAAGCCGGAATAGTTTTAAGAGGCCCTGAAGTGAAGTCATTAAGGGCGAAAAAAGGCTCTTTAAAGGGAGTCTATGGTGTTATTAATAAAAATAACGAAGTTTTTCTAATAAATTTTCATATTTCTCCCTATCAGCCCAATAATGTTCCTTCTGATTATGACCCTAAAAGAGCAAAAAAACTTCTTTTAAATAAAAAAGAAATTTTAAGATTAAAGAATTTAATAGAACAGAAGCGCTTGACATTAATACCCCTAAAAGTGTATAATGATTATACTGGCTTTATTAAAGTAGATTTAGCTTTAGCTAAAAAGAGAAAGAAATACAGTAAGAAATTAAAAATTAAAGAGAGAGAAATAAAAAGAAGGACTGAAAAAGCGAAAAAAGGAGAAATTTGGGGATGACCGGATTTGATAAAAAGGCGCTCTTTAAAACTGGCGAGGCGAGGAACTCTCGTTACCTCATTAAAAAATCGAGAGATCAATAAATGCCAAAAACAACTATCAACCAGCTTATGCTTATGCATAGGCTGAGTTAAGAGACAGCGGGGAATTTCAATCTTTATCTAATAGTTTTTTGCTATCGGAAACTATTAGAAAAAATAAGGTAGCTATCAAGGAAAAGGTTTGTTTATTTGCCTTTCCTTGAGAAAATAAAAATAAACTATCCTCGTAGAAGGTTTTAAAGAACCTTTTTAGACGTGGGTTCAAATCCCACCATCTCCACTTATAAAAGATTATTTATTTACAAGAGAAAGAATTTGGCTAACGAAATTCGTTTAATTGACGAAAACGGTAAATTAATAGGGATTATCTCTTATCAAAAAGCCCTTGAAATAGCCCAAGAGCGACATTTAGATTTAATAGAAATAACAAAAAAAGCCGATCCCCCGGTTTATAAATTGGGCAATTGGGAAAAAGAAAGGTATCTATTAGAAAAGAAATTAAGGAAAAAGGAGTTAAGCGAAAGGAAGAACATTTTAAAAACTATCCGAATCGGTTTTAACGAAGGGGAAAATGATTTAAACATTAAAGCTAAAAAAACTAATGAATTCTTAGAGGAAGAAAAAAGAGTAAAAATAGAAATTTTCTTAAAAGGCAGAGAAAAAAGTCATTTTGATATTGCGGAACAAAAAATTAAGAATTTTTTGACAAAAATAAATAAATCGTATAAAATAATACAACCCCTAAAAAGAACTCCCAACGGTTTTTTTATTATTATAAGTTTTTGATAATTTTTTATGGGTACTAAAACAAAAATGGCTAAACATTTGTTTGAAAAAAGACTGAAAGTTACAAAAAAAAGAAAAATCCTGCGACGCCAATCTCATATTGGCCACACTAGAACTTTGGATTCTTCTAAAACCAAAAGGAACAAGAAAAAACTAGTTCCTTTAGGGGTGAAAAAAAACATTGTTTTTAAAAATCTTTCTATTAAATAATTTTTCAATTTATGCCTCGAGTTAAAGGAGCAATTATTGCTCGTAAAAAAAGAAGGAAAATTTTAAAAGCAACAAAAGGTTTTCGCTGGGGAAGAAAATCAAAAGAAAGGTTAGCCCGGGAAGCGTTATTGCATGCTTATTCTCATGCTTTTAAAGATCGGAAGAGAAAAAAAAGAGAAAAAAGAAGATTATGGATAGTAAAAATTAATGCCTTTTGCCGCTCTAAAAATCTTTCTTATAAAGATTTTATTAAACTATTAAAAGAAAAGAATATTAAATTAGATCGAAAAATATTAGCTGAATTATCTGAAAAAAATCCCGAGGTAATGGAAAAAATTATAGAATTGGTAAAAAGTTAATTTTTCTTTTTGAATTTTGAAGGCTTAAAAGAGCTCTCTCTTGTCTTAACAGCTCTTTTTTCTTTTTTGCCCCTCGATTATAATTTCCTATTTTCCCATCACTTCTTATTACTCGATGACAAGGAATTTTAGGATCGTAATTTCTTTTTAAAATATTACCCACTGCTCGCCAAGCCAAAGGCGAACCAGCCAATTTAGCTACCTCTTTATAGGTCATAACTTGCCCTTTTTTAATTCTTTTTACCACTTTTAAGACTTTTTCTTTGAAGGTATTTTTCTGCTTCTTCAAGGATTTTTTTTAAATTTTTAAATTTTAATAATTTTTTTGCTTCTTCTAGGTTTAGCCATTTATAGTCTAAATGTTCTTCAGATAGCTTTATTTTTAAAGAAGGCGCTTTGGCTAAAAAATAAATTACTTTTTTGGCCACCAATTCATTTCCTCTTTTAAAGAAGTAATTTTCTTCTTTTTTAAATTTAGTATCAATATTTTTTATTTCTAACCCTGTTTCTTCTTTCGCTTCCCTTTTAACTGTTTGAATGATTTTTTCTCCTTTTTCTTGGTGCCCTTTGACTAAACCCCAGTAGATTTTTCCGGTTAACCCTCTGTATTTTAAAAGTAAGTACTTTATCTTTTTATTTTTCCAGTCTAAAGAATAAATAACTAATCCCCCTGAGATTTCTTTGATCATAATTATTTCTCTTTTAAAATAATTTGGTTATTTTCCAAACAAAAAACAATATTTTTTTCTTTTGGTAGTTCCTTAAAAGATAAAATCATCTTCGCTAACGGATCTTTAATCATTTTTCTTATAACAGAATTTAATGGTCTGGCTCCTAAAATTGGGTTATATCCTAACTCGGCTATTTTTTTTATCACTTCTTTTTCAAAATCTATAATTAGAGATTGGGATTCAAAAACTTGCTCTTTGAACGAATTTAATTTTAATTTTACAATTTCTTCTAAATTATTTATTGTTAGGGGCTTAAAAATAATTATTTCGTCAAAACGATTTAATAACTCTGGTTTAAAATAATCTAAAAGAATTTTTTTGAATTCTTCCTTTAATTGTTCATAAGGAGTATTTTTTGATAATTCTTCTTTTATATAATCCGACCGAGCATTAGAGGTGGCAATAATAATTGTTTGAGTAAAATCAATTGTTTCGCCAAAATTATCGGTTAATCGACCTTCATCAAAGACTTGCAGGAAAAGATCTAAAACCTTAGGATGGGCTTTTTCGAATTCATCTAATAATATCAAAGAATAAGGTTTTCTTTTTACTGCCTCTGTTAATTCTCCAACGATATTGCCTTCGGGATCTCCGATAAACCGGAAAATACTTCTTTGATCTTGATATTCGCTCATATCAAACCTTATCATTAGCTTTTCATTTCCAAAATAGATCTTAGCTAAAGTTTTAGAAAGTTCTGTTTTCCCTACTCCAGTTGGTCCCACAAAAAGAAAAACCCCAATTGGTTTTTTGGTCTCTGCTAATCCTGCCCGGTATTGTCTTAAATAAGAAGCCGCCAAATTGACTGCTTCTTCTTGATTGATGATATATTGATGGATAATGTTTTCTAAATTTAACAATTTTTCTTTTTCTTCTTCTGTTGATACTTCTAAAGGTATTTCCGTTTTTCGGCTAACCAAATTGATCACATCGTTTTCTTCAACAATCTTTCTATTTTCTCTTTTAACTCCTTCAATGGTTTCGGTTAAAAGATTTTCAGCCGAAGAGGGCAAAGGAATATTTTTAAAAAATCTTTCCGCCAAGAAGACTGATCTTTTGATGGCTTTATAAGAAATCGTTGTTTTCTTTTTCTTTTCCCATTCTAAGGACCGAAGGGTTAAAATTTCAACCGCTTCATTCGGGTCAACTTCTTTTACTTCTATCAAGTCAAAATTTTCTTTTATTAAAGGATGGTTTTCTAAATAACGATGAAATTCATTTAAAGGACTATCGGCAATAATTTTAATGAAAGGAGAGTCGAAAAGAGGTTGCAGGGCGTCTAAAGCGGAAAAACCACTTTCATCAGAGAAAGTTTTGAAGAGATAGAAGTCTTTGAAATAAATAATTAAATCTTTATTCAAAATGACTTCCTCAATTATTCTTTTTAAAATATTATATAAAGCAACATAATCTTTTTCCGCGCTCAAAAAAGAGCTTAAAGAAATACAGATTAATCGATGATATTTTAGAACTGGAGGAATATTGTCTCTGACAATATTATAAGCCAAATACGAGACAATTGTTTCTTTACCAATTCCTGACGGTCCGATTAAAAGAACATTTCTTTTACCTTCTCGAGTTAAAATATTTAATAGAGAATTATACTCATTTTTATGTCCTATCATTATTCCTATCTTTAAAGAATTAGCTAATTCAGTAAAATCAAGGCCGTATTTGTTTAATAAAGGGGTTGGCCGAGAGGTTAAAGAAGGGTTGACTTTTATTTTTTCTATTTCTCTAAAAATATTTCTCTCTAATTCCGAAAGGCCAATCAAGACACTAATCTTTTTATTTTTTAATTGCGCCAACTTAAAAATGATCTTTAAATCCTCTTTACTCACTTTATAGTTTAAAAAGATTTCTTCTAATTCAGGAAAATTTTCAATTAAGGCTAAAAAGAAGACTTCTTCATTGATATAATTTAAATTTAATGAATTGGCGACCTCTTTTAGCCTTGGAGCTAAATTGTTTAGAGTTTCTTTTAACTTTTGATCATAGTTGAAATCTATTTTAAATTCTTTAAATATCTTTTCCTTTATTTCTTTTATTTCCCCTTCTTTTATTTCTAATTTTAAAAGATTTTCTTTAATCTTTTTTTCATTCAATAAAATGATTAATAAACTGGCTTCTGGTAAAAGAAGGGAAAGATTTTCTCGGGTAAAAATTAACGCTTCCTTTAAAGAGGGGGTAATAAAATGAGCGAGATTAATCTTTCTCTCCCCCTTTTTTTCCGAGAGCGGGAAGTATAATTCGGGACGATTTTTTTTAAAACTGAGATAAATAAAGAAAAACAATAAAAAAGGAGATAGTTCTTTTAGAAAAGATAATTTAAAAATAAGAAAAAAACAAGAAAAAATAAACCCCAAAGAGATCAAGCCGGTAAGGAGGGACTTATAGATTATTCTCTTATAAGCAGGCCAAAAACAATAGGCATCTTCGAAAAAATAGTAATTATTTTTATTCATAATTTATTTTTAAAAATATTCCAAAAAAAGAGAGACCAAGGCAAAAATAACCAAAAAAGATAAGTTATTAGAATAAGTATCATCATTATTAAATGACAAAGTAAACCAAATAATATTTTTACAATTCTAATAGGGATACTTAAAATATAAGCTGGCAAAGAATAGATATTCCATAAAGGAGTAAAGAAATACTTGAAATGAATTAAAAAACCATTTATTCTTTCAAACTCATTAGAGAAATTTTTATAAAAAGAAAGAAGGAAAGTAAAAGAATCAAGGCAATAAAATGTTAAAAATGTTTTTAAATAAAAAAGAATTTTATTAAAAAAATAGACAATTAAATTTTTAGTCATATTAAAAGAGAGTGTTTGTGGGATGATGATTATTGATTAATATTTTTATTTTGCCATACTCCCCATCATAGCCCGGCTCAATAAAAACCTCTTCTTTACGCATCCTCTCTATTCCCTCCCCTATTCTTTCATCGGTTAATTTTCCTATTTCTTTTGGATCAGCTTCTAGAAGAACATTGAATTCATTTTGAAAGTTATTGATAAGAACGCGATAATATTGATCAACTATTTTTGTTTTCTCAGCAGTATTTAGAACTTCAGCAATGATTTCTTTTAAAGGGATTAATCTTTTAAAAGGAATAGCATTAGAAGGCATCTCCCCTTCTGGTCTTGTTGCTAATTCATCTACTCGAGATAAAACACCAATTGTTAAGGGTTTATGACAAACCGGGCAAAGGCTGTTAACTTTTTTTCTTTCCTCGGGAGACATTCTGATTTTACACATTCTATGCCCATCATAATGATATTTGCCCTCTTCCGGGAAAAATTCCACAGTATATAAAAATTTATTTTTTTCTTTTTTAATGAGAGTTTCCCTAATTTCAGAATAGGAAAAATTAAGATCAAAAACATTGGCTTCTCGACCAATATTATCCGGAGAATGGGCGTCGGAATTGGAGACCAAAGAATAAGGATCAAGTTCGGAAACTCGCCAGTTCATTTTTGGATCCGAAGATAAACCTGTTTCAAGGGCTGTGATATATTTTTTGTAGTCCCCTAAAGCTTCTTCCAAGGAGTCAAATCCAGACATTGAACCAAATAAAGAAAACCAAGGAGTCCAGATATGAGCAGGAATAAACATTGCCTTTGGTTCAATTTCAAAAACGATTTTTATTAATTCTTCTGTACTCATGCCTAAAATCGGTCGGCCATCGGATTTTAAATTTCCCTGCCAAGATAAAACCTTATTAATTTTGAGGGCCGATTCTATCGACGGTAGAATTATTACATTATGAATTCTCCTAACTTTCCCTTCTTTGCTATAAATATTGGATATTTCCCCGGTAACGATAAATCGTATTTTTTCCTCGTTTTCGAGGCGGGAATTTATTTCTTCTTTTATCTCTTTTTTAAGTTGGTAAAGACCATCCTCGGCTGGTTCTAATTTATCCTCTATTTCCTGGAGCCATAAAGGATGAGTAAAATCTCCTGTTCCAATAATATTAATTCCTTTCTCTCGGGCAGCTAAATAAATATGCTCAAGATCCATATTTCTTGAAGTAGCTCGAGAATATTTGGAATGAAGATGAAAATCGGCAATAATAGTCATTGATTTATTATAGCAAAAAAGATAAAATTATTAAAAATTTGGACCTTGACAAAAAATTTAAAATTATGCTATAATAAAATGCTACCATCAAAGGTGAGAAATAGCTTCGGCTACTTCTTTCCAGCGATGGTAGCATTTATTTTCTTAGATTTTTTGGCTAGAGATTATTGACTTTCTTGGTTAGAATAAAATTTTAAGAAGGGAGTTTTATCGCAATTATTATTTTCCTCCGAGCACCCCAATTGAACCCATTCATAAAACATTTGGGGATCACCATTAATAGCAAAAATTACCTTTTTAACTAATTGAAACTGCTTTAAAGTTTCTTCGATACTTTTCATAAACTGACTACTGCCACAAGAAGAAGAAACTTCGGGCATAATAGAACGAATATCATAAAGATCTATATAAACAATGCCGTCGGGAGAAATATCCAGGTTTTTTAAAATATCTTTATTTTCCGGAGAAAAAACAGAAGTATATCCTTCAGCTTTTTCTTGCTCAGTAGGGCCTAGAAACAAAAGATTAAGTGTTTGCAAAAATGGATCTCCGTTTAAAGAAATAGTTCTGTTTACTGGATAAACTAAAGAGCAATCTTTTAAGTTGGGATTTAATTTCTCGTTGCTAAAATAAATTTTAACTGGCAATGTTGAAGGTAAGCTGGTAACCGAAGAAGAGCTATAGTTAGGAATAAAATCTTTGTTAGAAAGGGATAGATAATTTTTTTGAAGGTAAACAAAAAATCCAGCAACAGCTAAAAGGAGAACTAAAATGAATAAGAAAAAATTTTGTTTCATATTTTTTAATTATTTTTTAAAAAGTTAACAAAAGACCCTTAATAAAATTTTAGCCAGAAAAAAATAATAAGTCAACTCCTCGGGTGCTCTATGTTGAAAATAGTTCGAACCAATACAAAAAGAAAAAGCCCATTGAGATTTTTCGTCGTTGACGAAACTCTCAATGGGCATGAGATTAAACGTTCATGAATGAATCTAACTGGCACTGTACTCGCTACAAATTCGTTCACGGTGAAGTCCGGCGTGCGGTCCTCGATTTTCACCATAGCTTGCATGAATCGCTATCACAAGAACACGAGGAGGACCAATTATACTCAATGATTTTATTTTCCTTCTTAGTTCTTTATTCAATGGTTCTTTTACTACGGTCTACTTCTGTGTCGAATAATAATACCAATTACCACTGTCGGAACACTGAGAATTAGACCACCTACGGCTCCGGTCCAAAGACGAAAATACTCATCTCTGAATACTGTACCAGGCGCGAATCCCCATAAGTTGGATGCAACGAACTTCCCTTGAAGCGCACCAATCACAGCGCCTGCGAAAACGGGTAGAAAAAGGATTGCTCCCTCGGAACGGAATACAACTCCGATGAATCTAGCAACCTCGACAGACAAACCGAAAACGAACCCGGTGACTACCAATGCTATAAACGGCCGCCAACCAAAAATTGCATTAATTGTATTCTGCTCCATTACTTCCCAGTCGGGGCTAATCACGTAAGCGTGAATGAAACCGAAACTGATTACCCATAGAATACAACCAGTAATGGCTCCAACTACAAAAGGATGATTCTTTTCTTCGTACATCATACTCCTCCTCCTTTCTTATTTAACTTTAACCTAGGAATTTCTGGACGATACCCAAGATAGCTATTACTACTGATGCGATAATTAGTAATCCGCCGACAAAAACAAAAGTGATCGGTATCGATATATCGAGGTTGTGGAAATACAATATCCTTTGTTCGGTGAAATTTAAGTTCAGGGGCCGATCAAAGCCACGTCTATGGATTTTTTCAGTTGTCCTGAATAGTTTCCCAAGGCCAATTCCCACAAGCAACATAATCAATCCTGTTAATCCAATTACAATCGCCAACGAAAACAAATTCATGACTTTGACCTCCTCTTTTGAGTTTCAAGGTACAGATTGAGTTAAGCATTATGCCTAACCCTAAATTATATTATCCTAAATTAGAGAAAAAGTAAAGGGTGAAATAAAAAACAGAAATTCCTAAGAATTTCTGAAACAAACAATACGAAAAAATTTTTTACTAAAATGTGCCCTCGGCAGGAATCGAACCTGCATTGCAGGCTCCGGAGGCCTGAGTTTTATCCATTAAACTACGAGGGCTTAACTAATTAAAGGAACAAGAAAGGTTTGGCACAAAGCTCCAAAAATTAGTATAACTAAAAAGAAAATAAAAATAAAATTATTATAAGGCAAAGAATAGGGATAATAATTAGTGTTCATTGATTTTATTTTTTTGAAAATAAGTAAAACCATTAAACCTTCCATTCCTCCTATTAATCCGCCCAAAAAAGAAATTAAACTTACAATATTTTTTAGATTAAGAAGATAAAAAAGGAGCGGTAAAATAAAAATTAAGGAATTACTTAACAAAGGAGAAAGGGAGAAATCTTTTAAAAAGGTATTTTTTAAATATAAAGCAAAAATAATATAGGAAGTAGCCACCGCTAGAAAACCTATTAAACTTCCTAAAATAACAATTTTTTCTCCAATAACAGGTTTTAAACCTCCAATAGCGTCTTTGGTCACATTTTCGCCACAAAAACCGTTAATAAACAATATAAAAGAAAAATAACAAATAGCTGGAATCAAGGTGCCAATAATAATGGCTTTTTTTATTTTTTCTGATGATATTTTTTTATTTTTAAAATTTTTAATTAGCTCCGGCACACCAACCAGTCCATTTAAGGCAAAAAAGATTACACCATATGGCAAAATTAATTTTAAAAAATAATTAAAAGGAGATTCAAAAACCGGCACAAAATTTAAATTTTTAAACTGAAAAAAGGGATAGTAAAAAAGAATAATTAAAAGAAACAATAACAAAATAAAAAAAGAAAGAAAGAAATTAAAACTTACCACTCCTTTTTGGTCAGGAAAAAGGGTGATCATATTAAGCAAAAACCAAAGAATTAAAAAGACATAAAATGTCGAAAAGGAAGCATGAAAAATGGAGGAAAAAATATTATTTAAAAACTGAGCACCTAAAAGGAGATAAACTAAAAGAGTAAAAGAAAATGTTAAAAAGGTAGTTAAAGAAATTAAAATTTTGGCTTTCTTTCCTAAATAATAATCTGTATATCCTACCAAACGATACTCTTCTTTTGTCTTTAAAATAATTTCTCCGAAAGCGAGATGGAGATAAGTAATAAGAAATAATGAAATAATTAACCAAAAGAAGGTTGGGATTAAACCAGAAATATAAGCGGTATAGGGCAATACAAAAACCCCTGCCCCAATAATGATACCCGCTAAAATCATTACACTTTCTGTAAAATAAAATAAAGAAGAAAGAGACCTCATCTCTTTAAAATAATTATGAATTTATTCTACTCAGTGATTAAATAAACCTCATCGCCTTCTTTTACCTTTCCTTCTACTTTCATACCAACCATTTCTCCTTTTTTGGCCTCCTGGACATTTTGGTGGTCAACTTGCAAAGAGGTTACTTCTTGTTCAATCTCTCTATCCTTGTCTTTTATTTTAATTTTATTTCCTACTCTTATATTATCTACTAATTCTACAATGGCAACACTAATTTTATTAAAATAATGATTAACTTTACCAATTAATTTTTCCATATTTTTTATCTTTTTATTTCCGACCTTTTCCTTAATAGTTATTCTATCATTCCCCTTTAATTACCGCAAGGGGTACTAACTTTGCCACTTTTTTGGATAAGCCAGCCTGATGAACTACTTCCACTACTTCCTCTATGTTTTTATAAGCCTCTGGCGCTTCTTCTTGCAATCCTTTTAAAGAAGCGCATTTAAAAATAATATTTTTTTTCTTCAATTGATTTATTATTTCATTAACTGATAAAGACTTTACTGCTAAGTGTCTTGACATCGTTCGGCCAGCGCCATGACAGGTACTGTAAAAGGATTCTTCTGCCTTTTCTGTTCCCACTAGAATATAAGAAGCGGTGCCCATAGAACCAGGAATTAAAACTGGCTGACCGACATTAAAAAATTCTTTTGGAATTTCAGGATGATGGGGCGGGAAAGCTCTTGTTGCTCCTTTTCGATGAACGGCTAACTCTAAATTTTGACCATTGATATTATATGTTTCTTTTTTGATAATGTTATGAGCCACATCATATAACGCTTTTAAAGGTTGATTGCCAATTATTTTTTTCCAAGCCTTTCTGACATAATAAGTAATCATTTGTCGGTTCGCCCAAGCAAAATTAGCTCCACAAGCCATAGCCGAAAAATACCTCTGACCTTCTACCGAATTAAAAGGGACACAGGCAAATTCTCTATCAGGGACAAAAATATTATATCTTTTCATTAACCCTAAAAATTGGCGGATGTAATCTGTAGCGATTTGATGACCGAGACCCCGAGAACCAGTATGAATCATATTTACGACTTGATCTTTAAAAAGACCAAAATTTTTTGCTACTTCTTCGTCAAATATTTCTGATACTTTTTGAATTTCCAGAAAATGATTACCACTTCCCAAGGTTCCCAATTGATCTCTTCCTCTTTCTTTAGCTAAAGAAGAAACAAATTCTGCTTTTGCCCAAGGAAGATGACTTTGAGCTTCGCAATTGATAATATCTTCTTTTTCCGCCAAATTATCTTCTAATAATTTTAACGCTCCTTTTTCTAAAATTTGATCCAGATAATGAAGGTCTAATTTTTTAGAATGTCCCTTACCTAAACCTGAAGGCACAGTTTCATAAATTTCTTGAGCTAATTTTTCTAAATAGGGTTGAATTTCATTTATTTTTAAAGAGGAAAGTAAAATCTTCATTCCACAATTAATATCATATCCACACATACCCGGAGAAATAATACCTTCATCTATTTTAATGGCTGCCACCCCGCCAATTGGCGAAGCATAACCCTCATGACAATCTGGCATTGCTAAACCATATCTAACAATACCCTTAAGACAGCAAAGATTAATTAATTGAATTAGAGATCGATCTTTTAAAATTTCTTCAATCATTTTTTCCGAACTATAGACACGTGCAGGAACCTTCATTTCTGCTTTAAAACTTTTAGGAATCTCCCAAAGATAATCGTTGATTTTTATTAGATCTTTTTTAGAAATCATATATCAAAAAGAATAGTGGTAGTATAAAGATTTCCTTGTTTTTCTATTAATGATTGGTAATAAGTGACAGCCTTAATTTCTTGATCAAATTTTGTTACTGGCTGTCCTTTTATTTTAGCAAAAACCTCATTTTCTGTTAATTTTATTATTTCTATTTCTTTAAAAATAGCATTTTCTATGTCGGAAAAAGCTAAAATTTGGCTTAAGAAATCTATTAAAAGGGAGCTAATATCAATTGATTGAAGAGAAATTTCTTTTTCTATTACTTGGTCTTTTCTAACATTTTCCTTGGAAGATAAAATCTCGGCTAAAGCCCTAGCTGAGCCAATAAATAAATTTTTAATACTGTCAGCTTTAACCAGAATTTTAATATCAGCTGGATGGTGCAATTTTTTAAATTGATACATATTTATAAGAAAATAAAATATTGAAAAGTAAAAGATCTAAAGCCGAAGGGGCGTCTAGGGCGCCTTCTTTTATTTTTTTATCGTAATAAAATAAAAGATAATAAGTTTTTTTTAGTTCTTCAAACTTTAACCGAGAAGCTAATAAACTAAGTTTTCTAAGGGCAAAATTGTTCAAGGAAAAGTTTTTAGGCGGTTTTATTTTTAATTCTTGGGTTTTTTTTATTATCATTAAATTTTTTATTTCTTTTTCTATCATTTTAAAAATATATAAAGGATGATAACCGGCTTCTTTTTTTAATTCTTCTAAAATATAAAAAGTTTTTATGGGGTTTTTTAAAATCAAGGCATCTAAAAAATCAAAAATATAAGGCTGGGAGGGCAAAAAAATATACTCTTTAAAGGTTTTTTCATCTATAAATTTTTTATTAATCAATGAAAGTTTGCTTAAAACTTGATTTAAAAACCAGGTGTCGGGATAAACGTAATCCATTAAAAGGTTAATTACCAAAGGAGAAAGTTGATATTGGTAATTTTTAGAAATATTCTTGATTAACAGCTTAAATGTTTTTTTGTCAGGCAGAGGAAAATGTTTAACTTTTTGTTGGTTATTTAAAAACCAATCAACAATTTTTTTATTCTGATCTGTAGTTTCATAAAAAATAATGATATCCTTAAAAGGAAGAGCGTATTTTTTTAAAAATTCCAAGAGGTTATCTTTTGATTTTTCTTTCAAAAAGGAGAGCAAATTTTTAGCTATTATTAATCTCTTCAGGGCAAAAAGATTAACATTTTTAATTGTTTTTACAAAGTTTTGCAATCCTTCCTCGGCGCTTTCTTCTTCAATATCAAAATGATGGACATTAAAGTCTTTCCTTTCTTGATAATAATTTGAAATCTTTTTTAGATAAGATAAAGAAGAAAAAGTATCTTCTCCGAAAATTAAAACGAGCATATTAAATAAGTATATTAAAAATAAGTATATAAAAAATTATATAAAAAATAAGCATATTTAAATTTTTTGACAATCAGGACAAAAGAAAGCCGAGCGATTATCAATCTTTATCCTTTTAATTACTTGGCCGCATCTTAGACATTTTTGACCTTCTCTTTGATAAACTTTTAAAAATTTTTCATACCCACCCTTTTCTCCATATAAATTACGGTAAGATTCATCTTGGGCAGAGGTTCCTTGATATTTTATTGCTTTTAAAAGAACCTTTTTTATGGCTTTATATAAATTTTTTATTTCTTCCTCGGTTAATTTTTCAATCTTCTTTAAAGGATGAATTCTAGCCTCAAATAAAATTTCCGAACTATAAATATTTCCTATTCCACTGATATATTTTTGATCCATTAAGAATTTTTTAATCGGGCCCCTCTTTTTCGTTAATAAATTTTTAAAATTTGTTAAATTAAAATCATTGCTTAAAGGATCAATCCCAATGGATTGTAATTCTTTTTCTAGTTCTTCCGGTTTTAATAATAAAATCTTAGCAAATTTTCTTAAATCCGAAAGAACCAAAAAACGATTATCATTTAAAAGAAAAGCCAATCGAATAAAGCGGTTAATTGGGTCTTTTAATCTTTCTTCCCTTGGTATCAACTGGTTGTTTTTTGCATCATATTTTCCTATTAAAAGGTGGCCAGTTAATTTTAAATGAATTAGAATAACTAATTCATTGCTTAAATAAATCAAAATATTCTTCCCTTTTCTTTCTATTTTTTTAATCCTTTGACCCATAACATCTCGCTTAAAAGAAGAAAGAGGGATATTTTTTAAAACTACTGGAGCGAAACAAAAAACATCCTCAATTTTCTTATTGATTATTTCTTTTTCTAGTTGTCGGATGATAGTTTCTACTTCAGCTAATTCAGGCATATTTGCTATTAATATTTAGGTATTAAAGAGGGGTCTAGGGGCAAAGCAAAACTGAAAATCGAACCTCTTTGGTAAACAGATTTTACCCAAATTTTTCCTCCGTGCCTTTCGATAATATTCTTTGCTAAATAAAGGCCTAATCCTAATCCAGATGTTTTTTCTTTCATTGCCACTTTTGAACGGAAAAATTTTTGGAAAAGATAAGGCAATTCTTCTTCGGGAATTCCTATGCCAGTATCCTCAACACTAACAACAACAAAGGGTTGATTTTTTGGCAGGTCAACTCTTACCCTCACTTCTCCGTTTTTGACATTGTATTTTACGGCATTATCAATTAGGATTTCCAAGACCAACTTTATCCTAAACGAATCAATAATTATTTCTTGCAAAGGAGGTGGCGGATAAAAGATTAGCTTGATATTATTCTTCTTTGCTACTGGTTCAAATTTTGTTAAAGTTTCTTGAATTAATTGAATCAAATCTGCTTTTTGAAATTGAAATCCTAATTTTCCACTTTCAATTTGAGCTGCCTGTAACAAACCTTCTGTAGTTGCTAAAGCTTCTTTGAGAGCGAGGTGGGCATCATTCAATAGTTTCTTTTGATCTTCGTTTAATTTACCAGCGTCTTCCGAGGTTAAAACTTCTAAAATCCAAGCCGCGCCGGCTAAAGGAGTCCTTAATTGATGGGCAGCGACAGTGATAAAATCTGATTGGGTTCTCTTTATTTCTTCTTCTTTTGTTAAATCATGAATAATTTTTAAGAAACCATAAACTCTTCCTTTTTCATCTAAAACCTTAGAAGTAACAATTTCAAAAATATATTCCTTTGGCTCCAAAAACTTCACTTTGATTACTTGAGGATAACCTTCAGTCGACCTTTCTAACACAAGCGGAGCTAAAGAAGGGAAAATTAATCTGGTTAAAAACCCGTAAAAAGAATCACTGACCATTTCCGGTCGAATAATTTTTCCAATTAGTTTTTCTCGAGGCAACCCCACCAATTCTTCTAAAGCTGTATTTACTAAAACTATTTCAAAGTCTTTTGTATAGGCAATGACAGGGTCGCTAATACTTTTAATAATAGCGTTGACCTGGATAGTTTCTAAATCTAGCCTAAAAGTTTGATTTATTAATTTTAAAAGAGTAATAAAGTTCAATAGGTAGAAAAAAATAACTAATAAGACAAGAAGCGTCTTGATTAAAGGGAGGGGAATAATTTCTGGCATAAAAAAGACGAAAGAAAAGGCAAAAAAAATACTTATCCCCAAAAATAAGAAATTAATCGATTGGCTAGAAAAAATATGTTTTTTGATTAAAGTCAGGAAATTTTTCATTTAATTAGCAATTAAATTTCTGAAAGGTTTTTTCCAATTTTTGCCTCCACCTTCAAAGGAACATTCAAGGGGTGAATATTTTCTGCTATTTCTATTAATCTATTTTTTACTTTATTTATTATCTCTTTTTTTCCTTCAAAAATCAATTCATCGTGGATTTGGATTATTAATTTTATTCCTTCTTCCAGCTGATTTTCTTTGAGATATTTATTTATTTCAATCATCGTTTTTTTCATTAAATCAGCGGCCAATCCTTGAATAGGCATATTAAGAGCAGCTCTTTCTTGTTCTTTCCCTTGCTGGTTATATGCCCCTAATAAAGGCAAGAATCTTTTTCGGCCAAAAATCGTTTCCGCATACCCCAATTGTTTGGCTTTTTCTAAAGAATAATCTAAGAAATTTTTTAAGCCAAAAAACTTAGAAAAGTACTCTGTTTTGAATTTTTTTGCTTCTTCTAGCGTTAGGCCAGTATAACTGGCTAAATTTTTATCTCCTAAACCATATAAAATTCCATAATTTAACATTTTTGCTTGATTTCTCATTTTTTCAGTTACCTCTTCTTCTTTTACTTGAAAAAGATAACTAGCAGTCATTTTATGAATGTCTTTATTTTGAGAAAAAGCTTCTAATAAGAAAGGGTCCGAAGATAAATGAGCTGCTAACCTCAGTTCTATTTGAGAATAATCTAAAGAAATTAAAAAATTATCCTTCTCCGCTTCAAAAGCTGATCTAATTTTTGAAGCCATTTCTCCTTTATAGGGAATATTTTG
>JBNAWD010000001.1:0-28820 GCA_049699995.1 Minisyncoccia bacterium | reverse complement strand
CCATTTGATCCCATACTGGATGAATCCTTGAACTCAAAGAAGAGATAAAGTTAGGCAAAGGAACCAAAAAACTATTAATTAATTTTTCTAATTGTCGCCAAGAAATAATTAAAGAAATAATGGGATGATTTTTTTCTATTTTTTTTAAAGCCTCTAAGTCAGTGGAAATTTTTCCTGTTTTTGTTTTCTCTAATCCGTTTGTGGGTATTTTTAATCTCTGAAAAAGAACTTCTTGAACTTGAATAGGAGAATTAAGGTTAAAAATAAAACCCGTGATTTGATAAATTTTTTCTTCAAGGTCTTTTTTTTCTTTCTGGATTATCTTCAAAATTTCTTGAAATTTATCCTTATTTAAAAATACACCGTTCTTTTCCATATCAGCCAAAATTTTTACCAAGGGCTTTTCTATCTCTTGATAGACATTCCACAAACCAAAACTTTCCGCTTTTATTTTTATTTGCTCGGCTAAATCAAAAATTTCAATAAAGGCCTCCTCTTCGTCAATAAAATTCTTTTTCAAAAAGAACCTTGCTAAATCTAATAAATTATATTTTTTTCTTTCTGAATCTATCAACCAAGCTAAAATATCTAAATCTAAACAATAAGATTCTATTTTTTCTAAAATAGGAAATTCCTCAAGGATAATTTTCCGTTCCACAAGAATTATCTCTTTCCCTTCTTTTTCCTGAATGATATTTCCTAATTGTTCTATAAAATTGTTAATTGACTCTTTTTCTAAAACATAGACATCGTTTTGCTCTTGATCAGTTATAATTTTCAATCTTTGCACTTCTCGAGATAGATAATTTTTTCCATCAAAATCCAATTTTAATCCTATTTTTCGAGCTTGAATGATGTTTTGAAGCAAAAATGACAAGTTTTTAGAGTCAACTCTTTTTATATTTATTTGTTTTTTTTCTTTTACTTCAAGGAGAGCGCCTTGAGTTAAAGAAAAAGCTCTTTTAATAAAACTTTGAAATCCTAACTTTTTAAACAAAAGAATTAATTCTTCTGGCGGATTTTTGTAAAAAGCTTTTTCCAAAGGAATATCAATATCAATATCCTTAACTATGGTTACTAATTGCTGACTAAAATAAGCCTGTTCCTTATGTTTTTTTAAGCTTTCTAAAACCGACCCTGAAACATCTATCTTTTCTCCATTTTCAATTGCCTGATAAAGTCCATCTAAACTTTTATATTTTTGTATTAATTTTTGGGCCAATTTTTCTCCGATTTTAGGTACCCCTAAAATATTATCCGAAGGATCTCCTTTTAAGGCTTTATAATCTCTTAATTGTTCGGGTTCTAAATCAAATCTTTCTTTTACTTTTTCCACATCATAAATAACTTTATCCTGAATTCCTCTGCGGAAGGTATAAACTTTAACATTGTCTTTAACTAACTGAAGCGTATCAAGATCTCCGGTCAAGATAATAATTTCTAAGTCCTTCTGGTTTCTGAACTTTTCCACAGTTGTTCCAATTAAATCGTCAGCCTCATATCCTTCTTTTTCTAAATACATTATGCCCCAGATTTTTAGTATTTCTTTTAATATCTCTATTTGTTGGTAAAAATTCTCCGGTGCCTTTACCCTTTTGGCTTTATACTCTTTGAAGACTTGATGCCTTAAAGTGGGACCTGGTAAATCAAAAGTAGCTATCACATAATCTGGTTTTAATTCTTCTAATATTTTAAAAAAAACTAATAAAAAACCATAAACACCATTCACTAATTTTCCATCGGGAGAAACCAATGGAGGAAGCGCGTGATAAGAACGGTGAAGCAAAGCATGGGCATCAATGATTATTAATTTTTTTGGCATATCTTAAGCTATTTTGACTGGGATTTTAAAAGTTAATAATCTTTTATTTTTATCAACGATTTTAAAATTTATCTGCCAGTAGTCTTTTGGAAAAATTGTTTTAATTTTGTTCCCCCATTCTATAAACATTAAGTTTCGACTGTTTTTAGAGATATCTCTAAAACCCAATCCTTCAATTTCTTTTATGTTTTTAAGGCGATAACAATCTAAATGCCAAAGATTTTCAAAAATACTGCTTTTACTTTTTAAAGAAAATCTTTTCATAATTAAAAAAGTTGGACTGAAAATGTCTTTCTTTATCCGTAAAGCGTCGCCGATACCTTTCATAAACTCTGTCTTTCCGCTTCCCAAATTGCCTTCTAAGGAAATTATTAGGGCCTTTTTTCTTTTTGGATCAAGACAATACCCTTTTAATACTGCCTTTAAAAATAAACGGGCGATTATTTTTGTTTCTTTTGGGTTGTTGGTGATTACTGAAATTTCCATCCTTTTTATTTTACCATAAAATTATTTTTCCTTAAAGAAGAAAATTTGTTATAATAGAATTAATATCAATAGTATAAAAAGTATGGATGACTTAACTCAAAAAAGAGAAGAAAAGATTAAAGCCTTATGGCAAGAAGCCAAAGAAAGGGAAACGCAGAGATTAGCCCAAAAATATAATTTTTTGTATATCGATTTAAAAAAAACTCCCATTGAAACAGGCGCTCTTTCTTTAGTTGATGAAACCTTGGCCAAAGAAGCTCAAGTAGCGGTTTTTCAGAAAATAGGTAATTTATTAAAAATTGCTATCGTTGATCCCCTTTCTGAAAAAACAATTAATATAATCGAAGATCTTAGAAAGAAAAATTATAATGTCAGTGTTTACTTAGTTACACCCGAAAGTTTAAATTATGCTCAAAAATTTTATTCCGCTGTCAAGAAAAAGCCGGAAGAATTTGCTCGTTATTTAAATGTTTCTGGAACCAAAGAAATAGAGTTTACCGAACTTCATCAAGAGCTTTTGCCTATCTCTTATCAAGAAGTTACTTTATTAGTCTCTTTGATTTTTAAATCGGCGATATTAGTTGATGCTTCTGATGTCCATATAGAACCTCAAGAAACAGATGCTTTAATCCGGTTTAGGATTGATGGAATTTTATACGATGTTAGTGAAATTGATAAAGAAAAATATCAAAAAATTAAACAAAGATTAAAAATTTTAAGTGGTGTTAAGCTAAATATCGAAAATACTCCCCAGAACGGCCGTTTTACTATTATCAACGGAAGAGATATTTTCGAAGTGAGGGCTTCCACTTTACCCGGACCATACGGAGAATTTTTAGTTTTTAGACTTTTAAATCCAAAAAGAGCCGCTTTTGGTTTGAAAGATTTAGGGTTAAGCCCAAAGGGATTAACTGTTTTCAAACAATTTATTTCTTCTCCCAATGGAATGATTTTAGTGACTGGCCCAACCGGCTCAGGAAAAACAACCACCTTATATGCCATGTTAAAAGAAAAAGTATCGCCCGGAATTAAAATTATTACGATTGAGGATCCTATCGAGTATCGATTGATAGGGATTAATCAAACACAGGTAGACAAAAAATACGATTTTGCTACAGGATTAAAATCTATTCTCCGTCAAGACCCTGATGTTATTATGGTTGGAGAAATGAGAGATAAAGAAACAGTTGAAATTGCTTTGCAAGCTTCTTTAACCGGTCATTTAGTTTTTTCCACATTACACACTAATGAAGCTAGCGGCACTATTTCGCGATTAATAGAATTGGGAGCGGAAAGGAGAATTTTGCCTGACGCTTTAAAACTGATTATTGCCCAAAGGTTAGTGAGAAGGTTGTGTCCTCATTGCAGAGAAAAGCATGAATTAACCGAGGAAGAGAAAAAGAAATTTTTAGAGTTTTTTTCTATCCTTTCGCCTAAAAGCGAAGTAAGAATTCCAAAAGACATTCCTTATTTTTATAAAGCGAAAGGTTGCTCAAAATGCCATTATCTAGGTTATAAAGAACAAATTGGAATCTTTGAATATTTTCCGGTAAGCCCTCGAATTATTAAAGCTATTCAGGAGGGTTTAGATCAAAATGAAATCAGAAAAATAGCGATTGACGAGGGAATGGTACCTTTATTCCATGATGGTCTTTTGAAGGTAATCGAGGGAGTCACTTCTTTAGAAGAGGTAATAAGGGTGGCTGGAGATATCGAATATATTCAAGAAATGTATAAAGATCTCTTCTCCCAAATTCTTACTCGAGGAATAATTTTAAATCAAAGCGAAGAGCAAGAAATAGAACAAATTTTAAAAGAAAGAAAACCGTTGGAAAGATTGCTTTTGAATAAAGATGAAGAAAGGAAACTGGCAATCATTTTGGGAACCGCTTATAAATCTCGAGCCACAGATGTTCATTTTGAGCCTCAAGAAGATAAAGGAATAATTAGGGAAAGAATTGATGGTGTTTTACACCCTTTAACCGCTGTTGACCTGAACGATTTTCCTAAGATGATTGCCACTATTAAAAGTATTTCTGGATTAAAAACGGAAGAATTTCAAAAAGTTCAAGAAGGAAGAACTCGGCTGATATTACCAAATAAAAAATCAATCGATATTCGAGTTTCTATTATTCCTGGCGGTTATGGAGAAACTGCTTCTTTAAGATTGCTAAAAGAACAGATTTCTATTCTTGCCCTAGAAAATCTTGGCCTTTTAAAAGAAACAAAAGAATTAGTAGAAAGGATTATAAAAGAAAGAAAAACTGGTTTAATTTTAGCTACCGGCCCAACTTCCTCCGGAAAAACAACAACTTTATTTGCCTTTTTAAAAATTTTAACCCAACCGGGGGTAAAAGTGATTACGGTGGAAGACCCTATTGAATATCGTTTAGAAAATGTTATTCAAACCCAAGTTAATGAAGAAAAAGGATATACTTTTGCAGTAGCTTTAAGGAGTTTACTTCGGCAAAATCCTAACATCTTTTTAATCGGAGAAATTAGAGACAAAGAAACCGCTCAACTTGTTTGGCAGGCTTCTTTAACTGGTCATTTAGTTTTATCTACTATTCATGCTAATGATGCCCCAAAGGTCATAGAAAGACTAAAGAGCTTGGAAATTCCCGTTGAAGAAATGCTTTCCGCCATCAATTTAATTATTGGCCAGAGATTAGTGCGAAAACTCTGTCCGAAATGCAAAAGAGAAATTAAGGAAATTGATGAAGAGCTATTAAAAATGCTGAATAAAGCAAAAAAGAAATATCCTTTTTCTTTTGAAGATATTCCAAAACCTTACAAAATTTATAAACCTGTTGGTTGTTCTTATTGTAATTATACCGGTTATTATGGTCTTACTGGCGTTTTTGAAACCTTAACCAGTGACCAGATAGATATAAAAAATCTCGATAAACTAGACTATCCCACCTTATTAGACGATGCCATAATAAAATTATTCCTGGGTATTACCTCTTTCGAAGAGATAAAAAGGGTTTTGTCGCTATAGAATAATAAAAGCCCATTAATCTGTAGGCAACCCTCCTTAAAAGGAGTTTAGAGCTTACGCGAGGTCTATCCCAGCCGGAGCCAGAATAGCCATCACTTTTAAGCCCCCACAAGCTTACTTTAGTAATTAAACCAAAGCTTGCTTGCCTACAGATTAATGGGCTTTTCAATATTTTAATTATAACAAAATATAAAAATTTTGTCAAGAGGAGTAGATTTGTTATTTTTTAGTCCTTATGATAAATTATATAATATAAGGCAGAAAAAATTATGGAAAAGTGGTTCATTTTTAAAAGAAGAATTGAAAATACCCAGACAAAAAGGTCTTTTCTTTGGTTTTTTTTCTTTTTTGGGCTAATAGGTTTATTATTTCTTTGGGCCCTTTTCTCTTCAAATGTTTTATTTGCTTTGTTTTTGGTTATATTTACTATCCTCTATTGGTTCTTGGATCAAAGGGAACAAGAAAATAAATTTCTAAATATTTATCTCGATGAAAAAAAATTAAAAATTAACGAAGAAAACCTGATTTTAAAAGATTACTTTATTTCTTTTGATATCTTTCCTGCTTTCTTAAAAGAAAAAAATAAGCACTATAAAAACCAAAAAGAAGAACAATACCCTTTTCTTTTAAGGCTTGATTTTAAAAATAGATGGCGTTCCTCTCTTTTTATTCCTTTAAAAGAATCAGAAAAAGAATTGACCGAAAAAGTTCTTTTGGAAAATAATTTAAAAAATTTAAAAAAAGAATCAGAAAATAAGTTAGAATTTTTAAAAAGAATTTTAAAAATATAAATAATAAAAAGCGCCTGTAGCTTAATTGGATAAAGCCTCGGCTTGCGGAGCCGAAGAGTGCAGGTTCGAGTCCTGCCAGGCGCACCCTCGGTTAGATAATTTATGGAATTAAAGATTAATGATAGTGTTGCAAAAATTAAAGGAGTTGGCCCTCGTTCTTTAAAGGCGCTCTCTAGGCTTTCGATTAAAACAATTAAGGACCTTCTTTATTATTTCCCTTTTCGTTACGAAGATTTTTCTAATATTAAAAAAATTGCCGATCTTCAAGCGGAAGAAAAAATTTCTATTGTCGCCCAAGTAAAAAAAGTCGGATTGCGCCGGACTTGGCGAAAGAAAATGTTTATTGTGGAGGCAGATTTAGAAGATGAAACTGGTTCAATAAAAGCGATTTGGTTTAACCAAGCTTATCTTATAAAATCCTTAAAAAAAGGAGCGACTCTTTCCTTATCCGGAAAGATTGTTAAAAAAGGAAAGAAATTTATTCTTTCTAATCCCTCTTTTGAGATTCTTTCTTCCTCTAAAGAAGGAGAAGGCGTATTTTCTTCTTTAAAACATACTGCTAGATTGGTGCCAATTTATTCTGAAACCGAAGGCCTTTCCTCAAAAGCCATTAGAACATTTATTCGTTATGCTTTGGATTTAAGATTCGAAATAAAAGAATATTTACCGGAATGTTTATTAAAAAAATATAATCTTCTGCCAATAGACAAGGCTCTTTATAGTATTCATTTTCCTAGCACCCTCGAGGAAGCCCAAAGAGCTAGGGATAGATTTGTTTTTGAGTCGTTGCTTTTTTCTCAAATTTATCTTTTAAGATTAAAAGTTAAAAACAGGTTCCTAAAATTCCCAAAAATTAAATTGGATATAGAGCTTTTAAAAAAATTTACCCAAAGCTTACCATTTGAATTGACAACATCCCAAAAAAAATCTTTGTATGAAATTTCTTTGGATTTGAGTCGAAAACCGATGAATAGGTTATTGGAAGGAGACGTTGGTTCGGGAAAAACAATTGTAGCAATGGGAGCCGCCCTTTTAGCCATTAATTCCGGTTATCAAGTGGCTTTTATGGCTCCGACTGAAGTTTTAGCCAAACAGCATTATCAAAAATTTAAAGAACTCTTAAAAGAATTCAAAATTAAAATTGGATTAGTCACCTCTTCCGAAAGAAGGATTTATGACAATGGATTGGAAGGAAAAATTTCTAAAAACGCTTTAAAAAAGATATTAAATTATTCTTTCCCCTTAATCCTTATTGGTACTCATGCCCTAATTCAAAAAGATATAAAATTTCCAAAATTAGGATTAGTGATAGTGGATGAACAACATCGTTTTGGCGTTGAGCAAAGAAAAAAATTAATTGCCCAAACCAAAAATCCAGAAGTTCCCCATCTTCTTTCAATGAGCGCCACCCCCATTCCCCGAACATTAGCTTTGGTTTTCTATGGAGATTTAGACGTGTCTATAATTGATGAGTTACCAGAAGGAAGAAAACCGATTATTACTGAAGTAGTCACAAAAAGACAAATCAATAAGGTGTACCAATTTGTCCGAGAGGAGATCCTAAAGGGTCGACAAGCTTTCTTTGTTTGCCCAAGAATAGAAGAAAAGGAACTTCCCCAATTAGAAAATGTTAAAGCCAAAGATCTATTATCGTTAGCCGAAAAATTAAAAGCAGAAGTAAAGGCAGTAAAAAAGGAATACCAGAAATTAAAAGAGGAAATTTTCCCCGATCTTAGAATAGGAATGCTTCATGGCAAAATGAAACCTCAAGAAAAAGATGAAATTATGAGAAAATTTTTAAACAAGGAGATGGATATTTTAGTCTCAACCTCGGTAATTGAAGTGGGAATTGATGTTAAAAACGCATCCATTATTGTTATTGAAGGAGCTAATCATTTTGGATTAGCTCAACTTCATCAATTCCGCGGAAGAGTCGGCCGCTCTATTTATCAAAGTTATTGTTTTCTAATTCCCGACAATTTCTCTCCGGCCACTTTGGAAAGACTGAAAGCAATGATAAAATACAATGATGGTTTTAAATTAGCGGAAATCGATTTACATTTAAGAGGGCCGGGGGAATTTTTAGGTACCCGGCAATCCGGTATTCCCGATTTAGTGATGAAATCTTTGTTAAATAAAAATCTTATAGAAAAAACTCATCAAGAAGCTGAAAATTTATTAAAAGAAGATTTTAGTTTAAAAAAGTGGCCCTCTTTTCTTTTGGCTTTTAAAGAATTTATTGAAAAACAAAAAAGAATTTAAAAGGATAAACCGGTAAAAAGAGAAAAAAGTATTTCGACAATAGGGAAAATTAGAACCCAGCCCCACATTAAAATTAAGAACAGAAAGATAAATCGATACTGACTAAGGAAAATCTCTAATCTTTCCGAAGGTAAAAGATAGAATAAAATTTTTGAGCCATCAAAAGGAGGGATAGGTATTAAATTAAAAACTGCTAATATTAAATTGACCGCCACGATTATTTGATACCACGACACCAAGGAATTTAATCCTAAAAAGATACTCAATCGAATTAAACACCCAAAAAGAAAAGCCAGCAAAAAGTTAGCCGCCGGCCCTGCCAAACCCAATAAAGCAGTATCCCTTTTAAGATTCTTTAATTTAAAAGGATTATAGGGAACGGGTTTTGCCCATCCAAAGATTAAACTTCCCCCGGAAATAAAATAAAAAATTAAAGGAACAAAAATAGAGCCAAAAAGATCTAAATGATATAAAGGGTTTAAAGTCAACCTCCCCATTTTTAAGGCGGTATCATCTCCTAATTTATAAGCAACATAACCATGGGCTATTTCATGCAAAATCACGGAGTATAAAAAAACTATTAATCTAAATATTATCATGTTTATTTTATTTTGAATTTTTTTCAAAAAGGCTTAACACCTGATCATAAGTCTTTCGATCAACAAAATAAGGAGTCCCGTCTTTTCCCCCAAAGGCGAAAGAATAGCGAGCGGGGTCTTCGTAAGAAGGTTTTGCCCCATAAATTAATTCAGCTATCAAAGATAAAGCGCGAATGGTCTTTGGGCCTACCCCTTGAAAATAAATTAAATCTTCATAAGATTGAGGTTTAAACTCAGTTAATTGGTAAAAAATTTTCAATAAATATTTGTTTTTTAAAAAATCTTCTCTTAAAACGTTGTGATAATGAAATTCTTTGTCTTCTAAAGAAAGGAGGGTTAATTGCTGAGAAGAAGTTTTTATTTTAAGAGTTTTTAATAAATCAGATTGATATTTATTTAAAATTTTCAAATCTTTTAATAAACTATTAAAACTATTATTTAATAATGAAACACTTATTTTTTGATTTTCTAAAGATTGCTGAGAGGTTAAATTCAAAACTACTTTTTCTCTTTTTTGGGTACTAATTCCGATATGAGGTTCTAAAACAAAAGAAGAAGAGCCAGAAGGATTCTGGAATTTTAAAGAATCAGAATACCAGTGATATCGACGAGCGGTTTGAGAAGAAGTATTCATTCCTTGCTGAACAACTGCCCATTTTCCGTTTCTTGAAATAAAAAAACAATGATGATAAATTTGATAACCATCCTGGATTAAAGAACTATCCACTTTCGCTGCCATTTTTGAATTATAAACCAAAACCTCAGCTTTTTCTGATTCTATATGCCCTCTTTCTGCCAAAGAAATGATTTCCTGAGGGGTTTTTCGGGAGGTTTTACCTTTTCCTCCGCAAATATAAATTCCTAAATTTCTTTCCTGACCTCTTATCGCTTCCTTTAAAGCGGCGGTTAAGGTTGTTGTTAGGCCGGAAGAATTCCAGTCAAAAGCTAAGGCTGAACCCAAAGATTGAAACCAAACTGGATCCCCTATTCTCTTTATAAATTCATCCGGCCCATAGTTAACTACGATTTTTGAAATAATTCTAAAAGAAAGCTTTTTCATTCTCTCAAAAAGCCATCTTGGACATCGGCCATAATCTAGGGAAAAAGTAGCTATTCCTCGTTGAATCATTTTGTTTTATTAATTTCTTTTCTAACTATTTGACCATAGCATTGACCAGCCATTACTCCTTTATGGTAGGCAATTTGGCCATTAAGAATCACTGTTTTAATACCAGTCGGATATTGAAAAGGATTCGAAAAATCGGCTAAATCATTCAACTTATTTAAATCTAAAATTACTATATCCGCTTGATATCCTTCTTTAATTAAACCTCGATTTTTAATTCCTATTTTTTGAGCTACTAAAAAAGTAAGTTTAGCCACTGCTTTTGCTAATGAATAACTTTCCCTTTCTTGAATAGATTGCTTTAAAAATTTTATAAAATTAGCAAAGGTTTTAGGATGAACCCAGGCCTTTTTCTCTGTTGTTTCCAAGCTAGAAAATCCTGCATCTGAACTGATAAAAGAATAATAATTTTTTATCCCCTCGTTTATGTTTTCTATATTTGTATTTTTTACCAAAAAAAGGAGTTGGTTATTGCAAATCTGGGTTAATTTTAAAATAGTTTCCTCTATTGAGAGATTAAATCTTTTAGAAAGTTCTCTTAACACTGAATTAGTAAGCCACCATTTTCTATCCGCCTCAATGATGATAGCGTCTGAATAAATATCTCTTTTCTCTTTTAATTCCTCTAAAATTTTTTTTCGGAAAAGTGGATCAATTAAATTTTTTAAAAAATTCTCTCTTTTCCCTATCGCCACCCACTCCGGCAATATCTCGAAAATATTTTCAAGTTGATAATCGTAAGGAGATAAATCAAAATTCACTAACTCCTTTTTTTCATTAAACCGAGAAATACTTTCCACTCCTTTTTTAAAAACCAAATGATCAGTAACTTTATTTAAAAAATTATTTATTTCTATTTCTAAATTAGAAAGATCAGCTATTTCCAAGATTTCCTCAAGGCTTTTCAAAAAATTTTTTCCTGGATCCCTTAAAGAAAAACTCAAATATCCTTCATATTTCTTTACTATTTTTGCTATCTCTAGCACCTCTTTTACTCCGACCATCTTTTCATGGTAATAATTCAAGCCAAAAGAAACTCCTAAAGCTCCTTCTTTTAAACTTCTTTCAATTAAATATTGACCTTTTTCCAATTCATCTTTGCTTAAGTTGCGAAATTCTCCCCCGGTTAAATCTGATCTAATGTTCCCCCATCCCACTAAAGCGCCAATATTCACCCCGATTTTCTTTTTTTCTAAAACTTCTAATAAATCTTTTACTGTTATCCAATTTATATTATAGGAAGAAGCGTCTATCCATTTCTCAAAATTTAAAAGAGAACCTTTGATTAAAGGAGCCAAAGAAACTCCTTGGTTACCGATTATTACGGTAGTAACCCCTTGTCGAATAAAATTTTCTGCCGAAGGATGATAAAAAAGAGAAAAATTATGATCAGCCGAATTATTAATATCAATAAAACCCGGACAAACAAAATCGTTTTCCGCGTTTATTTCTTTAAAAGATAATTCATTTTTTAACTTTCCTATTTTAACAATCTTTCCATTTTTAATCCCAATATCTCCTTCCTTTATATCTTCGTCCGGCTTGCCAGTAATAATATTAGCCTTTTTAATAATAAGATCAAACATTAATAAAATTATATCTTATCAATAATAAGAAAGCAATTATTTATATCTTTTACCCTATTTATCCAATCGAAGAGTTTTCTTAGTTAGTTCTATTAGATTAGCAAATAAGAAAGCAATAGTTAAGGGTCCTATCCCACCTGGCACCGGGCTATAAATTTTGGCTTTTTTTAAGACAGATTCCCTTTCGCAGTCTCCTATTACTTTTCCTTTATAAAAATTATAAGCCAAGTCAAAAATAATTACTCCTTTTTTAAGATGACCACCCTTTATTAAGTTCGGCTGGCCCGCTGCCGAAAAGATAATATCGGCTTTTTTTAAAAAGATATTGATATCCTTTTGATCCTTTTCTAATAAAGTAAAACTAACTTTTTGGTTTAAAAAATATAAAGCTAATGGTTTTCCTGTCAAAAAGCCACCGCCAATAATCACAATATTCTTTCCTTCAAATTTTATTTTGTATTTTTCTTTTAAAAAATCAATGGCTTTAACTACCGGCGGGAAAATTCTTGATCGATTATTATAAAATTTTCCTAAATTTCTTTCATTTAATAAATCCGGATCTTTATCTCCTAAAATAGCATTTAAAACCACTGGCGAATTAATATGATTTGGTAAGGGCAATTGGACTATTACTCCCCTCATAAAGGGAATTCGGCATATTTTTGATACTTCTCCTCGCAATTCTTTTGTCCTGATATCCTCTGGAAATTGATATAGCCGAAAATCAATATTTAATTGCTTGGCTACCCCTTTTTTCTTATTAACGAAAGATAAGGAAGCTGGGTTGTTGCCTACTAAAATAACACCAAAAAGAATTTTTTCTTTTATTTTTTCTCGTTCTTTTTTTAAAGATTCTATAATTTCAAAAGAAAGTTTTTGACCATCAATTATTTTAATCATTTTAAGGGAGAGGTTTGAATGAATTATTATCTTTCTGGTTTAAAATTTCATTATTTTTCGAGTAATGGTTAACTGGATTATAATTATTAGAATTATTATTTTTTAAGTTTTGAAAATGATTCTTAAAATGAAGTTTGACGTCTTCTGTTCGCCACCGATAGAGTTTTAGACAAGAAAGGAAAGCCTCAAAATTTTTTTCCCAATTTTTCATCTGCTGGGCTTCCAAAGTGCCGTCTTTGCCAATTTTTATAACCCAAGGGTCCTCATATTTTAAGCCGCTTTCTTCGCTCCGCGCCTGCGTATAAGCAGAAGTTTGCAGGAAATACTCTGGATGAATGGCATTGCTTGTTTTGAAATCTATAATAAATATTTTATTATTCGTGATTGCCTCGGCATCCAATGTCCCGGCATAATTATAAGTTTTTGAGTAAATCTTTCTCTCTGTTTCTAAAAATTGGATTTTATTTTCCCTTTCCCACTTTAAAAATGCTTCTACTGATTTTCGAATATAAATATTTAGAGGTAGAGGCGGGGGAGGTAAATTTTTAATTTTTGATTCAATATATTTTTGAAGCCACTCATGAACAAAAGTGCCTATATCTTTTGCCCGACGAGAATGTTTTTTATGGGCTTGAACCGCTTCAATTAAAAGTTCTTGTTTTTCTAATTCATCGTAAACTTTTCCTACTACTAACTGAGCTTCTAAAAATTCTTTTACTTTATTGACTGCCCAATTCATTAAAGCCTCTGATTTGTCTAAAATGGAAACTATTGTAGTCACGCTAAGAACCGGCTTCCCATTAACAACATAAGTATGTTGAATAGGGTCATACTCTAAAATAATTTCGCCGTTGTATAAACTATAAATTTCTTTAGCCATAGGTTATTTAAAATTACCTGTTAAATAAAAAACCACTCCTTCCTGTGTTTCACTTATATTAGAAAACGGTAAAGAGACGTTTTCAAATTGACCGGAATCCTTTAAGGCGCTCAAGAAATCAAAAGCTTTTTCTTTAGAGTCGATTTTCCCTTGAAAGGTAAAATTTTTCGAGGGGTAACCGCTAATCATTATTTTGCGAATAGTTATTTTGAAATTATCGGATTTTTCCAAAAGTATCTTTAATATCTCTTCTATTTTTAATCGATAACTTAAAACATTGTTAATATCGCCCACTAATCTATTAAAATCTTCAGCCTTTTTGCTAAGATCTTTCTCTTTTGCCAAGACAGGAGAATTTTTTAATAAGTTAAGAGATTTTTCTAAGTTTTTTCTAACTTGATAAATATATACTTTATCCACTAGAAACAAGGAAAAAGAGAAAAATAAAAGGAAAACTAAAAATATTTTAGACCACAACGAACTAATTCTCTTGGTGTATTCAAATAAATATTTCTCTTCTGTTCCTATAGGCATTAAAGAAACAATGGTATCATAGGATCGAGGAATTAATCCCCTTAAACCCGCCCCAATCACACCCAAAAAAGATTCATCAATGGGTTTAGGGTAATATGAACTAATATTGAACTTAAATTCGGGCAATTGATACTCTTGGATTACAAAATTTCTTAAAGGCTCGCCGAAGGCTTTATTAAAACACAATAAAGAGAAACAATCTATTTTTTGATTTCTTTTTAAAGGAAAATAATTGAGTAAAGCCGGAATCTCTTTTTTGAAATGGTCTTTTATGTGGGATAACTCAATATTTTGAGGAATCCCCAAGGGGAAAACCTCATTCCAAGAATCATAATCAAAATAGATTAAATGTCCTTTCTCAAATAACATAAATTCTATCCCTTCTAATTTAAAATCAATAACTAAAAAATTTTTCTTATTAAACTCCTCGTTTAATTGATTTAAAGCTCGAGCCACAGAAAGAACATATGGTTCTAAAGCTATTACTTCAAAACCCTCCCGCTGAAATATATCTAAATAGGCATCGATATTTTTTTTGATCCCTAAAGCGGTAAAAATCTCTATTTCCCCATTCTCTTTTTCTTTTAATTTTTCCCAATCGAAATAAGCCTCTTCCAGCGGCAAAGGAGAATTAGTTTGAACATTAAAAATTATCGCCTCTTCTAACATTTTTTCTTCCATTTCTGGCAAGGAAAAAATTTGAAGATAAAAATTTGAAGAAGGTAATGAAAGAATAAGAAAGACTTGCTTTTCTTTTAACCAAAACTTTTTTCTTAGAGAATGAATCAAAAATTTCAATTCGTCTGGTTTTTTTAAAATCCCTTCCTCAATAACCTTGGGTTTTAAAGGGTAAGAAAATATTTTTTTTATTTTAAAAGAATTTTTATCAAATAAAATGACTTTAACGCTTTTTTCGTCTATTGAAACGCCATAAATAGGAAAATCGGGCATTAAAAATTTTACCCATTTTCTTTGAAAAAAAATTTTAGAGTTATTTAAAGCAAACTTAAACTTTTGGTTTGTTTGTTGATGATTCATTGGATATTTATTTTATCTTATAACAGATAATGTTGTTCTGCTTTTTTAAAATTATACAGAAAAAATTATTTTTCAGCAATATTTTAACTAATTAGTTTTTGAAAAATGTCGATAAAAAACTGAAAAATCAGTATTAAAATTTTTATTATTTCTTCTAAAAAAGACAAAAGTTGATGATATAACTGAGTTTGGGTAATCTGTTCTATTAGAACAAGAAGTTTATCTTGGAAAAATATAAAGAAATCTTTATCCATTTTCTTTTAATAAGTTAATAGCTTTTTCAACCATTTTTAATGTTTTCTCTTTTTTAAAAGCTTCCGCTATCTCAAAAGGCGAAGGAGAGGCTTTCTGTCCAGATAGAGCCACCCGGAAAGGCCATAAAATTTTACCTCGGTCATTTCGATAAAAACTATTTGAATCTATAAAAGCCATTATTTTAGTTTGTAAATTTAAATTAGTAAAGTCTTCGGCAGGGATTTCTTTTAGAATCTCGTAAATGTCTTCTAAAGCCTTGATTGTGTGTTCTTTACTGGTATCTTTCCAAATTAACAACTCTTTTGGGTAACTTAATTCTTCCTCAAAAAAGAAAGGGGAAGTGGAAAAAAGATCAGAAAATTTATTTATTCTTGGTAATTCTATTTTTAAAACCGACATCAAATAATTAAGATCGTATTTTTCTAATAAATGGTTAAAACTCGATCCTTTTAAATATTCAACAAATCTTTTTTCTAATTCTTCTAAGGGTAATTTTTTTAAATAAACACTATTAAACCAGTCTAATTTCAGAATATTAAAAATCGCTCCGCTTTTTTGAATTCTCTCTAAAGAAAAATTTGCGATTAATTTTTCTAAAGAAAAAATCTCTTCCTCTTCTTTGGGATGCCAACCTAATAAAGCCAAAAAATTAATCATTGCTTCCTTTAAATAACCCAATTTTTTATATTCAGTTAAAGCCATTTCTCCGTGTCTCTTTGATAATTTAGATCTATCCGGCCCCAAAATCATTGGTAAATGAGCATAAAGAGGACTTTCAAATTGGAGCATTTCTTGCAAAACTAATTGTTTAGGAGTATTAGAAATATGATCATCACCCCGAATCACATGGGTAATCTCCATTAAATAATCATCAATAACAACAGTAAAATTATATAAAGGTTCTTCCAAGCTTTTGGCAATAACTATATCTCCAATAAGACTAAGGTCGAATTCAATTTCCCCCCTAATTAAGTCTTTAAATTTTATTTTCTGAGAAGGCATTTTCAACCTTAAAACATATTTCTCCTTATTTAATAACTTTTCTTTTATTTCTCGATCGGATAAATGACGACATTTCCCTGAATAAATTGGAGTTAAACCTCTTAAAGCCATATCTCTTTTTTGGGCCTCTATTTCTTCGGGCTTACAGAAACAATAATAAATTTTTTCTTCTTTTAAAAGTTTTAAAAGGTACTCTTTATAAATTTCCGTTCTTTCACTTTGACGATAAGGACCATAAGGCCCACCTATATCTGGTCCCTCATCCCATTCTAAATTAAGCCATTTTAGTCCTTCGAGAATATTTTCTTCATATTCTTTTTTGGATCTTTCTTTATCTGTATCTTCTATTCTTAAAATAAATTTTCCACCTTTCTGCCGGGCAAATAAAAAATTAAATAGAGCCGTCCGGGCGGTGCCAATATGAAGCCAGCCGGTGGGCGAAGGAGCAATTCTTACTCTTGGGCCAAATAAAGATTGGGGAGTCTTTGGATCTTGGTTCATATTCTTATGGAATTTAAAATTGTCTCAGCTATTATTTTTCCTGCCTCTGGTTTTGAAAAACTTAAAGCTTTTTCTCTCATTTCTTTTTTTCTTTTTTCATCAAATATAATTTGGAAAACCAAGTCGGTAAAAATATTTGGTTTTAAATTTTCTTCTTCCAAAACTAGACAAGCCCCTGTCTTAAAATACTCATAAGCATTCTTCCTTTGATGATCTTTAGAAGCGTAAGGATAAGGGATTAAAATAGAAGGCAGGCCACAAGCAGAAATTTCAAAAATTAAACCACTGCCCGCCCGAGAAACTACTAAATCAGTCACCGCTAAAACGTCTCGAAAAGAAGAAAAGTCCGGGCTTCCTTTTTCCTCAAAAAAAGGAACAAGATGGTAATATTTTTCCTTTTCTTGGTTTTTTATTATTTCTTTAAAAACTATCTCCGCTTCCTTTTGGACTTTAGAAAAATTATTATCTCCTGTTTGATGAATAACTTCCACTTTTTCCAATAATCTGTCAAGGCAGTCTAAAATAAGATCATTGAGGGAAACAGCTCCTTGTGAACCGCCGATAACGGTTAAAACTGGTCGATCGGCAATTTTTAACATTTTTTTTGTTGTTTCTTTTTCCGGTAAATTTAATAATTCATTTCGTACCGGATTGCCACAAACAATCGCTTTTTCTTTTGGAAAATAAGAAAGAGCTGATTCAAATGAAAGAAAAATTTTTTTTGCCCTTTTCTTAAAAATTAAATTAACCAATCCGGGTACCGCATCGCTTTCATGAATAAATAATGGAATAAAAAGAAAAGATGACCAGAAAGCAATCGGTAAAGACCCGTATCCCCCTTTTATTAAAACAGCGTCAGGCATATAGTAATAAAAATAGAAAAAAGATTGGGCTATTCCTAAGATCAACTTCAAAAAATCTAAAAGATTCAATGGATTTAATTCTCGACGCAATTTGCCAGAGATAATTGGATGGGCGATTATCTTTTCTTTTAAAATATAATTAAAAGTAAAATCCTTTGGCCCAAAATAAATAATTTCAAGGGGAACCCCTTCTTTTTGGGCTTTTTCTTTTAATTCTCTTAAGACGGCGATCAAAGGAAATATATGCCCGCCCGTTCCTCCTCCGGCTAAAAAGATTCTTAGCTTTCTGTTCGGTTTTACCAGCATCACCTATATCATATCACAAAAAAACAAAATTGAAAACCCTAAAAAAGAGTCTTTTTTTCTTGCTGGTCTAGAATTTTATTTACTAACTGGTCGGCTCTCTTGTTTTTTTCTCTTGGAATAAGGTTAAATTTTAAATGGGGGAAATCAAATTTTAAATTCCAAATCACCATAAATAATTTTTGCATCGCTGGTTCTAAAACCTTGTATTGACCTGTCAATTGTTTAAAGACTAATTCAGAATCAAGATTAATAATGACCTCTTTGTCTTTTAATTTTTCTTTTCCAAATAAACTTTTTAATTTTTTTAAAGCGAAAATTACCGCTTCATATTCGGCCTCATTGTTGGTTTTTTTTCCTAAATATTGACCGTATTCTTTGTTTCCTATTACTACTCCCAAGCTTGCCTCTCCCGGATTACCCCTCGAACCACCATCGACAAATACTTCTATTTTCTCAAAATCGCTCATTTTAATACTCTACTTTTCCCAAAATATCATTTTTCCCGACCAAACCAAAATAGGTGCTATCTAAAGTTCCCTTGGCTTCTTCTCCTAAAATTAAGTAAGCGCCCTCGGGAATTTTTCCTTTATAATCCCTTTCATAAAGCGATAACATTTTATAGCCTCTTTCTGGAATAACATAGTATTCCCCCTTTGAATTCTTTATGGGTTCACCGTGAATTAAAATTAACCAACCGCCTTCAGTTTTTTCTAAATGGAAACTATCTCCTTCTATTCCTTTGACTCTTTTAATAATAGGCGCTTCATTTCCTTTAAAATCGTAAACAATAATATCCTCTCTTTCAACAGGGTGGCAATTATAATAACCAAATAAAATCTTAACGGTTTGACCTTCTTTTAAAACCGGCTCCATAGAGGAACCCCGAACTATTTTTTCTTCGATTTTTATCGAACACTCATCATTTAAATCTTGGGGTATTTCTGAGGATATTTTTGGGGTCTGATTATCATTCTCTTTCGTTGACGATATGATATTTTTTCCTAAAATTAAAATAAAAAATATAAGAAGGCTAAAAATAATAGCCCAAAAAATCCTCAAATTTTCTTTTGACAATTTTTTATTTTTTAAATTCTTTCCCATGGTTCTTTTTTGTTTTTAGGCCACAAAAAACTGGCGGCAGAAAAATGACCACCGCCACCGTATTTCTCGGCTATTTTCGATAAATCAACGCTTTTATCACCTCTTAAAGAAACTCTTAGGCCATTATCATTATAATAAAAAATAATAGAAAAAGGCGGTTTTTGCTTTGCCAAGTAATTTCCGATTTCAGAAACTAAACAAGAAGTATTAACGGCTAAAACCTCATAATTTTCAAATCTCACTAAAAAAGCTTTCTCTCCTAATTTTTTTAATAAGGAATTTTTATAAGCCTCTATTATTTTCCCTTTTTCAATAATTTTCTTTCTTGTTTTAGGGTCTTCTAATTGATTAGCGAGGTTTTTCATTTTTTTAAAATTTAAATCATCGATTGATTCTAAATAAGAATAAACTTCTTTTGAATTTTTTACCTTTAATTGCCACAAATCTATATCTTCAATATATTTAAAGATTTTAAGAATTTTTTTATTTTTAAAAAAATAAGAATAGGTTAGAACGCAACCGCAGTGAGAAGGATCGTATTTTGTTTCGTCAAATAAATCTAAAATATTTTTACTGGATAAATGATGATCTATTAAAACCAAATAATTATTATTTTCTTTTAATTTTTGAATGATTTTTCTGGGTAGGGAAAGATCAAGAAAATATATTTTTTTATTTCGAATCTTATCAAATTCATTAGAAAGACCATAATTAAAAGCTTTGTAATCAGCCTTTTCTTTAAATTTCAAATAAGCTGCCCAACTGCTAAAAATACCATCTAAACAATTTGCGTGATAATAAAAAATAGTTTCTTTTTCTTTCATTTTGCTTGATTTAAAATTGCTTCAAGAGCTTTAAATTTTTCTCCCGCTAAATATTTTAACAATGCCCCTCCGCCGGTAGAAAGAAAAATATTTTCTTTTTGGATTTTTAAACCCAAAATTTTTAAAGCCTTTAAAGTATCTCCTCCGCCTATTACTGTAAAAGCATCTTGATTTCCTAAAATTGCTTCTAAAACCTTTTTCGTGCCCTCTTGAAAATCTTTTTCTTCAATTTTACCTAAAGGACCATTAAAAAGAATGGTTTTTGCCTTTTTGATAATTTTTTGATAAAAACCACTCGCTACCGGCCCAATATCCAAAATTATATCATTTTTTTTAACTTCTCCTAAAGCCCTCTTCTTTTTTCTTTTTAAGGAATCTAATACCCAAAAATCACCCGGTAAAATCATTTCTGCCTTCTTAGAACCTAAATTTTTTGCCTTTTCAATCATTTCTTCTTCATAAAAAGATTGACCAATAGAAAAACCCCAAGCTTTTAAAATGGTATTAGCTATTCCTCCACCCAATAATAAATAATTGGCTTTTTCTAAAAAATTCTCAATCAAAGGCAATTTATCTTTAATCTTGGCACCTCCTAAAATAATAACAAATGGTTCTTGATAATTTTCTTTTATTTTTTCTAAATTCAAAATTTCCTCTTGAAAAAGAAAACCCAAATAAGAAGGCAAAAATTCGGTAATTCCTAAAAGAGAAGCGGATTCTCTGTGAGAAGCGGAAAATGCTTCATTAATATAAATATCCCCTAAAGAAGCTAATTTTTCAGCAAATTTTTTATCGTTTTCTTCTTCTCCTTTATAAAATCGAATGTTTTCTATTAAAATTAAAGCGCCTTCTGGATAATCTTTTTGGTTTAATTTTTCAATTTCTTTCTCCTGAAAGAAAAATACTTTTTCTTGGTAAATTTTTTTTAAATAAAGATATACCGGATACAAACTAAAATCTTTCGTCCATTTTTCTTCTTCTTTTGGCTGACCAAAATGAGAGATTAAAATAATTCTTTTCGGTTTTTCTTTTAATATAAAATCAATTGTCTTTAAACAAGCTTTGATCCGAAAATCATCAACTATTTCTTCCCCTTTTACTTCTGCATTAAAATCTACCCGAACAATTACTCTTTTCTCTTTTATTTTTTTTAAAAAATCATCATTTAATTTCATATTTCACGGTGACAACGACATTCACCTCCTCTTGGCCAGGTTCTAAGCTGACTGGGGCTTGGGTGTTATCTCCCACGGCTTTTTCCATAGCCATGCTTCTTGTATAAACAGGTGGATAACTGGTATTTTCTGTTATTTCTAAAATTTTCCCCAATCGAATGCCTGTTTTCTCAGATAAAATTTTGGCTCTTTCTTGAATTTTATTCAAAGCTTCAATTCTCGCTAAATTCTTATAATTCTCTAAGTCTTCAATGGTAAAATCAACATTTGAGATTTCCTCGACTGAGGCTTCGGTTAAAATATTAATAATTTTATCAATTTTCTCAAAATCTTTAATCCTTACCTCTATCGTTTGACGCATTATATAACTAACTATTTTTGGGGGACAAGTTCTGATAATATCTTTTTCTGTTTCTTTTAAACACCATTGATAATCATATTGAGGGTCTAAAACATATAAAGTTGTTTTAATATCTTTTTCTGAAATTCCCTGATTTTTAATTAAGTTCAAAATTTTACTCAATTTTTCATTATTTTCTTTTTGAACCGAACCCGCTTCTTTTCCTTGGCTAATAACAGAAAAATTAATTACCGCCAAATCTGGCTTGGCATAAGTTTTTCCTTCGGCGGTTAAAACAATCACCCTCGAGGGATTAACAATATTTAACGCCTGTTGAAAATTTAAATAAGCCCAGCTAATCATTCCTAATAAAAAAGCCAATCCCGAGATGAAAATTATTATTTGAAAATTTTGCATTTTCTCCATATTTTTTTATTATTTTTTATATTCTATCACAAAACAAGAGGATTATAAAGCGTCAATTTTCTTTATTAGTTTTTCTAATCTATTCGGTTGACTACTCAAGCCTCCCATTAATAAACCATCAATATTTTTCTCTTTTAAGAAATTTTCTGCATTCTTTTCAGTGATTGACCCGCCATAAAGAATTGGCGTGTTTGAGGTCACTTTTTCATTAAATCTTGTCCCTAACCAAAATCTAATAATTTCTATCCTTTTTTGTAATTCATCAATTGTCGGAGTTAAACCAGAACCAATTGCCCAAACCGGTTCGTAAGCTAATAGAAAAGCTTGATCCCTTAAGATAATCCCTTCAAAAATTTGATTTAATTGAGAAAAAAGAACCTTTTTTATTTGAAAATCAGTGCTTTTTTCTTTTTCGCCTAAACAAATAATGGGAATAATTTTTGATTGGAAACAAGATTTTAATTTTAAATTTATCATTTTTTCATTTTCTTTCAAAAATTCTTTTCTTTCAGAATGGCCCAAAATTGTATAATTAATTTTTAAATCTTTAATCATTAAAGGAGGAGTTTCGCCGGTAACTAATTTTTTGTTGACCCAAAAAATATTTTGGCTGGCAAATAAAATTTTTTGATTTATTTCTTTAGAGAATTCTAAAAAATAATAAGCAGAAGGCGCTAATATAAAATAATATTTTGAAAATAAATTTTGCTTTGCGTTATTAAAAATTTGATAGATTTTTTTTCTTTTCTCTTTAGTCAAAACCGCGCTTTTAAAATTAAATATTAAATATTTCTTTTTTTTCATTTTTAATTTTCTTTTAATTCTTTTTCTAATTCCTCTAATAATTTTTTAACCCGAGAAGATATTTTCTTTGGAGTTTTAATTTTTACTTTTACATATAAATCTCCACTCCCGCTGGCATTAAAATGTTTTATTCCTTTACCTTTAATTCGAAAAATATCTCCGCTATTTGTTCCCGGTGGAATTCTTAAAATAATCTTTTTCCCCTCTAAAGTTTTAATTTCTTTTTTACAACCTAAAACTGCCTCTGGAAAAGTAATTTCTAAATGTGTATATAAATCATCCTCTTTTCTTTCAAAAATAGGATGAGGCAAAATTTTTATTCTTATATAAAGATCGCCAGCCGGCGCTTTAAACCACCCTGCCTCTCCTTCGCCAGTTATTTTGATGACTTCGTTGTTTCGAACTCCTTGAGGAATATTAACTCTGACTTTTTTTAAATCGTATTTTCGCCCATCTCCCCCGCACTCAGAACAAGGTTTTTCTGGAATTTTGCCCCGCCCCTTGCATTTGGGACATTCTTTAATTTGGGCAAATTCACCAAAAATAGTCCGATGACTTTGGCGAATAACTCCTTCTCCTTTGCAGGTTGGACAAATTTTTTCTTTAGAACCCGGTTCGTACCCCGTGCCATTACAATGATGGCAGGAGATGTAAGTACGAAAACTTACTTCTTTTTCTGTTCCGAAAGCAGCATCTTCAAGAGTAATATTTAAATCAATTTCTAAATCTTTACCTTTATATTCTCTTTTAGTTTTTCTTTTTCCTTGATTAACACTTCCAAAAAAATCAGAAAAGATATCAAAAATATCTCCTTGAAACCCAAAACCAAAAGGAGATTCAAAATCAAAGTTAGCCCCTCGAAAATTAGAAAAATCGTAATCGGAACCAGCCCCTGCTTTATCGTATACCTGACCAAATCTATCATATTGGGCTCTTTTCATCGGATCTGATAAAACTTGATAGGCTTCATTTATTTCTTTGAATTTTTCCGGATCGCCGCCTTTATCCGGATGATATTGATGAGCCAAGCGATGAAAAGCCTTCCTTATTTCTTCCTGAGAAGCATTTCTATCAACACCTAAAATTTTATAATAATCTTTCATAATAAAATTTAAATATAAAGGCTTTCTTTCTCAACCCCTTTTTTCTCAATCTTTATCAATTTTAACCTTAAAAATAAAGGCAAAAACAAAACATGAATACTCAGACTAATAAAAATTGCCAATAATCCGTTAATTAAGCTTATTAAACTTAGAATCAAAACCAATAAAATAACTAGGTAAAAAGTCTTTATGAGAGGTAATTTTAAATTTTGGTTTAAAAGATTTTTTAAATAATTTCTTATTACTAAATTCATATTTTCCTGACCATTCAGCGACTGGTTAAAGAATTTCTCTAATTCGGATCTTAATTGGCTAATGACTGTCTCTTGGGCTGGTTGGAAAGATATTTCCTCAGTAGTTGGTAAAGTTCCCTTTAAGTTATATTCTTCTAAAATTTTTTTTAAGTCTTCCGGGATATTTCTTTGGAAATTCTGTTTTTCACTAGTTCCAAAATTTAAGCCAACTCCGAAAAAATTAATTTCTCCTTTTAAACTTTTTAAAAGAAAATCATCCACCGAATAATTAAAAGGCAAAGGCAAACGGTCGATTAAAAAATCTCCTATATTTTCAAAATTTAAACTGTAAGACCAACTTAAAAGAAGATAAAATACCCCCAAAACAATTACTGCCAAAAAATAAGAACCCCTCCGAAAAATCCGATAAAAAGAAAGATTAACTAAATTATCAGCTTCTGATCTAAAAAGAAGAGCGGAAAAAAGCAAGCAAACAAAAGAAATAAGATAAAAAATTAAAAGAGAAACCCAAGATTCTAAAGGATAGCCCAAAAAGAAAAAAGCGGAAATAAAAGCCAATGGTAAAAGAAAAAGAGATGTAAAAAAATTTTTTAAATTAACACCCAGAGATAAGAAATTAAATAAAGCTAAAGCAAAAAACCAAAAAAGAGAGGCTCCTAAAAAATTTCCCCACTTAAAGCCATTTTTTATTAAGAAAAAACTAAAATAAGTAGCTAAAAATAAAAAGCCAAAAATCAATCCTGAAATTATAAGAGCTCGGTAAAAACGATAACGATCCTCAAAAGCTAATTGATAAATTTTATAAAGATTGCCCTCTTTCCGTTGCATTATTTAAAATTATAACAAATTCTTTACTGATTTTCAAAAATTACTCTTCTTTAAAATCAGCGTCTTTTATATTTCCTTCGTCGTCTTTTTTGTTTTGATTTGGAGTATCATTACTGCCTTTCTGATAAAGTTGTTGAGAGTATTCGGATAAAATCTGATTTAATTCATCTATTTTTCTTTTTATCTCATTTATATCATTACCCTCTTTAGCGGTTTTTAATTCTTTTAATTTATTTTCTACTTCTTCTTTAATGTCTTGACTAACTTTTTCTCCTGTTTCTTTTAGTGTCTTTTCTGTCACATAAATTAGGTTATCCGCTTGATTTTTGATTTCTACTAATTCTTTTTTCTTTCGATCTTCTTCTTGATACATTTCTGCTTCTTTCTTTAATCTTTCTATTTCTTCTTTAGATAAACCAATTGAACCTTCAATCCTAATTGATTGAGTTTTACCAGTAGCTTTATCCTTGGCAGTCACCGATAAAATACCATTAGCGTCAATGTCAAAAGTGACTTCAATTTGAGGCACTCCTCGAGGAGATGGAGGAATGCCATCTAAAATAAACCTGCCCAAGGAACGATTATCCTGAGCCATTGGCCTTTCCCCTTGTAAAACATTTATTTCCACACTTGTTTGATTATCTGTTGCGGTGGTAAAAATTTCTGTCTTTTTGGTCGGAATTGTTGTATTTTTTGGTATCATTATTGTATTAATACCACCCAAAGTCTCAATTCCCAAAGATAAAGGCAAAACATCCAAAAGTAAGATATCTTTTATTTCCCCTTCTGGTTTCCGACCCTCTTCTTTAGCTAAAAGGATTTCTGCCTGAATAGCTGCTCCCATAGCCACTACTTCTTCCGGATTAATAGAGCGATTCGGCTCTTTATTGAAGAATCTTTTAACTGCCTCTCTCACTTGAGGAATTAAAGTTGTTCCTCCCACCAAGACAATTTCATCTATATCATTAATAGTTAATTTCGCCTCTTCTAAAGTTATCCTTGTTCTCTCAATAGCTCTCTCTGTCAAATCTTTGGTTAAATTTTCAAATTGAGAACGAGTAATTTTATAATTCAAGTGTTTTGGACCGGTGCTATCGGCAGAAATAAAGGGTAAATTAATTTCTGTTTCTAAGATATTGGAAAGTTCGGTTTTTGCTTTTTCCGCCGCCTCTTTTAATCTCTGCAAAGCTAAAGGATCTTTTGACAAGTCTATTCCTTCATCTTTTTTAAACTGTTCAATTATATAATTGATGATCCTATTATCAAAATCTTTTCCGCCTAAATGAGCCTCTCCGCCAGTAGCTAAAACCTCAACAGTATCAGGAGAAGCATGTAAAATCGTAACATCAAAAGTTCCTCCCCCAAAATCAAAAACCACTATTTTCTTTTCTTCTTTTCTTCCGAAACCATAAGCCAAAGCGGCTGCAGTTGGTTCATTAATAATTCTTAAAACCCTAAAACCAGCAATTTCTCCGGCAGCTTGGGTGGCTTTTCTCTGGGTATCGTCAAAGTTAGCTGGACAGGTTATAACAGCTGCCTCTATTTTCGTTCCTAGTTTATCTTCAGCGTCTTTTTTAACCTTTTGCAAAATCATTGCTGAAATTTCAATGGGGCTATACCACCGATCTCCCATTTTGACTTCCACTCCTCCATCTTTTCCTTCCCTTGTTTCATAAGGCATCGCTTTAATTTCTTCTAGGATTTCAGGATCGGAAAACTTTCGACCAATAAATCTCTTAACCTCGAAAATAGTATTTTTAGGATTAGTAATTGCTTGCCTTTTGGCCAATTCTCCGATTAATCTTTCGCCATTTTTTGAAATGGCAACCACCGAAGGGATTAAAATGGAACCTTCCGCGCTCTCCAAACAGCGCGGTTCTCCTTGTTCGATAGTAGCCATTTTAGTAATTGAAGTTCCTAAATCAATGCCTAAAACTTTAGCCATATTTTTTTATTTTATTTATTTTTATTAAATTTGTAATTTCTTTTTAATTATTATTTTGCCACAATGACTCTTGCTGGTCGAATTAATTTCCCATTGAGTAAATATCCTTTTTCTAAAACCTGACAGATTTTTTTAGAAGGCACCTCTTGAGTCTCTGTCTCAGAAATTGCCTCATGGTATCTTGGATCAACTTCTTCTCCTTTTTGAGGGTTAATAATTTCAACTCCTTCTTTTTTAAACAAATCTTCTATCTGAGAATAAATTAATATTAAACCCTTTAAGTATTGATCTTCTGTTTCTGTTAATTGCTTTTTCTGAACCAAACTATTGATAGCCAACTCTAAACTATCTAAAACCGGAATAAGACTTTTAATAATCCGTTCATTGGAAAACCTAATAATTTCTTGAAATCTTTTTTCTTCATCTTTTTTATAGTTTAAGAAGTCAGCTCTTTCTCTTTGCCAACCGTTAAAAAATTCTTCTTTCTCTTTCTTGACTTTCTCTAATTCTTCTTTTAATTTCCCTATTTCTCCTGACTCCTCTTTTTGATTATCTTGATTTTCTTTTAATTGTTTATTTTCTTCAGCCATATTTTTTAATCAATAAACTTTTTACCTGCTTTTAAAATGGCTAAATTTTTAAAATATAAGATTTTTTTATGACCCAATAGACCTAACATCTTATTTTTTCTTTTATTGAGAGTCACAACCATAGCTAAAGGCTCTAGTTTTAAATAAGGATTTTCCTTGCCGATAAAAAAATTCATTTCTTCTTCTAACCTCAAATTTCTTAAAATGTCTTCTAAATTATCTAAAAATTTCCCTAACTCTAAAAGATGGTCAGTTTCTAAATTTTCAATTTCCCTCACCAAGAATCGAAAACCGTGGGCAATAATTTCTCCATCTTTTAAAGAATAAAAGAAACTATAACTCTGGCACCTTTGGGCAATAATCTCTGGAATTTTTTCCTCTAATTGGTTAGTTTGGTTTTTGATCTTTAAAAAATTGAAGAGAATTTTTTCTATTCGCTGAGAAAATTCTTTTTCTGTTTTTTCCAACAACTTTTCTCTCAAGATATAGTTTATATAAAATCTTAAACCTTGATTTGTGGGAATCCTGCCGGAAAAGGAATGGATTTTTTTTAAATAACCTTTATTAGTTAGAGATAAAAAATCATTACGAATAGTGGCCGGACTAAAACGATAATTTAGCCTTTTAGCTAAATAAAGAGAAGAGATAGGAATTTCTTGTTGGCAATAAAGCTCAATTATTTCCTTTAATAAATCCTTTTCCCGAATACTCAAATCGTTATTTTGTCTTTCCATCAATTATATAATTTTACTCTTTAGCAGATAAAAGTCAAGTCTGCTAATCAATTAAAAAGGTAAAATTTCTACTTCCATCAAATACTGCCGATGACCCTTTTTCTTGCGATAACGAGTTTTGGAATGATAACGAAAAACAATAATTTTCTTTCCCTTTTTAATTTTTAAAACCTTTCCTTTTATAGTTTGATTTCCTAAATAAGGCTGACCAATAAGAATATCGCCGTTATTTTTTAATAACAAAACTTTATCAAAAACGACTTCTTGACCCTCTTCTAAACCTTTTATTTTTTCAATTTTTATTTTTTGATTTGGGGAAACTAAATATTGTTTTCCACCAGTTTCAATAACTGCTAACATATTTTTAAAAAATTTAATTTTCGCGCTCGCGACGGGATTTGAACCCGTGATCTCCTCCGTGACAGGGAGGCGTGTTAAACCAGGCTACACTACGCGAGCAAGTGCCAGGGGTGGGAATCGAACCCACGACCTTGGCGTTATGAATGCCACGCTCTAACCAACTGAGCTACCCTGGCGAATATTTTGTTGCGGGGGTCGGAATTGCACCGACGCCTTGGGGTTATGAGCCCCACGGGGTACTACTCCCCCACCCCGCGTCCAATTTAAAAGAACAAAATAGATAAAAAAATAATATCAAATTTTTCAAAAATCCGCAAATTTTTGATACATTATCGACCTCGGAGGTCAGTACTGACCTCCGAAAAAAAAAACCCCAGGTCTCTT